>JBDTTE010000184.1:0-7666 GCA_039930785.1 Betaproteobacteria bacterium | reverse complement strand
AAACAGGCAAGACCTACCTCCTTCGCCACGATCGAGTTCAGGACACAGGCAATCGGTCGTTGATATTTCCGTCAGCGGGAAAAGGGGCTGGTGGGACGAACTTCGCAGAAACTTGATGCAACAACGAATGGGATCGCATTCCGTCATCGCGGCTGTTTTTATTATTGTGGCTGATGGCCTTTATTCGGGCTTACGTACTGAAAGTAAAAAATTCCGCTTACATATTTGCCGGACCCGGATCAGTCCCGCGAAAGGTGAGCTAGCTATACTCGCTTGCGTTCGGGGTGCAGTTTCGCTCCCATAAAAACAATCGTTCAATCATGTTTGCGCGGCACAGGTTCGGATTTGCGTTGTTCCTCGTAGTCTGTTCTTCGATAGTGGTGGCGGCCTATTCGATCGACGCCTTGCGATGGCGGGTGACCGTGCTCGTCGCAAAATTCTCAGGCGAGATTCCGGAGCTGCCGCTGCGAGATCTGATTTTCTGGCTCAGGCCGAAAAGCCCCGTTGCGCTGGAGCCGCTTGCGAAAAATCCGAATCCGAATGCGGTGATCGTCAATTCGGATGCTTCGCGCCTCGCGGTCGAACTGGGCAAGCACCTGTACTCCGAACATTGCGCCCACTGTCATGGCGCGAGCGGCGAAGGTCACACCGCGCCGAACCTGATTGCAGCATTGGGCAGCGGCCTTTCCGATTGGTCCTTCTTCTCCACCGTTCGCTGGGGCAGCACGGGCACGGCAATGCAGGCGCAGACGATTGACGAACAGGATATCTGGAGAATCCACACCTACCTGCAGACGTTATCGCTGAAAGCATCGAGCGCGAACGGGATGCCCGATGCGCCGAAACCCCTTCCGGTGGCGAAAGTTCCTTTCGAAACCATTCGGGACGCCGACAGGAATCCGGCGGAATGGTTAACGTACGGCGGCAACTATGCAGGTCATCGACATACCGTCCTGGCGGAAATAACGAAAAAGAACGTTGGCCGTTTGCAGATCGAGTGGGTTGAACAACTGCGTGCGGGTAGTCCTTCGCTCGAAGCTTCTCCCATCGTCCATGAAGGGCGCATCTATGTTAGCGAGACACCGGACGGTCTCGTTTCCATCGATGCGGCAAACGGCAATTTGCTCTGGCGGTTTCGACGGCCGCTGCCGGGCACTGTTTCCCTGTGCTGCGGGTCCGTCAATCGCGGCGTGGCAATCCTCGGCGACGCCGTCTTCCTGCAGACCCTCGATGCGCATCTCGTGGCGATCGACACGACAACGGGGCAGAAGCGGTGGGAGGCAGCCGTGGCCGACGCACGCGAAGGTTATTCGATGACCGGGACGCCGCTGGCCCTGCGCGACAAGATTGTCGTCGGGGTCGCGGGCGGCGAGATCGGGATTCGCGGGTTCGTTTCCGCCTTCCGCGCCAGCGACGGCCAGAAGCTCTGGACCTTCCACACCGTCCCCGAGCCAGGCGAGGCGGGTCACGAATCATGGGGAGGCGAATCCTGGAAAAAAGGCGGGGCGTCGACCTGGGCTACCGGCACCTACGATGCCGAGTCCGGCACGCTTTTCTGGGGCGCGGGCAATCCTGCCCCCGTGTATCGAACCGACGCTCGTGCCGGAGACAATCTCTTTTCTAATTCCGTCATCGCGCTCGACGAGAAAAACGGATCGCGACGCTGGCACTATCAGTTCACGCCCGGCGATGACCACGATTGGGATGCCGCGGAGCAGCCGGTCCTCGCCGAGATTCCGTGGGAAGGTAAACCACGCGCAGTCGTACTGATGGCCAATCGCAACGGCTTCTTCTACGTTCTCGATCGGACTACGGGTACTTTTCTGCTGGCGAAGCCCTTCGTCAAACAAACCTGGAACGAAGGATTCGATGCGGCGGGAAGACCGGCAATGCGCAAGGACTCCCATCCGACCCGGACCGGGCGCATGGTGTGGCCGAATGTTGGAGGTGGAACCAGCTGGTGGCCGCCGTCCTTCGACGCCAAACGCCTCTTGCTTTTTGTTTCCACGGTGGACGGGGCGAGCATGTATTTTCAGAGTGACGGCGAGGGCAATCGACATGATCCCGTCGTCGGGAGCACGACACAGCCTGCCGGCAACACCCCCATCTCGGTCGCCATCAAAGCCATCGATGTCCGCACGGGTGAGATACGATGGGAATCGAACCTCGCGCATGGGGCAAATTCCATTTTCGAGGCAATCGGCGGCATCCTGTCCACGTCATCGGGACTGGTCTTCGTGGGCTATCAGGACGACTTCATTGTTCTGGATGCCGATACCGGCAAAGTGATTCGCAGGATCCACCTGGGTGGAAAAATTACCGCACCGCCGGTTTCCTATGAGATCAACGGACGTCAATTTGTTGCGGTGATGGCGGGAAAATCGCTTTTCGCTCTAGCCATTCCCAAATCGAATTAACCAGTGAGTCGGCCGGTTCGCGCCCAACCGGCATGGCCTCGAGCGGAGCCTCTGCGGTTAATAAACGTTGGCGATAACGGCCCGCCCTGCGCGCCTTTCGATATCGATGGTCAGCGTCGAACCCCCGGGCTTTTCCAATAAATACGTTTGAGGCGTATCGACGAACCGTGCGTGGTACGACGTGCTATGGCTGGAAACGGTCTTGCCTGCTTCATCCTTGCACCAGATGATCAGCGCGCCGACCTTGTCGAGCTGCACGACGTAGGGTCCGATGCATTCGCCGGGTTTCGACGGCGTGCGATGCTGGATGGTATATCTGGCGCCGCCTTCCCGACCCAGTCGGCTTTCGCCTGCCTCGATATCTGACGCCAGGCGAGTTGCTGCATCGGTCGAAATGCCGCAGCCGGCCGTCAACGCGAAATAAACCAGAAGCGGCAACCACGGTTTCATCCTGCTGAGCGCGGCTCGCGCGCGTAGCTAACGGTCAACATTTCCCACTGGTGCCCGTCGGGTACGTTCCAGTAGAGGCCCCTGCCGCCAAACTGCGTATCGAACTTCCGGTCCACGGGTCCGCGCACGGTGCTGCGGTATTCGATGCCGGCAGCCTGGATGCGCGCGAGGATGGAATCGAACTCTTCGTCGCCCACGCGAAAACAGAAATGTTCGATTGGAAATTTTTCGTCTGTCGTTATGAAATCGAGGGTCAATCCATCGTTGAGATAGACCGGAGAGAACGGGCCGATCCCCGATTTCGACCAAGGCACGTCCAGGAGTTCGCCCAGCAGTTTTGCCGACGCGACCTGGTTGCGGGAGGAGACTATGAAGTGATCGAGGTGAATCGTCATCGAATATCGCCTTGTATGGATCTCAGTGGAAGCGCCAAGCCGGATTCGCGCCGTTCAGACATTCCCGCAATGCATGCGTTACCCTGCACAAAGATCGTTTGAAAATTTCGCGCCCGCAGATTTTAATGCGGAAACGCTTCCCGTCTGCAAGGAGTAACGGATCATGGCCCTTACCAACCCGCGCCGCTCGATGATCATCCTGCTCGTCCTGAGCGGGCTGATCATCTCGATCTGCATGGGGTTGCGCCAGAGCCTGGGGCTCTTCATGCGCCCTATGACCGCCGAGCTTGGCATTTCCGCAGCGGCATTCGGTTTCACCATTGCGCTGCAGAACATCGTGTGGGGCATATCGCAACCTTTCGTGGGCGCGCTGGCAGATCGCTACGGCGCGAGGCCGGTATTGTTCGCCACGGCATTACTCTACGCAGGCGGCTTGCTGCTGCTCGTGTTCACGAAGGCTTTGCCGGGCGGGCTCGAAATCGCCGGCACTCTTGCGGGGATCGGCACGGCGGGTTGCGGTTTCGGGGTCCTCATCGGCACCGTGTCCCGCGCCACCCCACCGGAGAAACGCAGCCAGACCGTCGGCCTCGTTGCCGCAGCCGGCTCGCTCGGCACGATGGTACTCGCGCCGCTCGGCCAGGGAATGATCAACGGCCTCGGCTGGAAAGCGGCCATGGTGGCTTTCGCGGCGATCGCGGCTTCCATGGCGATCTTTTCCCTGGCGATCCGCGAACAACCGCTGGCCCAGGACAATCCGTCGGCAACCAAGCAGAATCTCGGCGACGCAGTGCGCGAGGCCGTGAGCCACCGCGGCTTCATCTACATGACCATCGCCTTCTTTGCCTGCGGTTTCCAGCTCGTATTCATCGCAACTTACCTGCCGTCGTATCTTGAATATTGCGGTATCGCGCCCGGCGTAGGCGCGAGCGCGCTGGCGCTTATCGGGCTCTTCAATACGATCGGCACCTACACCTTCGGTTTGCTCGGTGCACGTTACAGCCAGAAACACCTGCTCGCAATGATCTATCTGTTCCGTACGCTGTTCATCGTCGTGTTCCTGCTGGTACCCGTCACCGCGACCTCGACGCTCGTGTTTGCCTCGGCAATGGGATTTTTGTGGCTGGGTGTCGCGCCGCTGGTCACGGGCATCGTCGGACGGGTATTCGGCTTGACACACTTCAACACGCTCTACGGCATCGTGTTCTTCAGCCACCAGGTCGGCTCGTTCTTCGGCGCGTGGATGGGCGGGGCGCTGTTCGACCGGACCGGAAACTACAACTTCGCCTGGGGCGCGCTGATCGTGATCGGGTTGACGGCGTTCACGCTGCAATGGTTCATGGACGAACGGCCGCCGCGGGAACGCGATTCGGACAGTCCGCTCTCCCCTGTACCAGTCTAGTTTGTGCTTGCAGTCCGTGTGAGCTACAAACTGACACTACCTCGCCACATGTCGATCAGCGTTGCCCCGTCGAGGATGGCCGACCGGCCAACAGTGTTCGGGGTAAGCGTCGTGTCCGTGAATTTGAGATAGGACAGGCGTTTGAGATCCAGTGTGAACGAGGCCTCGCCCACCGTAAGAAAGGTAATCGTCACCTTCTCGAACTGGTCCAGGTAATTCTCGTCGGGGACAATCACGCTGAATGAATTCAGCCGGCTCAGCTGCCCCACCTCGGATAAAGAGGGGCCGAACCCATGATCCTGCCACGACACCCTGGACTCAATTCCCCCGACATTGGTTCTGAAGTTGTCCTGCGTCCAATCGTCAAGGACGGAGGTCGACCATCCCATCGACGTTCGCAGGCTCAAACTGGTCCTGCTGGCGACCATCCTTCCCCTGCTGGATACCAGTTCGAGCGTGGTCGCCTCCTCCACGCTGGCTTTGGTCGGGTCAAACTCCCAGTGCAGCGAGACATTACGCACCAGTGCGTCGGCTCCCGTGAATGCAACGTACGACACTTTCATCTTGTTCAACGTGGCGACGAGCTCGGTTGCGGTCTGCGGCTTTTTCGAGAGAATGCTATAGATGACGACGGTGATGGGCAGGCTTTTGGCCACCTCCCATCGCTCGGAAGTTTTCGAAGAGTAGGCCGCCGTGAACTCCGTGGCCATGGACGTAAAGAAGCCGACAATCACCAGCCCCATCGCCAGGGTTCCCCGGCTCGTCAACTTGTGATCCTTCGTCGTCTCGCCGATCAGGGCCAGGACGGCACCGGAGGTCGTGATCAATATGCCGAGGAGCTTCAGGACGATTGCAAGCATGATTGTCTTCAGTAGCGGTCGTAGCGCGCGTTTGCGCGGGACAACTCAGGAGGGTGGCGGGGAAAAAACGTAAAAATACCAAATTCTCGGGCAGGCTTCGCTTCAGATTGCAGGGTACACCCCTCGCGATCAACGTCTCTGCTTTAAATAACTTTGCGCTTCGAGCACGGCCGGCTTGCGCGTCCCTTCCTGTGCAACCGCAATAAGATCCTGATAATAAATGCGGGCGAGCGAATCATCGCCCACAGTACGCGCCGCGCGCGCGGCACCGAGCAGGCTGTTGAAGCGCCGCGGGTAGCGCTCCAGCGAGCGCTGGTAGGCGACAAGCGCGGCCGGCGCCTGCTCTTGTTCCATGAGCATGTCGCCGAGGAGTTCGTTGGCTGGAAGAAGCAGCGCCAGCGACGCGGCGTTCGTCGGCGTGGAAGGATCGAGTTCGGACGCCTCGATCATCAAGCCCACGCTCGACTCCGCCTTCCCTTCCATGTGCGCGCGCCACGCGCTGAGTTCGAGGCCGAGCACCTGGATATCGCGAGCGCCGGAATCTTCTCCCGCTTTGCGCGCCGCCTCTTCCAGCCTCTGGAGATGCGCCCGCTCGGCCCGCGCCTCATCGAGTTTTCCCAGATGCGCCGCGCCAAGACCGTGAACGAACCGCGCAATCGCTTCAGGTAACCAAAGGCGATCCTGTTCAGCAGCGGCGGGCTCGCGGGGACCGTCCTGCACGGCCGCATTCCAGTCGCGCCTTTCCAAGATATAGCGCGCTTGCGTCGAAGCCAGATGAAAAGCCGTTTCCGGGGTCGGCGCGAGTGCTGCCATCGATCGAAGTCGTTGCACCTGCGCGGCCGCCGCGTCGTCCTCGCCTTTCTGCAGATACGCGTAAACGAGGTTTTCGATGGCGACGGGAAATTTTTCCGAAACGAATTCACCGCGCTCGCCCGCCGGCAGATTGAGTGCCGCGTCGGCCTTGGACAATTCGAGACGGATCACTGCGTCCCAGTCTCCCAGTCGCCATCCGGGCACTTCGACAACACCAGACGTGTCGGCGGGATCGGCACCGAAAGAATTAGCCGACAACCCGAACCATAGAAAGAAAACGGTCAGACGAAGCATGCGTTTCAAGGGATCACCTTATTTTCGCCACGCGCGGGTCGCGTTCAGGCGTGGCATATTGCACTCATTGTTCAACCTGGCTGGATTGTTCCATCCAACCAAAACAAAACCACATTGCCGAGTATGAAAATATTGTTCGTCTTTGCCCATCCCGAACCCAGATCATTTAACGGTGCACTTCTGCAAGCCGCCATCGATCGCACGGAAAAACTTGGTCACCAGGTGGAGATTTCCGACCTCTACGCCTCGCAATTCGACCCGTCCGCGGGGCCCGCGGATTATGTGGAACGGGCGAATACCGAAGTCTACGAGTATCGCGCGGAAATGAAGCACGCATTGTCGGGCCCGGGCTACGTGCCCGAGATTGCACTGGAACAGCAAAAATTGATGTGGTGCGATGTGCTGATCCTCCAGTTTCCGATGTGGTGGTTCGCGCCGCCCGCGATTCTCAAGGGCTGGATCGATCGGGTCATGACTTACGGATTTGCGTATACGCCCACGCAGCGATTCGAGAACGGTTTGCTGAACGGTCGTCGGGCCCTCGTATCCGTTACCACGGGCGCCCAAGGGGGCGTATTCGCTCCCGATGGAATGGACGGCGATATCCACCGCATCCTGTGGCCGATCCATAACGGCGTGCTGCGTTATGTTGGCTTCGACGTGCTGCCACCCTTCATTGCGCACGGCATTGGATTGATCGACGAGGCGGGACGAGCCGATCTGCTCACGGCATTCCAGCATCGCATGGACACGCTCTCGAGCGACGAACCGCTGTTCTTTCATCCTCTCGCGGACTACGGGCCGGATCGCCGGCTAAAGCCGGGTGTGATCGCGCGCACTTCTTTTCAGTGGAATCCGGACACGTGAATTGCGACCGGCGGTCCCGCCACATTGGTCTCGCCAACGCCGATCAATTCACCGCGCGCGCGCAGCCTTCCCAATGCGGCTTGCGAAGTTCGGTCTTCTGGATTTTTCCGGCGCCCGTCATCGGCAAGGCATCGCGAAACTCCACGCTACGCGGGCACTTGTAGCCGGCGA
>JBDTTE010000183.1:0-7830 GCA_039930785.1 Betaproteobacteria bacterium | reverse complement strand
CTCCTTTGCGAACCTTTCTTGCTTTTCCTTTGCGCCCTTTGCGTCAACGCTCCTGAACTTACGGTCTAGAGATCGAGACTGGCTTGAAGAGGCGAGGCCGGGGTGTAGGTCAACAGCCCGTCGACGATGCGCGCGGGCTTCGTCCACGGGTGGATTTCCACGCGACCTGCATCGACGATATGCATCACCTCGATGCCTGATACCTTGAGTGCGTCGGCGATCAGGCCGCGATGGCAGCTCGTCCAGTGCCTCTCCGCACACATTACGGCGCAAGGCCTTTGCGTCGCTGCGTCCAGCAGGCGCGCCATGCCATCCCCGAACAGGGGCGTTTGCATGTAGTCGGCGTAGCCGCGGAAACCGGGATCGCGCCAGCCGGTATTGATGGAATCCGGCGCGGGCGCGCGACGGCCGCCCAGCTCAGCCAGATGGACGTAACCGACCCCACCATCCGAAAGTAACCTGCTCAGGGTCGCAGAATTGAATTGGGGGTGGCGGCGCGATGCGGGAAAGCGGCGCACGTCCGCCACGATTTCGATTGAATGCGCGGCCAACAGGGCGAGGAAGTCGTCGGCCGCGAGCGTTGAGTGGCCAATCGTCCAGATCCGGCCTGGTGGAGCCCATGTCGCAGTTGCATGCATCTGTATATTTTCCAACCGGCGGTGTACGGTTTACACGAACAGGTGTGTGGCGAGACCGTTACTTCGCGCGTTCGCCGCCGTTGGGCATCGAACGCCCCCGGTGGCATACCGATTGCACGCACCAGCCAGGCACGCACGTTAGCAGGCGCAGGCGCAACCCAAACCGGAAACCCATCATGCCCCGAGTCATCTGGAAAGGCTCCATCAGCTTCGGCCTCGTTCACATACCCGTCGCCCTTTATCCGGCGACCACCAGCGACAGTATCGACTTCGACTGGCTGGACAAACGCTCCATGGCACCGATCGGCTACAAGCGTATCAACAAGGAGACCGGCAAGGAAGTCGACAAGCAGTTCATCGTGCGCGGCATCCAGTACGAACCGGAGCATTACGTCGTGCTGAGCGACGAGGAAATCCGTGGCGCCAATCCCAAGGCCACACAAAGCGTGGACATCCTTTGTTTCGCCGACCTGAAGGAAGTCTCGTTCCTGTACCTGGAGACGCCTTACTTCCTGGCGCCCGATAAGAAGGGCGAAAAAGTCTACGCGCTGCTGCGTGAGGCCCTGAAGAAAACCGGAAAGATCGGCATCGCCCTCGTGGTCATGCATACCAAGCAGCACCTCGCCGCGCTGATACCTTCCGGCAATGCGCTGGTGCTGAACACCCTGCGCTGGTCCAGCGAGTTGCGGGACGTCAAGGACATCGAGTTGCCGGCCGAAGGCGTCAAGTCGACGGGCATTCGCGAGAAGGAACTGCAGATGGCCGTGCAACTGATCGGCGACATGAACGAACGCCTCGATCTTTCGCAGTACCGGGACACGTTTCGCGATGACATCATGGCGATGGTCAAGCGCAAGGTGAAGGCGGGAAAGACCGAATTGGTAGAGTCGCCGGAGGCGGCGCCCGAGGAAACCGCGCCTAGCAATGTCATTGACCTGACCGAGTTACTTAAACGCAGCCTGAACGGCCAGCGCGGCGGGACGGCGAAGGCGCCTGCCGCGAAAATCCGCAAGGCGCCGGCGGCAAAGGCGCGGACGGCGACGCCGGCGAAGCGTCGCCGCGCATCCTGAAGCAGGAGGAACCATGGCCGACAAGCTCGCTGTCTATCATCGCAAGCGCGATTTCGGGCGGACGCCGGAACCGAAGGGCGCCGTGGCTGCGCGCCATCGAAGCTTGAGCTTCGTCATCCAGAAACATGCCGCGCGAAACCTGCACTACGACTTTCGCCTTGAACTCGACGGTACCCTGAAAAGCTGGGCCGTGCCCAAGGGGCCGAGCCTGGATCCGGCGGACAAGCGGCTCGCTGTGCATGTCGAGGATCATCCGCTGGAATACGGCGGTTTCGAAGGCGTTATTCCGGACGGACACTACGGCGCCGGCCAGGTACAGATCTGGGATCGCGGCACCTGGCATCCGATCGGCGATGCGGAAAAGAGCTATCGCGCCGGCAAACTCAAATTCCGCCTCGACGGTGAAAAGCTGCACGGCGCATGGACGCTGGTGCGCACGCGGTTGCCGGGCTCGGGCGACAAGGAGCAATGGCTGCTCATCAAGGAGCGCGATGACGTTGCCCGGCCTTCCGCCAAATACAGTATCACCGAGGCGCTTCCCGACAGCGTCATTGCGAAGACACCGGGCGGAAAACCGCGCGTGTGGTTGTCGAAGCAGGTGCATGGCAAAGCAGCGGTGCAAGCAAAGCCAACGCAGAAGGGGGAGAAGACCTCGGCATCACGTGGCAATTCCAGGCGCAAAGCCGCTGCGCCGGAAACCACCGCGGCATCCACCGTTGCGGCGCTTGAAGGCGCGCGCAAGGCCGCACTGCCAGCGGTACTCAAACCGCAGCTCGCGACGCTGGTCGAGTCTGCGCCCACGGAGGGCAACTGGTCCTATGAAATCAAGTTCGACGGCTATCGCCTCGTATCGAGGGTTTCCGGCGAAACCGTAAAACTGGTCACGCGCAATGGACATGATTGGACGGCAAAGATGCCCGCGCTGGCTCAAGCGGTGCAGAGCCTGGGGCTGGGTTCTGCGTGGCTCGATGGCGAAATCGTCGTGCAGGGGGCCAACCATGTGCCCAGCTTCCAGGCGCTGCAAAACGCGTTCGATAGCGAGAAGACCGACAGCATCCAGTACTTCATATTCGATCTGCCGTTCTACGGTGGCTATGACCTCACGAAAGTGGCCCTGCACGAGCGCCGCGCATTGCTGCAACGCCTGCTTGCCTCGCGCGACGACGGCCCGGTTCGTTTCAGCGAAGACTTCCGCGAGACGCCGGAGCGCATCCTCGACACGGCCTGCAAGCTTTCGCTCGAAGGCGTCATCGGCAAGCGCAGCGATTCAGTTTACGAATCACGGCGGGCCAAGACCTGGATCAAACTCAAGTGCAAGCGCCGCCAGGAGTTTGTGATAGTGGGCTACACCGATCCGAAGGGCAGCCGCTCCGGGTTCGGCTCACTGCTGCTGGGGGTGCATGAGAAAGGCAGTGCTTTGCGCTACGCGGGTCGCGTCGGCACCGGCTTCGACGACAACATCCTGAAATCCATGTACGCGCGCATGAAGGCGCTCGCCACCGAGCGAGTGCCATTCGATGAATTGCCGACCGGGCAATCGGCCCGCGATGTGCACTGGATCAAACCGCAGCTCGTTGCCGAGATATCCTTTGCCGAATGGACGAGCGACGGCATTGTCAGGCATGCGGTGTTCCACGGACTGCGCACCGACAAGCCGGCGAAGGACGTGGGCGTCGAGGCGCCATTAGCCGTGAAGGACGCCAAAATCGTGAACAAGGTAAAAGCCAAGCCGCGAACGAAAGCGCCTGCCCGGAAAGCCAGCGAAACCAAACCGGAAGCACGATTGGATGAGGTCGCGCAGGTACGCATCACGCATCCCGAAAGAATCATCGACAAGGACAGCGGGTCCACGAAACTGGATCTGGCGCGCTATTACGAAGCCATTGCGCCGTGGATCCTGCCGCAGCTCGCAGATCGGCCGGTCGCGCTGCTGCGAGGTCCCGATGGCGCGCAGGGCGAGTTGTTTTTCCAGAAGCACGCCGAGCACATGAAGATTCCGGGCATCCGCTTGCTGGATCGCAAATACGATTCCGGTCATCCGGCACTGATGGCGATCGATTCGGTGAAAGCGCTGGTCGGTACCGTGCAGATGGGTGCGATCGAGCTGCATACCTGGAACGGCACGACGAAAGCGATCGAGAATCCGGATCGCATGATTTTTGACCTCGATCCGGACCCGGCACTCAAATGGAAGACGATGGTGGAAGCCGCGCGGCTTACACGTTCCCTTCTGCAGGAACTCGGACTTGAGAGCAACGTTAAGACCAGCGGCGGCAAGGGCCTGCACGTAGTCGTTCCGCTGGCGCAGCGCAACGACTGGGATGAGGTCATCGCATTCTCACAAGCGGTCGCGCGCCACCTTGCCGACACATTGCCCGATCGATTCAGCGCGAAGATGGGCGCGAATAATCGCGTAAAGAAAATATTCGTCGACTATCTGCGCAACCGGCGTGGCGCCAGCACGGTATCGGCGTATTCGGCGCGCGCTCGACCGGGCCTGCCCGTGTCGGTGCCGGTGGCGTGGGAAGAGCTCGACGAACTGAAGTCGGCAGCGCGGTGGAACATCGTTTCGTTGCCGTCGCGCCTGAAGGGATTGAAAAAGGATGCGTGGGCGACGGGCGCGAAGCCGCAGAGATTAACGGCAGCGATGAAGAAAAAACTCGGACTTGGCTGACTCGTCGTACCCGTCGCGCCTTCAGGCGGGAAGGGCGGTGCGCTGCTTCCATTCGTAGAGCGCTAGCGCAACGCCCGTCACGTAGAGCGCAACCGTGAGCAGGAGCACGGCGATGGTTGCCGGCGGAGATTCAGCGACCAGCCCGGCCACCGAATAAATCGTCAACGCGTGGCCGCAAACCAGCGCCAACTGGGCGGCGAAAAACAGCGCTGCGGATGAACGGCCGGACACGTAGCGTGCCACGCCCGCAAATCCGCTCATCGCAGTGGCCAGCAGTTGCACCGTGATTCCCATCGCGATCAGCACAAGCGCCCCGCCGAGGTAGCTGCCCCAGACGGGCGCGAAACTGGAGATCGGCACGAGGATGAGATAGACGCCCACGAAGTAAAAGGCGGCCAGCACCAGCATGCCCAGTCCCGCCAGAAAATTGATTCGTGCAAACAAGTGGTTTACTCCAGCAAAGGGTAACTCCCCATAAGACCAAAGCGGCGCGCACGCGTCAATCCTGCCAGCGGAAATCTTTTGCCACCGGCGAGCAGGCTTTACCGATATTTTCCCTGCCGACGCCCGTGCGGGCAAGACATCGCTGCAACCAATCAAGTGCTTAGCGCTGTGGCACATGGCTTGCATTGTCGGGCATCCATGAAGCACACAATCAATACCGGGAGAGATGGGCAACGACTACGTCGACGTCGACGGGTGCCGGATGGGTTGGATCAAGGTGGGGCGGCAGGCATTGCTTCGGAGCGCGAAACCGCGATCCAATCGGCGCGCAAGGTCGGGTTGCGCTACGTGTCTGACGCATCGCCCGGACTGCAGCGCGAGCGAGTAGGCGATCGATTTCGTTACCGTGACGCCCATGGCCGCGTCGTACGAGAGCGGGAAACGCTCGCACGCATCAAATCACTGGTCATTCCTCCCGCGTGGAACGACGTGTGGATCTGCGCGGTGGCGAATGGTCATATCCAGGTCACGGCGCGGGATGCAAAAGGCCGCAAGCAGTATCGCTATCACCCGCTATGGCGCAGCGTGCGCGATGAGAACAAGTACGAACACCTGATCTCGTTTGGCAATGCGCTGCCCACAATCCGGCGCCACGTCGACAAGGACCTTGCGCTTCCGGGTCTCCCTCGCGAGAAAATCCTCGCGACGATCGTGCGCCTATTGGAAACGACCATGATGCGCGTAGGCAATGAGGAATACGCACGCAGTAACGGTTCGTTTGGCCTGACCACCTTGCGCGACAAGCATGTGCGCATCAATGGCGCCCGACTCGAATTCCAGTTTCGGGGAAAGAGCGGCGTAAGGCACAACATTAAAGTCGCCGATCGCAGGCTGGCCGGCATTGTGCGCCGTTGCCGCGACATTCCGGGATTCGAACTGTTCCAGTATCTGGATGACGAAGGCGGTCGCCACTCCGTGGATTCCGCGGACGTCAATGAGTATCTGCGGCAGATAACGGGTCAGGACTACACCGCCAAGGATTTTCGGACCTGGGCCGGCACCCTGCTTGCAGCGCTGGCGCTGCGGGAATTCGAGAAATTCGATTCGCAAGCGCAGGCAAAGAAAAATCTGGTGCGCGCCATCGGATCCGTTGCCTCCCGGCTCGGCAACACCCCCACGATCTGTCGCAAGTGCTACATCCATCCGGCGATCATGGAATGCTATCTGGAAGGTTCGATGCTCGACGCCGTGCAGCGACGCGCGGAAGAAGCGTTGGCGGAGCACGTGCACGAACTGAATCCCGAGGAAGCGGCGGTGCTCGCCTTGTTGCAACAGCGGCTGCTGCGTCCTCGGGTCAGGACGAGTAAGGCTAAACGTGGTCGCGTTGCACGCGAGTCCGCGCAGCGGCCTCAGTCGCGAATGTAATTTGAAACCTCGATCAGGTTCAGGTCCGGGTCGCGGAAATACACCGACATCAGGGTACCCACGGCCCCGGTGCGCCTGACCGGACCCTCGATCACTGCCACGCCGTTCTTTTGCAAATGTGCGAGCACATCGGCGATTGGAACGGAAGTCACAAAGCAGACGTCGCCCGAGCCCGCTACAGGGCGATCCGCCTTCGGCTCGAATTCGCGGCCTGCCTGGTGCAGGTTGATCTTCTGTGCGCCGAACGCGAGCGCCACCCGTCCTTCTCCGAACTTCACGACTTTCATGCCCATCGCTTCCGCGTAAAAAGCGCAGGTCGCATCGATGTCCTTCACGGTCAGCACGATGTGGTCGATGGCGTCGATCTTCATGGAGCGAATCTCCGGAACGTTGCGGTGGGGGCGTGCCGGCAATGATAACGGCAATCCTGTAGGCTCACTTTCAGGACATCCGGCGCGATTGCACGCGATGCGCCGCAACAATAAAGCGAGGAGGCGGACATGGCTTCATCCCCGAAGAAGGGCGAATCATCCTGGTCGCGACGCGATTTCCTGATCGGTTCGGGCGCGGCCCTCGCTGCTGTCCAGGCGCTCGATCATTTGCATCCGTGTTGCGCGATGGCGGCGGATGCACCGACGGCCGGCAGCGAATTGTTCGAACTCAAGCCGGTGGCGGATGGCATCTATGCGGCAATCGCCGCGCCGCGCTACAAGGTCAACTGCAATGCCGCCGTGATCCTTACGAACGACGGCGTCGTCGTCGTCGATTCGCATTCCAAGCCCTCCGCGGCCATGGCGTTGTACAACGAAGTGCGGGCTATCACGAAGCAGCCGATCAAGCGCGTCATCAACACCCATTTCCACTGGGATCATTGGCAGGGTAACCAGACTTACAAGGAGGCCTATCCCGGCCTGGAGATCATCTCGTCCGCTCGCACACTCGATAACCTGACCCGGCCCGGCGCCGGTAACGGTGGCATCCCGAACGTCGATGTGCAGCGCAAGGCGTTGCCCGGGGAAATCGAGCAACTTGGTAATGAACTCGCCTCCGCCACCGATCCCGCACAGAAAATGCGCCTCGAAGCCAATCTGCGGCAGACCGAGGCTTACATGAAGGAACTCGAGCAGTTCCATCCCGCGCTGCCGACGCGAACGTTCGACAAGACGGTTTCTTTGGTTGTCGGGGATCGCGAGATCCAGATCCTGCTGCTCGGACGCGGCCATACCGACGGCGACGTTTTCATCCACCTGCCGAAGGAAAAAGTGGTCGCGACGGGCGACGCATTGATCGACTGGATGCCTTACATGAATGACGGGTTTCCGGAAGATTGGGTCGGTACGCTCGATGTGCTCGACCGCTTCGACTTTGACCACATCATTCCGGGGCACGGCGGCGTCCTGCCAAAGGCGCAGCTGGCATTTTTCCGCGGCTATCTTGCAGACCTGGTTGCGGCCATCAAGTCGGCGCACGCGGATGGCGCGAGCCTCGCCGAAATGAAAAAAACGCTGCCGGATCGCCTGGCCGTGAAATACGAGGAGGGCATGTCGAAGCATCCGCTGGGCCGCTATCGCGACCGCAT
>JBDTTE010000182.1:0-7844 GCA_039930785.1 Betaproteobacteria bacterium | reverse complement strand
ATGACCGAAGGCGGCGGCACCTGCGTGCTGGAAGCGAGCAAGCATCCCGGCAAGCTGCACACGGTCGGCATGCCCGCGCCCGGGCACGACATCCGATTGATCGACGACGAAGGCCGCGAGCTGCCGCCGGGTTCCACCGGCGAGATCGTCGGGCATTCGGAAGGCATCATGATCGGGTATCACAACCAGCCCGTGAAAACGGCGGAAGCCGAGTGGTACGACCCGAGCGGCAAGCGATTCATCCGCACCGGCGATGTCGGTCGTTTCGATGAGGACGGTTTTCTTGTCCTGATGGATCGAAAGAAAGACATGATCATCTCGGGTGGCTTCAACATCTATCCGAGCGATCTCGAGGCGGTACTCCGCACTCACGTCGACGTGGCGGAAGCCGCGGTGGTCGGCGTGCCCTCGGAGCGCTGGGGCGAAACCCCGATCGCCTTCGTCGTGGCGAAACGGCGCGATCCGCAATTGGCTAAGGCGTTGCTCGACTGGACCAACGGCCAGGTCGGCAAGACACAGCGCCTCGCCGCCGTCGAGCTCATCGATGCGCTGCCGCGTAGCGCGATCGGCAAAGTGCTAAAGCGGGAGTTGCGGGATTCTTATAAGTCTAGGGCGGTAACACTCTAGAGCTTAATGCTCATCACGAAGACACGAAGATCACGAAGAAACACGAAGAGAACCTGAGGAGACGCGGGAGATTCCGAAAGTATCGCTTGTTTTTTGGTGATGTCAGGCACCACCCACAACACGGTCCAGTTTGCCCTCCTCATGTGCTTTCGCACTTCTTCGTGTTTCTTCGTGCTCTTCGTGTCTTCGTGATAAGACTTAGATTGATGGGTTAGAGGATTGAGGTTAAAAAAATGAACGAACAAAGCGATCCGGCCGATGGCCGGATCACGACGGAACTCAGCGACGGGCTGTTTTTGATCGGCATCGACCGGCCGGCGAAACTGAACGGCTTCACGCCTTTCATGCTCCGCGGCATGGCGCAGGCGTATACGCAGTATGAAGGTGAGGCGGCGGCGCGTTGCGCCGTGGTGTTCGCAGAAGGCGCGCATTTCACGGCCGGGCTCGACCTGCCGAAAGTCGCACCCTTCCTCGGTGGTGACACCCTGCTGGTCGAGGCCGGTGAGATCGATCCGTTCGAATCACGGCCGCCTTATCGCACCAAGCCGGTTGTGTTTGCCGTCCATGGCGTCTGCTTCACGCTTGGCATCGAGATGATGCTTGCCGCGGATATCGTGATCGCTGCGCGTGATACACGATTCTCGCAGCTCGAGGTCAAGCGCGGCCTGATGCCGACTGGCGGCGCCACGATCCGCATGGTCGAGCGCGCAGGCTGGGGCAACGCCATGCGTTATCTTCTGACGGGTGACGAATTCGACGCAGCGACTGCGCTGCGCTTCGGTTTCGTCCAGGAACTTGTCGAGCCCGGCAAACAGAAGGAGCGCGCCATCGAAATCGCTCGCAGCATCGCGGCGCAGGCGCCGCTGGCGGTGAGCGCGACAATCGAGAATGCGCGCACTGCGTTGCTCGACAGTCCGCTCGCTGCCGCAAAGTCGTTCGGCAAGACCCAGACGCGCTTGCTCGCGTCGGACGATTTTCAGGAAGGGTTGCGCAGTTTCAAGGACAAGCGTCCGACGAAATTTAGCGGGAAGTAAGTTTCAGGAGTTCCTGAAAATCTTAAATCTCATCACGAAGAGCACGAAGAGCACGAAGGGACACGAAGAAAAGCGAAAAGCTAATCTGCCGTTGCTTGGTTCTAATGGTCCCCATTCACAGTGGCTATGATCGCCAAGTAAGCAGGGCGCATTCCTTCCGATCTTGCCTTTCTTCGTGCCATTTCGTGTTCTTAAGGGCACACTTATGCCGCTCGCGGCGCGTGCTCTTCGTGATGAGATTTAGTCCAGAAGGAGGCACTAGATAGCGGTAGCGCCGTCTTTCGCCAGGCGGATGCCCGTCACCTGCCAGCGTGCGGTCGCGGGAAAGAAATTGCGATAGGTCATGCGGCTATGGCCCGTCGGCGTCAGACAGGAACTGCCGCGTAGCACGTACTGGTTCACCATGAACTTGCCGTTGTATTCGCCGATGGCGCCTTCCGGCCACGCATAGCCGGGATAGGCCGTATAGCTGGACTGTGTCCACTGCCACGCTTCTCCGAACATCTGCTGCAAGCCCGAGACCTGTGATGCGGGCTGCGGGCGCAAGCTCGCGGGGTCGCGATCATCGTCCGCGATGTGCGCGAGGCGGGCGGCATGTTCCCACTCGGCTTCGCTGGGCAATCGCGCACCCGCCCATCGTGCGAAGGCATCCGCTTCGTAGTACGAAAGATGGGACGTGGGCGCCGACAATACAATCGGTCGCTGGCCGCCAAGCGTGAACTCATGCCAGCGATCGTCATCACGCTCCCAGTAAATCGGGTGCGCAACATCGTTTGCGTGCAGCCAGTCCCAACCATCAGACAGCCACAGGCGCGGATCGCGATAGCTGCCGTCCGCAATGAATTGGAGGAATTCCCCGTTCGTCACGAGCCGCGACGCCAGCAAATACGGATTCAGATACTGGCGATGCGCCGGCCGCTCGTTGTCGAAATGAAAATGGTTACCGTCATGCCCGATGTTTACCACGCCGCCATCGAAGGCCAGCCATTCGAGCGCGGGCGTAGCCGAGGCGTCGGGATCTTCCTGCTCGAAATACGCGGGGCGCAGCGGGTTCAGCGAGAGCAGGTGCTTGACATCGGTGAGCAGCAATTCCTGGTGTTGCTGCTCGTGGTTGAGGCCGAGGTCGACCATTGCGCAAAAGCCCGTGTCCTCGCCATGTTGCTCGAACAGTACCTGCATGTGTTCGTTGACCTTCTTGCGATAGAGCAGGATCTCGTGCAGCGGCGGGCGCGTGAGCATGCCGCGGCGGGCGCGGGGATGTTTCTCGCCGACGCCGTTGTAATAGGAGTTGAACATCTTGCGAAACACCGGCATGTACGGCACGAAGTCGGGCAGGTATTTTTCCAGCAGGAACGTTTCGAAGAACCAGGTCGTATGGGCAAGATGCCATTTGACCGGGCTGGCGTCCGGCATGGACTGCACGCAACAGTCTTCCTCCGAAAGCGGTTTGGCCAGGTTCACGCTGTGCGCACGAATGCGTGCATAGCGGTCGCGAATGTGCTCGCAGACTTCGTATGCGCCTATCAATCGATGTCCGGCTGGATCATTCATGTCGATTCTCCCGCTAGCGCCCTCGCGGGCGAGGTGATCCCGTCAGACGCCAGCGTAGAACAGCGCAAACCAGCCGCGCTGGTCCGTCCACGCCGTGATGTTCCTGAAACCGGTCCGGCGCAGCAACGCACCGAATTCGTCCAGGCGGTATTTGTAGCTGTTCTCGGTATGGATGCGTTCGCCGCCCTCGAAGCGGCGTGAGCCGCCGGGCCAGGTGACTTCGACTTCCATGCGTGTTTCCACATGCATTTCCGCACGCGACATCGCTTCGTTGAAAAAGCCGCAGTGGCGCCAGTCTCGCACGTCGAAATTCGATCCGAGAACGGCATTCACGTTGTTGAGCGCGTTGAGGTTGAATGCACCGGTTACGCCGAGCGCGTCGTCATACGCCGCGTCCAGGATGGCTTTGTCCTTGATCAGGTCCACGCCGATCAGCAAGCCGCCCTGGCCCAGGCACTGCTTGCGCAGGCCGGAGAGGAATCCCGCGGCGTCCATCGGCGTGAAGTTGCCGATCGAGGAGCCGGGATAAAAAAACAGCCGCTTTTCTGCAGACACCGCGTCGGGCAGCGTGACGCCTTCTGTCATGTCCATGCCGAGGCCGGTCATGCCAATGTCGGGGAAGCGCCGGCGCAAATGCCCGAGCGCCGATTCGAGATAGGTCGTGGAGATATCTACAGCGACGTATTGTGCGGGCTTGAGCGCGCCGAACAGGCCGGCGGCTTTTTCGCAATTACCGGCACCCAGGTCGACGAAGGTGCGGCCGGTGCCCACCACGCGGGCGATATCCTGAATGTGCATCGAGAATATCGTCGCCTCTGTGCGCGTCGGATAGTATTCCGGCAGCTTCGTAATCGCATCGAACAACTGCGAGCCGAGGGAATCGTAGAAGTACTTCGAAGCGATCCACGCGTTCGGCGCAGTGAGGCCGACGACGAGTTCCGCACGGGCGTTCGAGGCCGCGCCATCGAGATCGAGCGCGGTACCGGTTTCGCGCGCCCGCAAGCGCAACGCATCGGTCGTTCTGCGGGCATGGGCGCGGCGCGCCGTGTCGCGCGTGAGTTCGAGAATGGCCGACTCAGGATGCGCAGTCGCAGCCCCCAAGTCCTTTTCGTCCAGTTGCAACATGTTGTTAGCTCCCGTTCGTTGTTGTCGGGCCGCGGCAGGAAGGACTATGTTAGACCTTTTCCCGCTTCGGGCAATCTATCGAAAGGTGTAATACGACAGCCGCGCGCGTGGTGTCAGGCGCGAAAACTGCATGCTGTCGAAACATCTTTTCAACGTGCTTTATTCCAGGCGGGCGGGGTGCATTTTCGTCGCCGGAGGGCAGCCCGATCGCTCAGGTAGTCCGACACGCCCGTCTCCGCGCGGTTCCGGATTTTTCTCCAATTTGTTGAGTTTTCTGCAGCTTGCCGCGTTGCCTTTGAATGTCGTTAAAAGTAGACGAGGCTGGCGTTACGGCACGGCACAATTTGCGGACAGGATATTGCGATTTGCCGGTGTGCCTGCCGGCTATGTAGGGGCGCGGGGTGTTCGGATCAAGTCACGCCCTGCGCAAAATCGCTGGGATTACTTAGGTAAATCCCTTGATGTTTTCGGGCGTGTATGGAAGCGTCCGGCAGCGCTTGGCGCACGCCGCAAAAATCGCATTGCCGATGGCTGCCTGGATCACGGCAGTCGCCGGCTCGCCGAGGCCGCCCGGCGCGCTATCGCTGCCGATGAAGCTGATGTCGAGGGTCTTCGGCGCGTCGCTCATGCGTGCGACGCGATAGGAATCGAAGTTGGTCTGTTCGATGCCGCCGTTTTCTATTGTGATCTCGCCCCACATGCAGGCCGATTGCCCGACGACGATGGCGCCCTGGATCTGTGCGAGTGCCTGATCCGGATGGACGAGGATGCCTGCATCCACGACCGCGGTGACCTTTTCGATTGCCACGTCGAGGCCGACCGAGACGTTCACTTGCGCGACCAACGCGATGACGGTGTTGCAGGCCTGGATCACGGCGACGCCCATGCCGCGGCCGGTCGGCAATGTCCGGCCCCAGCCTGATTTCGATCGAACTTCCTCCAGCACTCTTTTCATGCGTGCACTGGAGGGAATTTCCGTCGCCAGCCTCGATTGCCGATTGCCGGCTGGTTGGTTCTCCAGCATATCCAGGCGAAAGTGAATCGCGTCCTTGCCGGCGGCACTCGACAGTTCGTCGATGAAGCATTCGAGCGCAATCGCATTCAAGCCGTGCGAAACGGCGCGCCAGGCCGACGACGGCACGCCCGTTTCATGCGCCTGGGACGTGAGCTTCATGTGGGGCGTGTCGTACGGATAATTGTCGACGCGCCCGGGTGCAAGCGGGTCAATGCTTTCGCCGATAAAGACGGACATCAGGTTATCGACTACCGCGGGGCTGGTCGCATGCATGCGCAGCGCCATCGGTTTGCCGCCGGCATCCACGCCGGCCCACAGCTTAACGATGCTCGCGGGAAGATACGCGTCATGCGTCATGTCATCTTCGCGACTCCAGATCATTTTCACGGGCGCGCCAACCGCGCGGGAAATCTCCGCTGCGTCGATGACGTAATCCACTTCCACGCGACGGCCGGAACCGCCGCCCAGAAAGGGCGTATGGACCTCGACCTGCTCGGGCTTCAGGCCGGTCGCGCCGGCCACGGCGTGCGGCACCAGTTGCTGGAATTGCGTCGGCGCATGGATGATCGCCCGATCGATGCGCACATCGGCAATCGTGTTCTGCGGCTCCATGGTCGCGTGCGCGACGAATGGCAATTTATAAAGCGCGTCGATGGTTTGCGTGGCCTGTTTGAACGCCCCGTCCGCATCGCCGTGTTCGTGCAGCACGGTGCCGGGCTGTTCCGCTGCGGAAAGCAATCCATCCCAGATCGATTTCTGGTCGGTATTGGCATTCAGGCCGCCGTCCCAGTGAATCTGCAACAGGTCTTTTGCCTTCTTCGCCTGCCACCACGATTCCGCTACGACTGCGACGCCGCGACTGTATTGGACGACCGCTTTCACGCCTGGCACTGCGCGGGCACGCGCGTCATAGAAGCTCGCCACCTTGCCGCCGATTACGGGCGACATCGCCACCGCGGCGTAGAGCATGCCGGGCACGCGCACGTCGATGCCGAACTGCGCCTGGCCCCGTACCTTCGCAGGCGTGTCGAGACGCTTCTGTTTTACATTGCCGATGACCTTGAAGTGCGTCAGGGCTTTAAGCGGAACATCCTTCGGCACATCCATGATGGCCGCCCGTGCAGCAAGCTGGCCATACGACGCTTTTCTTTTTCCCGGACCGGTTACGACTCCATCGGAGGCCTTGCAGTCATCCGGATCGACATCCCATTTTTTTGCGGCCGCGGATACGAGCATCATGCGTGCAGTCGCGCCCGCCTTGCGCAGTTTCTCCCAGGCGTCGCGCACCGACGTCGAACCGCCGGTGAGTTGCCCGCCGAGCAGTGCGTTGTTGTAGACCTGCCCCACCGGCGCGAACTCGACCTTGACCTTGCCGGGATCGACTTCAAGTTCCTCGGCGACCAGCATCGTCATGGACGTGTAAACGCCTTGGCCCATTTCCGAACGCGCGCAAAGGATGGTGACGGCGTCGTCGGGCGCGATCCTTATCCACGCGTTGACCTTGATGGTCGTATCACGCGCTGCGGCGCCCACCGTACCGGGCAGACAAAAGCCGAGTGCCAGGCCGCCGGCGACCGAACCGCCCATTTTCAGGAATTCCCGGCGATCCGCATTCGCCACGGCGCGTTTCATGGGCTGCCTTCTTCGTGCATTGCGACGGCTGTCAGCCGACGCTCGTCATGCCCAGCAAGAGATGGCGCATCGGCGAACCGCGCGCCCCTTCAACAACCGATGCCTCAGGAGCGTTACGTCGGCGTGAAATTCATCGCCACGCCGTTGATGCAGTAGCGCTGATGGCTGGGCGCCGGTCCGTCCTCGAAGACATGCCCGAGGTGGCTGCCGCAGGTGGCGCAATGCACTTCCGTGCGCACCATGCCGTAGGACCGATCGGTGGAGGATTCGGTGGCACCCGGAATCGGATCGTCGAAGCTGGGCCAGCCGGTGCCGCTCTCGAACTTGCGCTTGCCCTCGAACAGGGCGGTATCGCACCCGGCGCAGGTAAATTTGCCCGGACGCTTTTCCTGGAGCAGGGCGCAACTACCGGGCCTCTCGGTGCCGTGCTCGCGCATGACCTGGTATTGCTCGGGCGTCAGCAGGCGACGCCATTCCTGTTCCGTGTGGCTGACCGGATAGGTTTTTTCCATGGTTTTGTCCATACAAGCGACTCCTCTTCGAGATAAGTGCACCGTGTTGTAAGGCGGCTTCCGGTAACTCTAATCGAATTCCACGTTTACCGTTTCGCGCCCCCATCGCGGTGTAGCGTGGCCCAATCCTCATTGCGCATTGCCCCGACGTTCAGGCGATAGATTTCGATGTCGTCGGGATTCTTGTTGAAGTTGGTTGCAGTGAGACACCTAATTGGTGTCGGCGTGCGATTCGACAAGGCCTTTACTTGAGGGGCGAGGGGCGAGGGGCACGCAGTGAAGCGGGACGCGGGAGGCGGGAAAATCCTTCGGCCCCCTCTCCCCTCGTGGGAGAGGGTTGGGGAGAGG
>JBDTTE010000181.1:0-7996 GCA_039930785.1 Betaproteobacteria bacterium | reverse complement strand
CTCGCCTCGTTCGCCACTTCCTCCAGATGCGCATGCACGATCCCGACACCCTGCAGCGCCATCATCCTGAAGTACTTGATCCCGGCCTGGCTTTGCGCGAAGCGCATGGTGCCGTCGTATTTCGTCAGATCGTAGATCGGCGCGAAATGGCTTTTCGCCTCTGAAGTCGCAATCTGGAGGTCGCGCATTTCCTGTTCCGAGCCGGGCACGCCATATTTCAGCCTGTCGGTGAAGGTGTAGGTCTGCAGGGTCAGCTCGCCGACGAACCATTCGATGACGCGGCGCTGCAGCTCCCCGCCCTCGGTCCGAAAATGCACGGCGATCTCATCGGCTTCCTCGCCGTTCAGCACGGTGGACACCTCCTGCGACCACGCCTCCTGCACCCAGTACCCGCTCGCGACCTTGTGTTCGATGAGTTCCCCGGTGCCCTGCATGAGTTCGCGCTCGGCCGCCTGCCACTGCGGCGTTTCCATGTTCCAGGCTTTCCGGTCCAGCCCCGCCGCCTTGCCGCGCTCGGCCAGCAGGTCGCGTGCCGCGGCCAGGGCCGCCTGCTTCACGTAGACGCGCCCGATATAGACCGGCAGCGCCACGTCGTGCGTCTCGATCACGCGGGACACCGCGTCGCGCTTGAGTTCATCCGGCGTCGGATCTTCGGCGGCGACAGCGAAATTCGCCTGCACGGAAAAAATCGCGATCGCGACACCAATGGCAAATTTCACTTCAGTTCTCCGTTGCGTTGTGTGCGTTGCACCACGCACTTTACATTGACGCATGAGCCCAAGCGAGTAACGATTCCGCCAGAACAATTTTGCCGCAGCCGGCGCTTCGGAGTGACCGTGTCGACGCGGCGCAAAATCAGGCGCAACACGGCGCCAATCGGGAGGAGACAACAATGAAACTCGGCTTCATCGGAGCAGGATTCATAGCACGCTTTCAATCGGTCGCGATCCGCCAGGTTCGCGGCCTCGAGGTGGCGGGCATCCTCAAGCGCCGCGGTAGCGAAGCGCTGGCCGGTTTCTGCCGCGAGAATCGCCTCGGCGAGGCGAAGCTTTACGACACCATCGCCCAGCTCGCGCAGAACGTCGACGTGATCGCGCTGTATGTGCCCAACTATTGCCGCGTGGAAGTCATGGAAGAAGTCGTCGCGGCCGTCAAAGCCGGCGCCCGGCTAAAAGGCGTGATCATCGACAAGCCGCTGGCGCGCAACATGAAGGAAGCGCGCCGCATGGTGGAGCTTGCGCGCGAAGCGAAGTTGCTGACGGCTTATTACGAAAACCAGATTTTCATGAAGGCGATCCGCAGCCAGCGCGAACAATTGCTGCCGGTGGCACGCAACATGGGCCCGTTGACGCTCACGCGCTCAGCGGAGGAACACGGTGGCCCGCACGAGCCCTGGTTCTGGGATCCGACGCGCCAGGGCGGGGGCGTGCTGCTCGACATGGGTTGCCACAGCATCGCGGTCGGGCGCTATGTCCTCACGCCCCCCGACAAGGATCTGCTCTTCTTGCAACCCATTTCCGTGAGCTGCGATCTCGGATTGCTCAAGTGGGGACAGAAAACCTGGCGCGAGAAACTGCTGAAGGAGCGCGGCGTGGACTATTCAAAAACGCCGGCAGAGGATTTCGCCACCGGCATGCTGACGTATCGCAATCCGGAGACCGGCCAGATCGTCAAATCCCAATTCACGGACTCGTGGATGTTCGAGAAGCAGGGCCTGCGGTTGTTCATGGACGGCATGGGGCCGGGCTATGCGTTCGAAGTGAACACGCTGGTTTCTCCGCTGAGTGTTTTCATCGGTGACGTGGCCGCGGAGGCCATTGCCAATCAGGAAAGCGCGCTCGAGAAAGCCACAGCGAGCCGCGGCTTGCTGGCCGTGCAATACAACGAAGCCGACCTGTATGGCTACACGGACGAGAACCAGGACATGCTCGATAGTTTCACTGCCGGACGCAACGCCATGCTGTCCTGGGAATACGGGCTGGAGGTCCAGCGCCTTGTCATGGCGTCATACCTGTCCGCCGAACGCGGCAGGACGATAGACCTGACGGACAAGGCCACGAACGCCGAACTGGATTCCTATGTACCCGCGATCCAGCAGGGCAAAGGCGGCGCCCAGTTGCTACACACGCGATAGATAAGTCTTGAACCAGTCCTGGAGTTTTTTCCAGCCGTCTTCGGCCGCTTCCTTGCGATAGCTGGGACGATAGTCGGCGAAGAACGCGTGCGGCGTATCGGGATACACGATGATCTGCGACTTGCTGGTCGCGGATTTGAGTTTCTCGCGCATTTTGTCGACGCTCTCCTGCGGGATGCCGGTATCCGCCGCGCCGTATAGCCCAAGCACGGGTACCTTCAGGGTCGGCGCGACATCGATCGGAAACGTGGGCCGCAAGTCGTTGGCCTGGCCTTCCAGCCGCCCATACCAGGCCACGCCCGCAGCGACCATCGGGTTGTGCGCGCAATAGAGCCACACAATACGCCCGCCCCAGCAGAAGCCGGTAATGCCGAGCTGCGTGACATTGGCGCCGTTCTTGCGCGCCCAGGACATCGTATCGTCGAGGTCGCGCATGACCTGCGCATCCGGAACCTTCTCGACGATCGCGAAAATCTCCTTCATATCCGTCAGCTTCGAGACGTCGCCCTGCCTCGCATAGAGTTCCGGCGCCACCGCCATGTAGCCCAGTTTGGCAAGTCGGTGGCAGACGTCGCGAATGTGCTCGTGGACGCCGAAAATTTCCTGCACGACCAGCAGCAATGGAAAATCCTTTCCGGATGCGGGCATTGCGCGATACGCCGGTATCTCCCCATCCTTCGCCGGTATGCGAACCTCGCCGGCAGTGAGGCCCTTTGCGTCGGTGCTAATGGTTTGCGCTGAGACGGGTTGAACCGCGAGTGCGAAACCCGTTGCGAGCGTCGAAACCACGAACTCCCGCCTGGACAAGTTCCAGCGCCGCGAGAGGCTCGCCAATTCGGGCGCCATGTCCGGGGAAATCATGGATTCAAGACCTTCAGCTGAATCGTGTCGGGGCATTTTTTCTCGCCTCAAGAAAAACATTGCAATCGGAGTCGCCGGGAATAATCCCGCGGACGTCACTCAAACGCAAGGCTGTGCCGATCGATGAGACGAGGTGCAGCTGACTCTCGATCTGGATTCCCGCCTTCGCGGGAATGGCACCGATTCCGCACGTCTCCGCCCCACACCTCCCGCCTCACGCCTCACCTCACATCTGTCCGAATTTTTTCTTTGCCGCTTCCACGCACGCGGGCCTGTCGACCTTGCGCAGGGCGGCGCACTTTCTGATCTCTGCGGAATATTCGGCGTCCCCGCCAGGGGGATCGGGCCGCGCCGGATTCAGCACGTCCTGGTTGCCCAATGCCGGATCGCTCTCGCGCGACGCGTCGTTTCTCTCTTCGGGATTATCGCGACGAGAATGATCGTCACGCGGCACGGTTTGCTCATTTCGCGTGTCGTTGTCGCGCGGCGAATCCGCGGCCGCAGCACCCGCCACTGCTATCAACGACAAAGCGCCGGTGAGCAAGACAATTCGCTTTTTCCAGTTCGTTTCCATGATTGACTCCTGTGGCTGCGCTCGCCCGGGAACGCCGCCCAGGGCGGCGTCTGTTCCGGTGGCAAGCATTGCATCGCTCAGGCTCGCCCCTTCACGATATTGACGTCGGGTGAGCCGATCGCGACCGTGGGTCTATCGGAGTCATCGGACACCGACTCTTCATCGACAGGGAGTTGAACTGCAGGCGAAGACCCCCTGCTGTCGGCATTGACGTCCTGCGCATCAGACGTGACGATCGGCGATGCGTCGTCGCCCGTTCCATAGATCACATAACTGTAGACACGGCCGTCGTCGTCGGCGACGTATCCGGTCTCACCGAATGCATAGCTGTTTGCAGAGGCACAGGTCGCGGCAAACGCCAGACCCGCGCCGATTACGCACTGGGTAATTTTCTTCATTTTGGTCTCCTTGCAATATGGATTGATCGATCAATTCGCGACTTCATTCCGCTGTGAAACCGGTCATCGGATTTCCACGAGATCCCTGCAGGCGCGCGACGCACACGGCCTCACGCGCCTGCAGCAGGCTCGTGCTTACATCTGGCCGTATTTCTTCTTGGCCGCATCCACGCAATTGGTCTTGCCGGTACCGCTCATCGAATCGCATTTTTTCAATGCGGCGGCATACTCCGGGTTCTGGGCGCCATCCTGGTTCGGACGCGCCTGCGGATTGCTGGTGCCGTTATCCTTTTGCATCGGCACCTGCTCCTGCTGCGTGGGTTGGTTCTGGGTCGGCTTGGCCTGGCCGTTGTTGTCGGCGGCCATGAGCGGTGTGGCAAATGCCAAGGTCGTGCCGGCAATCAGTGTCGCTAGAAGTTTGGTCATGTAAATCTCCTCGTCTATTGGTGTAAAAAATACC
Organism: Betaproteobacteria bacterium; assembly: GCA_039930785.1. GTDB lineage: Bacteria > Pseudomonadota > Gammaproteobacteria > Burkholderiales > JACQAP01 > JACQAP01. Next base: position 3,569 of record JBDTTE010000181.1, on the reverse strand, counting down.
TGAGACGAACATGCGTCGCAGTGCCGACATTGCCCTGGCACCGCCCCCGTCAGGTTGGTGGAGTATTTGTATGGCTTGTTCCAGCCATATCGGCTAGCGGAGGATGGATCCTGTTGCCCGAAGTCCGTCTTGGGTTCCCGGCAAGCCGCTGTTAGGATTTACTGCAGCAAATTCGGTGCCCAGGTAGGGTGGCGCGTTGCCGTTTTCACCGTATTTCGCAAGGGATATCATGTGCGCTGGAATGGAATCAGCTAAAGTACGCACCTCATTTGCACATTGCCGCAAGGGAAGCCCGATGAAAATCGCAGGGCTGGCGCTGATTGGAACGTTGTTGTGGACATTTTATTGTCCACCGACCAGCGCTGCCTGGTTCCGGGGCGGTTTCACCGGCGAGGAAATGCTCAATCACTGCCGGTCCGAGGAAAAAGATCCGGTAAAGGATTTCGATCGCGGTATCTGCATCGGCTTCATCGATGGATTCGTGGCGGGCCACTTTAGCGCCGAGACGTTTCACGCTTTCCATCACCGCGAAGAAAAGATCGACGAAATCTACGGCCGCCTTTGCATTCCGGATACCGTGAATCGCGGGCAACTCGCCAAAGTGTTCGTCCAGTTTCTCGAGCGCAATCCGCTGAAGGCCAAGCTGCCGGCAGGCTTGATCCTTGAGGACGCCTTTCGCGACGCGTTTCCCTGCGCGGGGAAATAGCGTCCTGACGTCGAGCGGTAGCGCCCGGAACCGGAAATCCCCATGCTTCGTCGCCTGCCTGCCATCGCCGCGCCGTTCGTAGTCGCGATGGCGCTGGTTACGGCAGGCTGGCCCCCGGCCTGGTCGGCGTCAACAGTGCGCATTGCCTTGCTTGCCCCGCTCGGCGGCGCGATGGCCCTGCAAGGCGAGTCGGTCTCGCGACAGCTTCACGCGGCCGCAGACGATATCAACGCCGGTGGCGGCCTGTACGGCGGCGCAAAACTGGAGATCGTCGATTTCGATGACCAGCTCAGCCCGCAACAGGGCTTGCTAGCACTTCAGTCGGCCATCGGCAGCGACATCCGTTTCGTGACGCAGGGCATCGGATCGAATGTCGGCCTTGCCTTGAGCGACGCCATCGCGAAGCACAACAGCCGCAATCCGGAGCAGCCCGTCCTGTTCCTCAACTACGGCGGCCTCGACCCCGACATGACGAATTCGAAATGCCAGTTCTGGCATTTTCGCTTCGACGCCAATAGCGACATGCGCGCGACCGCGCTGGCGGAGTACCTGCGCAGCCAGCCTCGGATCCACAAAATTTATCTCATCAACCAGGATTACGCGTGGGGACAAGCCGTGAGTCGCGCGGCGCGGCAGACCATTCTCGCCCGCCGCCCTGACGTTTCGATCGTGGGCGACGATCTTCACCCCCTCGCCAAGGTCAAGGACTTCGCGCCCTACGTCGCCAAGATCCGGGCGTCCGGTGCGGACGCGGTGGTGACCGGAAACTGGGGCAGCGACCTTTCCCTGCTGGTGCGGGCCAGCAGGGAAGCCGGCCTTGATGTGCAGTACTTTGTGCTGGGCACGGCGCTGAAGGGATTGCCCACGACCCTCGGCCGTTCCGGGGAAGGGAACCTGAAAGTGCTGGTACCGTGGGTACGCGATGAAGCGGATGCGCGCAGCGCGCAATTCGCGGACGATTTCAGGAGAAAAAGCGGCGATGACTGGAGCTTCGAACAGTTCCGCCACATGCTGCGCATGTTCGCCGCCGCGACGAACCAGGCGCACTCCCTCGAACCTCTGGCAGTGGCGAGAGCGCTCGAAGGCATGCGCCTTGCCGGTGACACCGGCGAGCTCTGGATGCGCGCGGAAGACCACCAGCTGTTCAATCCCCTGTTCATCGCCACACTCGCACGTTCCGGTACCAAAGGCGTCTCGCACGACTGGGAAGGCAGCGGCTATGGCTGGAGGGCAGACGCAACGATTGCAATCGACACATTCCGCGTCCCGACGACCTGCCGGATGACCCGGCCCTGAACCGGAACTCGCTGGCCGGTTTGGCACTCAATAGGCAGCGTCGCCGACAATCGGTGTCGACGCCTGACAGATCGCTTGCGATAGTGAACCGGGGCCTGAGAAAATGACTGAACAGAAAAAAGATGAGGCAAGTGGCAAGCGCCGCCTGCGCCTGCCGACCCGGTTTGTCGTCGTATCTTGGCGCGACCTCGTCGTCATCGTGCTTCCGGTCCTGCTGTTCGTGGCGCTCGCAATCTGGATTGCGTTCCACTTCGCGCGACCCGCCCCGCTCAACAACATCGTCATCATCAGCGGGCCGGACGGCAGCTCGTTTCGCAATACCGCAGAAAAATATCGCAAGATCATCGAGCGCAGCGGCGTCAAAGTCAGGATCCTGCCTTCGCAGGGTGCCCTGGACAATCTCAAGCAGCTCGCCGGCAAATCGGCACGCGTGGACGTTGGCTTCGTCCAGGGCGGGCTGACCGACGGCATCAACATCGAGGAACTCAAATCCCTGGGCAGCCTGTTCACGCAGCCGCTGCTGGTGTTTTATCGCCACAAGACGCCGCTCGACCAGATCACGCAATTGCGCGGGCGCAAGATGGCGATCGGACCGGAAGGCAGCGGCACGCGATCTCTTTCGATGAAATTGCTCAAGGGCAACGGCATGGACGACCGTCCGGAAATCCTGCTGGACCTCGCCGGCGAAGACGCCGCAAACGCGCTCGTCAAAGGCGAGGTCGACGCGGCATTTCTCATGGGCGATTCCGCGACGCCCGCGGTAATCCGCGCACTGATCACGGCGCCCGGCGTGCGGTTGATGAGCTTCAGCCAGGCGGACGGCTATCTGCGCCGCTTTTCCTTCCTTTCCCGGTTGACGTTGCCGCGCGGCGCGGTTGACCTCGGCAAGAACATCCCCGCGGAGGACGTCCAGCTGATCGGCCCGACCGTGGAACTGGTTGCGCGCGACGACCTGCATCCAGCTTTGTCGGACCTGTTGATCGCCGCGGCGCGCGAAGTCCATGGCGGCCCAGGCATGTTCCGCAACGCCGGCGAGTACCCCGCGCCGCTGAAGAAAGATTTTACGATCAGCGAAGACGCCGAACGCTATTACAAATCAGGGTCGCGATTCCTCTACACGCATCTGCCGTTCTGGCTGGCGAGCCTGGTCGACCGCCTGCTGGTGGTGCTGATTCCGCTCGTGGTCGTGATCATTCCGGCGTTGCGCCTGATTCCAGTCGTGTATCGCTGGCGAGTGCGCTCTCGCGTTTATCGCTGGTACGGCGTGCTGATGGCCATTGAACGCGACATCCTGGCCAGCCCTACCCCCGAGCAAAAGCAGGAGATCCTGAAACGCATCGATCGGGTCGAAGAGGCGGTTAATCGAATCAAGATGCCGCTGTCCTTTGCCGACCAGCTTTTCGTGCTGCGCAGCCACGTGAACATGGTGCGCGACCGCCTCGCGCTGGATACGCACGCGCACTAGGTTGCCACCCGTTACAAAGATGTCAGTCGGCGAACTTCCACGCCCATGTTATGGTTTCATCGTAAGCTGCGTGCGACCTGCGGCTGCTCCAGCCGCGGTGCC
>JBDTTE010000180.1:0-8002 GCA_039930785.1 Betaproteobacteria bacterium | reverse complement strand
GGGAGTACGATGTGCTCCGTCCAAATAGCGGGAGCCCGCAATGCTTGCAGTCATTTTCGAGGTCTGGCCGGCGGAGGGTCGCGCCGGCGAGTACTTCGACCTCGCTGCCGCGCTCAAGCCCGACCTGGAAAAAATCGCCGGATTCATTTCCATCGAGCGCTTCCAGAGCCTGGCGACCCCGGGGAAATTCGTGTCGATATCATTCTGGCAGGACGAGGAAGCGATCCATGCCTGGCGCCAACTGGAGCGGCATCGTGCCGCGCAGTCGAAGGGTCGGACTGGCGTGTTTTCGGATTACCGATTGCGCGTCGCGTCAGTGATCCGCGACTACGGCATGAACGAAAGAGAGCAGGCGCCGCGCGACAGCCGCAAGGTTCACGGCTAAATCGATAGATCTCAACTTCTTATCACGAAGGCACGAAGAACACGAAGAAACACGAAGAGGAGCAAAAGAACAAAAAAGAGGGGCGCCGCTTGATTGCCTGGCATTAGTGAGCATCGTCGACATGCATCCATGCCAGAAAACTGGCCCTTGATAACTTATATCCCAGCTATTGCCCTTCTTCGTGTTTCTTCGTGTCTTCGTGTCTTTCTGATGAGATTTATCTCGCTTTAGAAATCAACCAAACCGCTTCCGTGCCAGCGCCGCGCCGGCGCCGAGCGCCGAGAGTTTTGCCAGCGCGATATCGCGATGCATCGGCGCCATGCCGCAGTTGGTACACGGACGCAGGCTTTCCTTCGGCAGGTACTTCATGGCCTCGGCGATCACACCTGCGATCTCCTCCGGCGTCTCGACCTTGTCGTTGGCCACGTCAATCACGCCGATCATGACCTCCTTGCCTTCCAGCAGTTTCAGCAGGTTCATCGGCACGCGGGAGTGGATGCATTCGACCGACACCTGGTCGATGCGGCTCTTCGCCAGCGCCGGCAGGATTTCCTCGTATTGCCGCCATTCGTTGCCGAGCGACTGCTTCCAGTCGATGTTGGCCTTGATGCCGTAGCCGTAGCAGATGTGCACGGCCGTCTTGCACTTCAGGCCATTCATCGCGACGTGCAACGCATCTATCCCCCACTTCGTCACGTCGCTCATGTAGACATTGAACGCAGGTTCGTCGAACTGGATGATGTCCACGCCCTGCGCTTCCAGCGCGCGCGCTTCCTGGTTCAGCAGTTCCGCGAACGCCATCGCCATCTTCACCTTGTCGCCATAGTGCCGGTCGGCGATCGTATCAACGATCGTCATCGGACCGGGCATGGTGAACTTCAGCTTGTGCTTCGTATGCGCGCGGGCGAGCTTTGCTTCGTCTTCATGCACGCGGCCCCGCAAGCGCAACGGCGCGACGACCGTCGGCACCATCGCGTCGTAACGATTGTTGCGGATGCCCATCTTGACCTTATTGTCGAAATCGATGCCCTCGACGAATTCCAGAAAGCCGTGCACGAAATGCTGGCGCGATTGTTCACCGTCGCCGATGGTGTCGATGCCCGCATCTTCTTGCGATTTGACCCAGATCAACGTGGCGTCGCGCTTGGCCTCGGCGAGTTCCTCGCCGGCCAGCTTCCATTGCGGCCACAGCTTGTTCTGCTCGGCGAGCCAGACTGGTTTGGGCAGGCTGCCTGCGATTGCGGTTTCGAACATGGGAGGCGGATTCGGTAGTGGACGGGGGCCTCATCATAATCCGGGAGCGGCGGATCGCGTACTGGCGGGAAATGTGCGCCTGCGGAATTTTGCGCTCGTGCGTCGGATCGGCGAGAATCCACCGGCCCATTGCGCGACGCAACCTCGCGCTCGCATTTCACGGAGCCGGCCTTGATGAAAGCATTGCTGACGATCGCACGCGCGATCGACGCGCTCAACGAGCGTGTCGGCCGGGCCGCGATCTGGCTCGTCCTGATCGCCGCATTGGTCAGCACGGTCAACGCGCTGATCCGCTACGTGTTCAACCAGAGCTCCAATGCCTGGCTGGAGATGCAGTGGTACCTGTTCGCGGCGATATTCCTGTTGTGCGCCGGCTACACGCTGCTGCACAACGAGCACATTCGCATCGACGTCGTATCGTCCCGACTCTCCGCGCGCAGCCGGTTGTGGATCGATGTCGCGGGCACGCTGTTGTTCCTGCTGCCCGTGTCGATTTTCATCGTCTGGCTGTCGTGGCCGATTTTCATGAATGCGTGGGTCAGCGATGAAGTCTCCAGCAATGCCGGCGGGCTGGTTCGCTGGCCGGCGCGGTTGCTGGTGCCGGTGGGCTTCCTGCTGCTGAGCCTGCAGGGCGTTTCCGAACTCATCAAACGCATCGCGGCCCTCAAGGGCCTCATCCCGGATCCGGGCACACGTCGCGCCCCGCCGCTGCCCGTACCCGTCGACGAAAGATCTTCGACGCCATGATCGCGTTCCTCACCGCGAACATCGCGCCGCTGATGTTCGCCGCGCTCGTCGTCTTCCTGCTACTCGGCTATCCAGTCGCCTTCGCGCTCGGCGCGGTCGGCCTGTCGTTCGGCTTTCTTGGCGTTTGGCTCGACCTGCTGCATCCGGCACTGTTCCAGGCGCTCCCCGAGCGCATCTTCGGCATCATGGCCAACGAAACATTGCTGGCCGTGCCGTTCTTCACGTTCATGGGGTTGATCCTCGAGCGCAGCGGCCTGGCGGAAGATTTGCTCGAGACCGTCGGACAATTATTCGGACCGATTCGCGGCGGGCTCGCGTACGCGGTGGTGCTGGTCGGCGCGCTGCTCGCCGCGACCACCGGCGTGGTCGCCGCATCGGTCATCTCGATGGGTTTGATCTCGCTGCCCATCATGCTGCGCTATGGTTACGATCGGCGCCTGGCCAGTGGCGTGATCGCCGCATCGGGCACGCTCGCGCAGATCATTCCGCCATCGCTCGTCCTCATCGTGCTCGCGGACCAGCTGGGCCGCTCGGTGGGCGACATGTACCAGGGCGCGATCATTCCCGGCCTCGTGCTGACCGGCCTTTACCTCGCCTATGTATTCGGCCGCACGATCTTCACGCCGGACGCTGCGCCGGCCCTGCCGCCGGAAGCGCGCACCCTGCGCGGTGCGAAATTGCTACGCCGGGTGGTGTTCGTCCTGATCCCCCCGCTCGCGCTGATTTTTCTCGTGCTCGGCACGATCTTCCTCGGCATCGCCACGCCAACAGAAGGCGGCGCGATGGGCGCGACAGGGTCGATCGTTCTCGCGCTGATCAACCGGCGGCTGAACATTTCGCTGCTGAAGCAGGCAATGAACTCGACAGCCAAGCTGACGTCCTTCGTAATTTTCATCTTGATCGGTTCGACGATCTTCAGCCTGACGTTCCGCGGCGTCAGCGGCGACCTTTGGGTCGAGCACTTGCTGATAGGCTTGCCCGGCGGGCAGCTCGGCTTTCTCATCGTGGTCAACCTGCTGACCTTCGTACTCGCCTTCTTCCTGGATTTCTTCGAGCTGGCGTTCATCATCGTGCCGCTGCTGGCGCCGGTGGCGGACAAGCTCGGCATCGATCTGATCTGGTTCGGTGTGCTGCTCGCAGTAAACATGCAAACGTCGTTCATGCATCCTCCGTTTGGCTTCGCGTTGTTCTATTTGCGTAGCGTCGCGCCATCGGAACCCTACGCCGATAAGCTGACAGGCAAGCGCACTGCACCGGTTACAACAGGCCAGATCTATTGGGGCGCGGCGCCCTTCGTCGTGATCCAGCTGGTCATGGTTGCACTGGTGATCGCCTTCCCTTCGCTTGTCACCGGTGCGCTGGACAGGAACACCGTCGATCCTTCCAGGATCGAAATCGATATCCCGCCGCCACCGGAATACGACAGCGGGCCACCGGCCGAGCTGAGCGATGAACCGAAGCGCGATGGCGCGCCGGCGAAGCCGCGGTCGGGTGCGGACGAGGGAAGCGATCTGGAAAAGCTGTTCAAACAGTCCAAGTAAAACCTTCTACTCTCATCACGAAGACACAAAGAACACGAAGAAACACGAAGAAATGCAATGACCGAAAAAGCCCGTGACTATTCTCATTCGAGGTTCGTAATCACACTTTCATTAGGTCGCTAAATTTTCCCACGGGGATTCCCTGCGAAATTGTTCCTTTGACCTTCTTCGTGTTTCTTCGTGTCTTCGTGATGAGATTGAAGGATTTGTTATCTTAAAAAGAATTAGGAGATGAACATGGAATTCGCAATGCAGCCGAAACACTTCAAGCCCGGCGAGGGCACGACATACAAGCTCGGGCGGATGTCGATTACGTTCAAGACGACCGCCGAGAGTGGATGGAATGCCTATACCGTCTGCGAAGCGATCGAACCGCCGGAGTCCGGCGCCGGCTATCACCGCCATCCGACTTACGACGAAACCTTCGTGATCTGCGAGGGGCACTACGACTTTCGACTGGACGGAAAGCTGCTCAAGCTGGGGCCCGGCGATGTCGTGTTCGTCCCGCGCGGAACGCCGCATGGCTTCGTGTGCACCGGCCCCGAGGTCGGCCGCCAGCTGATCATCAGTTCGCCGGGCGGCATCTTCGACGCGATGATCGCCGAAGTGTCCAGGCTCGACACGGGCAGCCCGACGCGTCCGGCGTCGGAAGAAGCGAAAAATATTGCGACCCGGTATGGGTTGGAGTTTCTCCGCCCTTGAACGTAACGCGTCCAGTCTCAGACTTTACTTCTCATCACGAAGGCACAAAGAACACGAAGAAACACGAAGAGGAGCAAGGCAAGCAGGAATATGAAGGACGGGCAGTATGTCTTCTGGCACGGACTTATGTCGATTCCGATTGCGGAAACCAAAGTGCCAAAGTTAGTCCTCAAATCGAGGTGCGCCCGCTTTTCTTCGTGTCTTCGTGTCTTCGTGTTGAGAAGTAGACTTCTTATACTCACTTCCCTTCCCCCAGCTTCGAATAAAACGAATAGTTGTCGTACGTCGCTTCAGCGACGCGGAACCACAGGAACTGGTCGTCGCGGAATTTCTTCCAACCCGGGTAGATGCGCTTCCAGTGCGCGCTCTTCGCGCCAAGCTCGCCGTATAACTCGAAGGCCGCTTTCTCCGACGCTTCCATCACGGGCTTCGGGAAAGGCCGCAGCTTGGTTCCACCCGACACCAGGCGGCGCAGCGCCGCGGGATTCTGCGCGTCGTATTTCGCCGGCATCCAGGCGTTTACTTCGCCGCACGCAGCTGTCAGCGCGGCCTGGTATGACTTGGGCAGCTCCAGCCATTTCTTTTCGTTGATCAGGCCCATGATGATCGCGCCGCCTTCCCACCAGCCCGGGTAGTAGTAGAACTTCGCGACCTTGTTGAAGCCAAGCTTCTCGTCGTCATAAGGACCCACCCACTCCGCCGCGTCGATCGTGCCCTTCTCCAGCGCGGGATAGATGTCCGGGCCGCCGATCATCTGGGGCACCGCACCGAGTTTCGCCATCACCAGCCCGGCCATGCCGCCGATGCGGAATTTCAGTCCCTTCAGATCTTCGACGGAGTTGATTTCCTTACGAAACCAGCCGCCCATCTGGCAGCCGGTGTTGCCTGCGGGAATGGCTATGCAACCGTACTCCTTGAAAAGCGGCGCCATCGCCTCCGCGCCGCCGCCGAAATGCCACCACGCATTGTTTTGGCGCGTGTTCGGACCAAACGGCACGGATGTGGCGAGCGCAAACGCGGGGTCTTTGCCGAAGTAGTAGTAGCTCGCCGTGTGTCCCATCTCGACCGTCCCGGCTTGCACGGCGTCGAGCACCTGCGTGGCGGGCACGATCTCGCCGGCGGCGAAAGTGCGAATCTGGAACTTGCCGTCGGTGATCTCGGCCACCCGACGCGCGACGAGTTCCGCACCGCCGAATATCGTATCGAGGCTTTTTGGCCAGCTTGCTGCCATGCGCCACTGGATTGTGGGCTGCGATTGCGCGATGGCCGGCGCCGCGACAACCCCTGCTGCAACGCCCGCGACTGCTTTTCCGAGAAACGATCTGCGTGTCATGCATCCTCCCTGCCGAGTGAAAGCCTTTGATGGTGAAGCGGTTAGCGCTGAATTCTAGTTCATTGGGTGTGAACGAAGGTGCATTGCGGCAGCCGCGACGCGCTTGCATCTGCCGAATGTCATATGCATGATGGATGAGCCGTCGCTTGATCGAAATGTCTCATCACCCTGGGGAGGCGTGGGATATGGAATCCGTAGCGGACGAGTTCGTACACGCCATCTATGGCGCTGTGCTGGACGCCGGGCAATGGAAAGTCGCATTGGCAAAGCTGGCGACGCTGGCGGAAGCACCACGTGCGGCGCTCATGGATTCCGATTTCGCGGCGAGCGTGGCCTACCGCGAAGTGTTATTCGGCATGGAAGAATCCGACAACCACCGTTACCTCCAGGAATTCGCGGCGATCGATCCGCGCATTCCGGTGGCGCTTGGCCACCAGAAGCTGACCTGGCTTTCCGACCACGACCTGTTCGACGAAGCGTTCCGGAAGAAGGAGCGCATCTACCAGGAGCTGCTGGTGCCCGGCGGCGTCGGCGAATCCCTGTTCACGACATTCTCACGCGAAGGTTCGCGGGTTGGCACCGCGTTGCTGGCAAGGGGGTCGTTGCAGAGCAAGGCGCCGCAACCGGTGCGCGATGCACTCGACGGTGTCATGCCCCATCTGGATCGCGCCGTCAGGATTTCGCGCCGCTTCGAAGCCATGGCAACCGAAGTGGTACTAAACCATTACGTGCTGGATGCGATGCCGGAGCCGCTAGCCTGCGTGCTCGGCGACGGTCGGCTGCATCGCGCCAATATCGCCTTCGAGAAAATGCTGCGCGACGGCGGGCTGATCTCCAACCGGGGCAATTTGCTGAGCGTTCGCGATGCGCGACTGCAAGCCCGCTTTCTCAGCGCCATTGGCCAGTGTTGCCGGATAGCAGGGGGCAATACCGGTCTCGACGGCGGCGTGCCGCTGACCTTGCGCGTCGATAGACCGAAGCAGCCGCCCGCCTTCATCACCATCGCGCCGCTGGCCGCCGCTCACTTGAAATCGTGGGCGGGCCGCGCGTGCGCATTGGTGCGCATCGATCAGCCGGCCGGCGAGCGCGATCCGCAAAAAATCGAGGAAGCCATGGACCTGAGCGCGGCGGAAGCGCGCCTTGTCAGCGCGTTATGCAACGGCGGCACATTGGTCGAGGCGGCGGAAAAGATCGGCATTTCGACGAACACGGCGAAGACCCAGCTCGCCTCGGTGTTTTCCAAGACGGGCACAACGCGCCAGAGCGAACTGGTTGCACTGATCTCGACGCTACCGGCGGACCACTAAAAAAACGGCGGACTCGTTGCCAGTCCGCCGGTCCACTTGCGTGGAATCCCGTCCTTCAACGGGGAGAGACTCCTTGTCCGGGCCGGCGCCAACCGCCGCCCCGGGAAGCCTTTATGGTCAGACGCGCTTGCAGGTGGCTTCCGCGACGCGCTTCACGCCGCCTTCCTTTTGTTTGACGTCGACCGCGAAATCGAAGCCATTGGCGCCCTTGCGATCGATCACGATATTTGCACCGCCCACATCCCACGTCCAGGTATCGCCTTGCCAGCCGGCCGAAGTGCCCGAATTACGTGACCCGGAGTTGTCCACGCCATTACGCACCCACATCTTGCTTTCAGCGTCGTAGGACATCAGAAAGACGGCGTTCCACGGATTCGGATGATCGGCGCTCTTCGCTTCGGTGTAGCGCTCCAGGTACGTGTGATCGAATTCGACCGTCTTCTCGACGGTGACCTTGAACTGCTTGCCCGAACCGGTTTCCTTCGCGTTGCAGGCAAACTTGCCGAGGCTGCTCTTGTACACCTCGAGTTCCTTGGCCGGATCGGCGTAACTGGCCTGCGCAAAGCCGCCCAGCGCAATCGATACAGCGACTCCAAGTAAACGTGCTTGCTTCATTATTGCCCCCTTGTTTTGGATTATGTGCGTAGTCCTCGCCGGACGACCCGACGTTTCGCGAAGCTGCAGTAGCGTGCAGCGATTGCAGCTTAAGGGGAGAGCGGCACGGTTCAATCAC
>JBDTTE010000179.1:0-8074 GCA_039930785.1 Betaproteobacteria bacterium | reverse complement strand
TACCCGCGCGAACTCGCGGATCGCTATCACGCAGACGATCGGAAAGTGCTCGCGGGTGAGTCCGTCATCAACCAGGAGGAATTCGGAATCGACGCCGCAGGCGGCCAGCGCTGGTTCCTGACCATCAAGGTGCCGCTGCGCGACGCGGCGGGAAACATCGGCGGCATGGTGCGCGTCAGCCGCGATATCACGGAGCGCCGGGAACAGGAACAGAAGATCGTGCGCCTGAATCGGGTTCACGCCGTGTTGAGCGGAATCAATTCCGCGATCGTGCGCATTCGAAACCGCGATGAGCTGTTTCACGAAGCCTGTCGCATCGCGGCCATGCATGGGGCTTTCCGGATTGCGTGGATCGGGTTGCGAGATGCCGAGGGCACTACGCAGCCAGTTGCGTGGGCTGGCGAAGGTTCGGAGTTTATTAGCGAATCGCACGATAACCCCGACGCAACGCTGAGCCAGCATGGCGCCGCGCGCATGGCCATGTCGGAGGAACGCGTTGTCATCGAAAATGACATCGAGCAAACGGGCCCCATCGACTGGATACGCGCCGGCGCCATTGAGCACGGCTGCAAGTCCGTCATCGGCTTGCCGCTCTACTCAGAGGAGAAGATTGCGGGCGCCCTCGTCCTGTACGCCAGCGAAAGAAACGCATTCGATGACAAGGAAGAGCTGAAACTCCTGGAGGAACTCGCGGGCGACGTTTCGTTCGCGCTGACATTCATCGCGCAGCAGGAGAAGGTCAATTACCTTGCCTACTACGACACCCTGACAGGTTTGCCGAACCGCACCCTTTTCTTCGACCGCCTGAGCTGGCAGCTGGCGTCGGCAGGTCGCGAGGGAAGCGGAGTGGCGCTGGTGATCCTGAACGTGGATCGATTCCGGATGGTCAACGACACGCTCGGCCGGCATGCAGGTGACGCGCTGCTCAAGGCCATCGCCGATCGCATCAAGGCCTCGGTACGTGCGGAGGACACCGTGACGCGCCTGGGCGCGGACGGGTTTGCCATCGCAGCGTCGGGGGCATGGCGCGCGCAGGAACTCGCCCATCTGATTGAATCGCGCAATCGCGGACTTTTTTCGTCGCCATTCTCTGTGGAGGGAGAAGAACTGCGCGTTTCGGCCACCGCGGGCGCTGCGGTCTTTCCGGCCGACGCGCAAAATGCCGAGGTACTGATCGCCAACGCGGAGGCGGCGCTGAACAGCGCCAAGCGTCAGAACGTCCCGCTGCTATTTTACGACCCGGAGATGAATGCGCAGGCGGCGGAATCATTGAGGATGGAGAACCGCCTGAAGCGCGCACTCGAAAATAACGAGCTGGCGCTCTGGTACCAGCCGAAGATCGACGTCATGACCGGAAAACTGACGGGCTTCGAAGCGTTGATGCGCTGGATGGATCCGCAAGCCGGAATGATCTCCCCGGCGAAATTCATTCCCATCATGGAGCAGACGGGTCTGATACTCGATGCCGGCAACTGGGCGCTGTCGCAGGTGGCACGGGACTGCGCCACCTGGCAGGAGGCGGCGAAGGTCGCACCGCGAATCGCGGTGAACGTTTCGCCATTGCAGTTGCGGGCGAAGGAATTCGTGGACAATGTAATCGACGCGGCGGACGGGATCGAGCAAACCGGCGGCATCCTGGATCTGGAAATCACCGAAAGCGTCATCATGGAAAACGTGGACGCGGTCATTCCGAAGCTGCAAACAGTGCGCGGGCTCGGGGTACGCATCTATATCGACGACTTCGGTACCGGGTATTCATCGCTCGCCTATATCGCCCGGTTGCCTATCTACGCCCTTAAAATAGACCGAAGCTTTGTCGTGGGCATGACCCAAAGCGAAGATAGCCTCGGCATCGTCAACTCCGTCATATCACTCGCGCATTCGCTGAAGCTGCGCGTCGTCGCCGAAGGCGTCGAAACGGAGGTCCAAGCCGATCTACTCAGAAAAATGGCATGCGACGAGTTCCAGGGCTACCTGTTTGGCAAGCCCGTCCCGTCGGCCGACGTCCCGGCGATCATGCGCAGACTTTCCTGAAGGCCAGCCCGGAGCCGCCCCCGCCGGAGTCGGCCTGCCACGCCCAACAGACAGCTCTATCGTTTTTGCGCGAATGTCGACGCCACCGCAAGCGTGTGCGTATGACCGGTCAAGGATAAAACTGCAGGTTCCGTCCATCAAGAATGGGCGCCCGATGCCGAATACGTTAGTTGGAGAACGTCGCAGGCCGGCCAAAGATTCCGCACAACCAATCCATACCCGAGGGGGCTTCATGAGTACCGTTTCCATCGTCTTCCTGGCCATCATCGCAATCGCTGTGGTCTGGGCGATCATGATCTACAACAACCTCGTAAATTTGAAACATGGGGTCGCCAAGGCGTGGTCGAACATCGACGTGCTGCTCAAGCAGCGTCACGACGAATTGCCGAAGCTGGTGGAGACCTGCAAGCAGTACAAGCAGTTCGAGCAGGCGACGCTGCAGAAAGTCACCGACGCGCGCGGTCGCGTACAGGAAGCGCGCGTGCAGCAGAACATTCCCGCGCTCGGACAGGCCGAGGCCGCGCTTCGCGCCGGGCTGGGCGGCATCTACGCGACCGTCGAAGCGTATCCCGAGCTGAAGGCCATCGAAACATTCCAGCACCTGATTGCACGCATCTCCGGGCTGGAAAACGCCATAGCGGACCGGCGCGAGTTCTACAACGAATCGGTCAACGTCAACAACGTGGCGATCGAGCAGTTCCCGGAAGTTCTCATCGCGAATGTCTTTCGCTTCGGATCGTTCGACCTGTTGCGCTTCAGTGACAATGAAAAGAAGGACGTCGACGTGAAGGCGCTCTTCGGGTGATGAGCGATGAGTAATGAGTGAGGGGTAGGTCCAGGGCACTGGATTCCGCCTTCGCGGAAATGACAAGTGCGCCCCGCCGTCTCGCCTCACTCGTCGCTCATCACTCATCACTCATCGCTCATTACCGGAACAACGCCTTGTTCCCGCCTTCATTTCGCGACCAGCGCGAGCGCCTCGCCGATCCGGCTTTTCTCGGCGCGTACGCCGTTGTCCCACTGCTGTTCAGCCACACCAACAATCTTCACGTCTATGTCTACGTGCTCCCCATCATCGCCATCATCGCGTTTATCGCGTGGCTGCTGAGCATGAAGCGCATCCTGACGATCGACGCCACGCCGACGTCGCGGATCGCCTCTGCTGCCCAGGGTTATGTCGAATTGACCGGCCGCGCAGTGGCGCATCCCGGCGGCGCGCTGCGCAGCCCCTACACCGGCCTGCCCTGCGTGTGGTATCGCTACGTCATCCAGGAGAAAACCCGCGACGGCAAGTGGCGGCAGCTCGAAAGCGGACGCAGCGATGACAGCTTCCTGCTGGACGACGGAACCGGCCAGTGCCTCATCGATCCGGAGAACGCGGAAATCCTGCCGCGCAGCGCCGAGACCAATATGAAAGGCATGGATTATCGCTGCATCGAATCGCTGATCCTGCCCGGCGAACGCCTTTGCGCAATCGGGGAGTTCACGACGGTCGGAGGAGCGAATGCCGACCTGGACCTCAAGCGCGACATCGGCGAACTGCTGGCTGCCTGGAAGAAGGACAAGCCCGCATTGCACGCCCGCTTCGACCTCGACAAGGACGGCGAGATCAGCGAGAAGGAATGGATGCTGGCACGCTCGCAGGCACGCCGCGACATCCGCAAAACCCATGGCGAGATCCGCGCGCAACCTGGAACCCACCTGCTCCACCAGCCACGCGACGGACGTGTTTTCCTGATTACCAACCTCGACCCGCGGCAGCTCAAGCGGCGCTACACAATCTGGGCCTGGGTGCATCTCACCGTGCTACTCGGCTCGATCGCGGGATCCGCGTACTTCCTGGGCTGACCCCTACAACAGATTCGCCACGTCGTCATGTTTTGCTTCGGCGGCGATCTGGCGCGCCGTCTTGCCCCGATCGTCCTTCAGGGCTCCATCCGCGCCGCGCGCAAGCAGCAACTCGACCGTAGCTTTCTTTCCGTAGCCCGCCGCCCACATCAGCGCGGTGAGGTTGTGGTGATACGCCTGGTTGATATCCACCCCCGCGTCGAGCAGCAAGGCGACGATCTCGGTATTGCCCTGGCCGGCCGCGTAGACCATCGCCGTCTTGAACAGCTGGTCGCGAAGCTTCACGTCGGCGCCATGATCGAGCAGCGCGCGCGCAATCCCGGCATCGCCGCTGTATGCCGCCGCCATGAACGGTGAAACCTTCTCGACATTCAGAACGTTGACGTTGGCGCCTTTGTCGATCAGCAACTTCACCATTTCCGCGTTGCGCTTGCGCACGAAAATCATCAGCGCGGTATCGCCCGCGCGATTGCGCGAATCCGGTGACGCGCCGCCGTCCAACACGCGCCGTACCGTTGCCAGATCGTCATTGCGCGCCGCAACAAGCAACTGCGCATTCAAACCGAGCTCGGCGTTGGCTTGCGCATATGCACTTGGCTGCATAACCGCGATCGCAGCAATGCCCCATAGACAGAATCGGCCGGCACGGCCCGCTGCAACCAACCACGATGCACGGCGACTTCCTTTCATAAAAGACCCCGGGAATGAAACGATGCATGAATAGGGACAACGACCTTGTATGACCGGGAATTGTTCCCTATAGTCGTCGGGTCCGCAATTGTTGCCGGTGTCATTCGACGCTGCAGCGTTCGCGCAGACTCAACTAAAAACGGGAGAACTCATGAAACTTCGCAGGCAACTCAGATTGGCTGCCGCGGTAACGTTCGCGGTCGGCAGTGTCGGCCTCGTCCACGCCGCAGAAATCGAAGGCGGTGCGACGACGGCATCGAAGCCGATGTCTTCGAAGCTGGGAGCAGTTACGCAGCAGCGCCTGAACGGCGCCCACGACGAGAAGAACAACTGGCTGCACGTTAACGGCGGCTATGCGCAGACGCGCTTTTATCCCGGCACGCAGATCGACAGCGGCAACGTTTCGAAACTGCGCCCCGCGTTCGTGTTCCAGACGGCCCTGATCGAATCGCTGGAAACCGCACCCCTGATCGTCGACGGCGTGATGTTCCTGACGACTTCCTACAATCACGTCTACGCGATCGATGCCGTAACCGGCCAGGAATTCTGGCACTACAAGCACACCATGGGACCGATCACCGTTTTCTGCTGCGGCCCGAACAATCGGGGCGTCGCGGCCTACGACGGATTGCTCTACATGGGTACGCTCGACGCCAAGCTGGTTGCGCTCGACGCGAAGACCGGCAAGGTCGTCTGGGAAACGGAAATCGCCGATCCTGAAAAAGGTTACTCGGAAACCATGGCACCCACCGTCGTCGACGGCAAGGTATTGATCGGCACCAACGGCGGCGAATACGGCATCCGCGGCTTCGTAAAAGCTTACGACGCAAAAACCGGCAAGCTGATCTGGACGTTCCACACCATTCCGGACAAGGGCCAGGAAGGCGTATGGGCCACGCATGACGCAACCGGCCGCAACATGCTGCGCGACATAGCCGCGGAAAAGAAAACGCTGCAGGAAAACGGTGGCGACTTCTACCAGACCCTCGGCGGTGGCGTGTGGATGACACCGGCAGTCGACCTGGAAACGCAAACCGTGTTCTTCGTGGTGGGTAACCCCTCCCCCGATCTGTACGGCGCGATTCGCCCGGGTGACAACCTGTACACCAACTCGATGGTGGCGGTCGACCTGAAAACCGGCGCGTACAAATGGCACTCGCAATACATCGCGCACGACGTCTGGGATCTGGACGCGGTCAGCCCGGTCATCCTGACGGAAGCCGCGGACAAATCCGGCAAGATGCGCAAGGTTGCGATACACGGCGGCAAGACCGGGCACGTCTACATCCATGACCGTGCCACCGGCGAACTGATCCGGTTCTCGGACGCCATGATCCCGCAGGAAAACATGTGGGTGCTGCCCACGGCAAACGGCGCACGCATGCTGCCCGGCGCGAACGGCGGCGTGGAATGGAACCCGATGGCCGTGAATCCGAAACTGCACATGGCCTACGCGGCGAACCTGCACCAGCCAATGACCTACCACGTGGAAGAAGCCGGCTATCCTGGCGGCGACAAGCTGTGGCTCGGGGGGGCATTCAAGATCGTCCCCACGGAAAAGCAGTGGGGCCGCCTTGCCGCAGTCGACCTCAATACCGGCAAACTCGCCTGGAAAGCGGATACGGACCAGCCGCTGATGGGCGGCGTGCTGGCAACAGCGGGCAACCTGGTGTTCACGGGTGAGGGCAATGGCAGCTTCAACGCCTATAACGCGACGAACGGCAAGAAACTGTGGTCGTTCAATTGCGGCGCCGGCGTGAATTCACCGGCCGTGTCGTATACGATCGGCGGCAAGCAGTATGTCGCGGTTGCGGCAGGCGGCAACAACCAGCTCGACTTCAAGCGTGGCAATAGCATTTTCGTGTTCGCATTGCCGTAAACTTATCGGCAGGAACGAGTTCCAAGCTGTATGGAAGGGCCGCCTCCGGGTGGCCCTTTTAATTTGCCTTGTGGAAAAAGCGGCGTGAACGACATAGCCGCGGCTATCGTGACGATAAGACTTTCCTATAACTTGCAAAGCTGCGGAGCATAACCGACAGTCACATTGAGCTCGACCCACCGATTAAGAGAACACCTGCGAACATGAAAATCCGAGTTTTGTTGCTGAGCCTCCTCCTGCTCCCGACGCTCGCGCCCGCCCAGGACGCGGCGGCGGGCAAGAACAAGGCCGTCGTCTGCGGCGCCTGTCACGGCGTGGACGGCAACTCCACGATTCCCACTTATCCGATCCTGGCGGGACAGACCGCGCGCTACATCTATCTGCAGTTGCGCGACTTCAAGGAAGGTCGCCGCAAAGATCCGCAGATGTCGCCGATGGCGGCGAACCTGTCAAAGCAGGACATGCTGGACCTCGGCGCCTATTTTTCCGCGCAAAAGGCCACCGGCCAGAACGAGAAAGGCGACACTTCGCTGATCGAGAAAGGCAAGGCAGTCGCCGATGCCGCGCTTTGCACGATGTGTCACCTCGGCGGATTTTCCGGGCAGAATGAAATCCCCAAGACTGGCGGACAGCACTACGACTACGTCCTCAAGCAGTTGGGCGACTTCAAGGCGAAACGGCGCACCAACGACGCGGGCAACATGACCGCGGTGCTGCGCACGATCGCTGACGAGGACTTGAAAGCGGTGGCGGCGTACGTGGCCTCCCTGAACTAGCGATCGATGGCCTCCTCCATGCGTGAACTCTCCCTGCCCTGCCTTGGCCTCCACGGTTTTCATCGCCTGACCTACTACGAATGGGGC
Organism: Betaproteobacteria bacterium; assembly: GCA_039930785.1. GTDB lineage: Bacteria > Pseudomonadota > Gammaproteobacteria > Burkholderiales > JACQAP01 > JACQAP01. The sequence continues at coordinate 760 of JBDTTE010000179.1, read as the reverse complement.
GCCCCGGAAAACGACCGCGTGCTGATCTGCGTGCACGGCCTGACGCGCAACGGACGCGATTTCGACGACATCGCGCAGGCCTTGTCACGGGATTATCGCGTGCTGTGTCCCGACGTATCGGGGCGCGGCAAAAGCCAGTGGCTGCCGCACAAGGAGGACTACACCTATCCGGTTTATTGCGCGGACATGGCAACGCTGATCGCGCGCAGTGGCGCGCAAACCGTGGACTGGATCGGCACGTCCATGGGCGGACTGATCGGTATGCTGCTCGCGGCGCAACCGGATTCGCCGATTCGCAAACTGGTGATGAACGACGTCGGACCGTTTATTCCGAAGGCATCGCTTGAGCGGCTCGCGACTTATGTCGGCAGACCGACCAGCTACGAGTCCTTCGACGCATTCGAACAATACATCCGCACCATATCCGCGAGCTTCGGTCCGCTGACCGACAAACAATGGCGGCATCTTGCCCAGACCACGTCCCGGCAGGGAGACGATGGGCGCTGGACTACGAATTACGATCCCGCGATTGCGATGCCGTTCAAGGGACCCATTTCCGACGTCGTACTCTGGCCGTTCTGGGATCTGGTGCGTGCTTCGACGCTGCTGATACGCGGCGCGGATTCGGACCTGCTGCTACGCGAGACGGCGCAGGAGATGACGAAGCGCGGCCCGAAAGCAAAGCTCGTGGAATTTGCCGGCATCGGCCACGCGCCGATGCTGATGGAGCAATCGCAGATTGCCGCAGTGAGGGAGTTTC
>JBDTTE010000178.1:0-8168 GCA_039930785.1 Betaproteobacteria bacterium | reverse complement strand
GAATAACGAGCCGCAAACCATCGAGCTGGGACCGGTGCCCGGCGCCCCCCAATCCTCCCTGCCGCAGCCGGGCGAGCAGCCCATGGAAGCCGTTCAACCGGTCGACCAGGCGCAACCTCGCCAGGAATTCTCGCAGCAGGAACTCGACCAGATGCTCGCGCCGATCGCGCTGTATCCCGATGCGTTGCTATCGCAGATTCTGATGGCATCGACCTACCCCATAGAAGTGGTGCAGGCCGCGCGCTGGTCGAAGGCGAATCCGGGAATCGGCGGCGATCAGGCGGTGAGGACGGTCGAACAGCAGCCTTGGGATCCCAGCGTTAAATCGCTGGTTGCATTTCCGAACGTGTTGTCGATGATGGATGAGAAGCTCGACTGGATGGAACGCCTCGGCGATGCGTTCCTGTCGCAGGAACAGGCTGTCATGGGCACCGTGCAGCAGTTGCGCCAGAAAGCCCAGGCCGCCGGCAACCTGCAATCGAACAACAACATCGTCGTGCAGCCGCAGGGCCAGACGATTGTCATCGAGCAGGCCAACCCGCAGATCGTTTATGTGCCCTATTACGATCCGACCATTGTGTATGGCCCCTGGTGGTATCCGGCCTATCCGCCGGTGTTCTGGCGGCCGTGGCCCGGTTACTACGCGCGCCCCGGATTTGGGCCGGGATTCTTCTGGGGTTCCGGTATCACGATAAGCACCGGGTTTTTCTTCGGGCGCGTTGACTGGCCCCGGCGCAATGTCACCGTGGTCAATGTGAACAACTATTACTATCGAGCGCCCCCCCCGCGACCGAATTTTCCGCCGGGTGCGTGGGTTCACGATCCAGCGCATCGCCGCGGCGTGCCTTATCGCGATCCGGAAGTCCGTCGCGAATTTGGCGGGCCGCGTGTCGATGGCAGGCCGGAGTCACGTCGCGATTTCCGTGGCAATCCGCTGGGCGCAACGGGGCCTGGAGCGCGACCGTCGGCCGTCAATCGCCCGCAGGTTCGTGAAGCGCCGGAACGCGTGGCGCCGCGACCGAATAATCCCGCGCCCGCGAATCGCGAACAGCCTGACCGCGGCGAACGGCGCGACAGCAACGTTCAGGCGCCCCCGCGCGTTCCAGCTGCTCCGGTCAATCGTCCCGACGCACGCGAAGTTCCGCAAGCGAACAATCCGGCGCCCGCGAACCGCGAGCAGCCTGGTCGGGGAGAGCAGCGCGACAGCGCGGGGCAGGCGCCGCCTCGCGTCCCGGCCGCGCCGGTCAATCGTCCCAATGCGCCCGAGGGTCCGCAATCGAATGCACCTGCGCCGCCGAACCGGCCGAATGTCACGCAGGGCGCGCCGCGTGCTGCTCCGGCCCAGCCCGCGCGCGTCGCGCCGGCGCGGCCGCCAACAGAATCGCGTCCGCAGGTATTTGACGGGGTGGGTCAAGGTGCCAAGGTGCGCGATTCGAGCGCGCGAGGGCGTGCGAGTTTCGAGCGCATGTCGCCGTCGAACCCCGGGGCCGCCGCGAGGCCGCAGGCGCCCGCCGCCGCTCCGCGTCCTGCGGCCCGGCCGGCGCCGGCACCGCGACAGCAAGGTGAAAATCGCGGCAACGATGGCCCGCGCCAGCAACGTTGAAGCTCACGGTGCATCTGAAAACAGGATGGCAAACATGCGCGAACAAATAATCCGGCTGAACAGTGGTCGGCACTGGGTCCTCGGTACGATCACGGCGTTCCTGCTCGGCGTTACCGTATCGGGGGCGCTCGCCGCTTCGGTCATGCAGAAAAGCTACGTGTCGCCCGAGGCAGCGGTTAACGCGCTGGTCGATGCGGTCAGGGAAAACGATACGAAGAAGTTGCAGGCGGTGCTGGGGCCCCATAGCCAGCGGATGATCAATTCCGGCGACGATGTTGCCGACGTGCAAAGGCGCGACAGCTTCATCCACGAGTACGAGGAGGGGCACAAGATCCTGCTCGACGGCGAGAATCAGGCTACGTTGATGATCGGCGACGACGAATGGCCGATGCCGATCCCGATGGTGAAATCCGGCGGGCACTGGCGCTTCGACAGCAGGCAGGGCGAGAGGGAGATCCTGGCTCGTCTCATCGGCAGCAACGAACTCGCCGCGATCCAGGTGTGCCTCGCGATCGTGGACGCCCAGAACGATTATGCCGAACAGATCCGCGGCAAAAGCGGTGTACCGCAATACGCCGCCCACTTCGTCAGCCATCCCGGCAAGCAGGACGGATTGTATTGGGAAGCCGCAGCGGGCGAGCAATCGAGTCCGCTCGGACCGCTGCTTGCCGCGGCCGCAGCGGAAGGTTATCCATCCTCGCCATCCAAACCGCTGGCGCCCTACCACGGCTACTACTACAAGATCCTTACCCGGCAGGGCGAACATGCACCCGGCGGCGCGTATGACTATGTCGCGAAGGACCGGTTGCTGGGTGGATTCGCTATCCTCGCCTGGCCGTCGCGCTACGCTTCATCCGGCGTCATGAGCTTCATGGTCAATCACGAAGGCGTGGTTTACGAAAAGGATCTGGGGCGCTACACCTCCGTCGCAGCCGGAAAAATAAACAGCTTCGATCCCGGAGCGGGCTGGGAAATCCACAAGTCGTCCGCCGAATAACGTCGCTGTCATTGCGAGCCCCCACAGGGCGAGGATTCCACAGCCAGCGTTACAAAATAGCCACGAATTAGCTGGAACCGCGTGCGCTGTCGTTTGTCATTCCTATACGGAGCCCACCCATTGCGCGTGGGCCCTCAAACTCAAAGGAGACGGCGATGAAATTTGGAACCCCGGTAATGGCATTGGCTTTCAGCTTGTTCGCGTCTGCGGTGTGGGCCGACACCACGCAGAACGACGCGACCCCGGCCAACGATCGCGCGGCGGTCACAACCGATGGCGCGAACGGCGAGCAAAGCTGGAAAATCGTGGATGGGCACTCGGCGAACGGCCAGAATGCAGCGACGCAGGACGAACAGCGTGCTTCACGCCAGGCGGAGCAAGGATCGGAAAGCGCCGCCGCCAGCGGGCAAGGCGAACAGGATCAGAATGCCCAGCCCGATCAAGTGAGGTCCGACCAGACAACCGCTGGGACAACGGACGGCGAGCAGGACACCAGCGCGGCGAAACAGGACGACGACGGTGCCACGGACGGAAACGCAGCTGTGCCATCCGGCGATGAGAATGCGGACGAGCAATCCGCCGGGGTCGCGCAGGACGGCAGCGATATGATGGCCGCACTTCCCGATCGCAGCGCCGACGATGCGTCGCAGGCTTTGTCCGTGCAAGCGCAGGCCTTCCAGAAGTTCATGGAGTCTGTGCAGGGCAAGCTGGTCGTCATCCTGCCGCAAGGCTGGAGCGGTTCGGTTCCGAACCTGATCGAATCGCTCAAGGGTTCCTCGGACAATACCGAAGTCGTCGTCTTGAGCCAGAGGGACGATGCATCGAACACATCGGCCCCATCGTCCGACGATGAGGATGACAACGACGACGATGATGATGACGACGATAATTCGTAGGACACGCGAGAACTGACAAGGACGCAAAAATCAAAGGCCGGCGCAGTACGCCGGCCTTTTTTCGTCCAGTCGCCGCAGCGGCTCAGCGGCTTGCCGCGTCGAGCTTCTGCAGTTGTCCCGCGTCGAGTTTCAATTTCGTCGCGGCGAACAAATCGTCGAGCTGGGCAAGCGAAGTGGCGCTCGAGATGGGCGCCGTGATGCCCGGCTGGACGAGTAGCCACGCGAGCGCGACGCGGCCCGGCGTGGAGGCGATGCTGGTTGCGACGTCGTCCAACGCACTAAGGACTTTTTTTCCGCGATCGTTCAGGTATTTCTTGACCATGCCACCGCGAGCGCTCTTTTCCAGGTCCGCTTCGGAGCGGTACTTCCCGGTCAGGAATCCGGCCGCCAGCGAAAAGTAGCTGATCACGCCGACCTCGTTTTTGACACACACCGGCTGCATTGTCCGTTCAAAATCCGCGCGGTCGATCAGGTTGTAATTCGGCTGCATGGATTCGTAGCGCGGCAGGCTGTGTTTTTTGCTGATATCGAGCGCTTCCTGGAAGCGCTCCGCGCTGAAATTCGATGCGCCGATCGCACGCACCTTACCGGCCTTGATGAGCTTGTCGTAAGCGCCCAAAGTATCCGCTTGCGGAGTCGACGGATCGTCCTGGTGCGACTGGTAGAGGTCAATGCGATCGGTCTGCAGGCGCTTCAGCGAATCCTCGACGGACCGCTGGATATAAGCCGGCGCCAGGCCCTTCTTGTCCGGGGCCATCTCCATGCCGACTTTCGTGGCGATGACGACCTTGTCGCGCTTGCCGCTTTTTTTCAGCCATTTGCCGATGATGGTTTCCGATTCGCCGCCCTTGTTGCCGGGCACCCATTTCGAATACATGTCTGCAGTGTCGATCAGGTTGAAGCCTTCGTCGACGAAGCGATCGAGCAAACTGAACGAGGCGGCTTCGTCCACCGTCCAGCCGAACACGTTGCCGCCCAGGGCGAGCGGAGAAACTTCGAGGCCGGAACGGCCGAGTTTGCGTCTGGTCATGGCGGATTCCCGGGTCGATGCGATGGCGGACAGTTTACGACGCTTTGCGCCAGCGGAAATTCGGCACGATTTCGATACTCTTTTCCGGAATGAAAAAGGCCGCGTTCGAAGTTTCGGCGGCCGGCACGGGGGTGCGGAACAAACGGGTGGCCGGGCAAAAAGGTATTGAAGTCAAGAACAATCTTGCTGTATTCGTCCCGTCACGCGGAAAAACACAGGGCCACCAAGCTTGTCCGGGGGCGTCGCGAAGCGCATACTGTCAGACCCTACCCGACGCCCGCCAAACCCCAAATGAACACAGCGATTCTTCAGTACCTCAAAACCCATGGCGAACAGCTGGACACGGATATCGCCAAGGCTTTGCGCCTGCCCAAGAATGTAGTTCTGACGCAAATCTCCGAGCTTTCCACTGCAGGCGAGGTTATTTGCTGCCGCGTGACCCGGTTTTCCGGCGAGAAAAAGGTCGAGGGCATCAGCTGCCGCCTGTCCGCCTATGTTCCGCCGAAGGCCACGGGCCCGAAGCCCGGCTCCAAGCGTGGTGCCAACAATACAAACACCAATACCAACGTGGAAGCGTATACCGCGTAACGAATTAGCCGAAACGGCTGCAAAAACCGGACGGGCACCTGTGGTGCCCGTTTTGTTTTTTGCGGTCCCTTGTTTCGCAACGCCTGGTTGACTTGGCGCGGTTGACTTCGCGCGAACGAGAGTTACACTCGGCCCATTCGGGGGCGGGGGCGCCTGCGCGGCTCCCGAGGCATCGCCGGCGCCAGTCAACGACCAGTTTGGGAGAACTCGAGATGACGCCGAATCGATTGGGTTTCCGCATTCGCCCGGGCATGCGCCAGGGTTTGCAGTCCGAGACGCCGATTCCGACGCGGCTCGTTTCCAACGAAGAATTTCCGACCATGCCGCAGACGCCGGCGCAGCGCGAAGTCGAAGCGCGCATCCTGGTTGCTGCCGGCCTGCTCGCTCCGCGGCTAGGCGTGTCGAGACGGGATTTCCTGCGGACCAGCGGTGGGATGGCGGCTTCGTTCATCGCGATGAACGCAGTATTCGGCCACTTCTTCGATGTCGGGGATGTCGAGGCTGCAGAAAACGCCGCCGTCAAAGAATCGACCGGCGCACCTTATTTCATCTTCGACGTGCAGTTGCATTACGTGGGCGATAACTACGACCCGGCTAATGCGGAGGCCTCGCGGGCCGGCGCCGTCAGCAAGGGTGCCCTTGTGGGATTGCGTGGCCACTCCAAAAAACTGAATCCGAAACTCGCCTCCGATACGGGAACGCTCGCGGACCTGTCCTGGCAAAATTTCGTGAAGGAAGTTTTTCTCGATAGCGACACGGCGATCGGTTTGATTTCCACGCCGCCCGGGCCCTATCCGAATGAAGCGGTGGTGCCGCCGAAGGAAATGGCGCACATCCGCGATGAAATCAATCGCATCACGCAATCCCGTCGCATGCTCGCCCATGGCCTTGTCACGCCACAACTGGGGAAGGCCGATCTCGATTTCATGGACATGCAGGCCGAGACATTGAAAGTGGACGCGTGGAAGGCCTATACCGGCGCCTGTCCGAAGGGCTTCGAGCACGGCTGGTTTGTCGATGACGAAAAGATCGCCTATCCGATGTTCGAGAAAATTCGCGAGTCGGGCATCAAGCGCTTCTGCGTGCACAAGGGGTTGCCGCTCGGTACCGTCGCGGACTATAACCATCCGCGCGACCTGATCAAGGCAGCGAAAGATTTTCCCGACATCGCTTTCCTCGCGTATCACTCCGGGTTGCTCAGCGTGACTGCGCCCAAGCCGGACGGCAACATTCCGTGGACCACCGAGTTCTGCGAAATGAAGAAGAAGGAGCCGGGCATCCAGAATATCTACATGGAGCTTGGGTCGACGTTCGGGCAACTCGTTTCGACGAACCCGACGGCGTGCGCGCACCTGATCGGACAACTGATCGCCGCGTTCGGCGATGACCACGTGTTGTGGGGCACCGATTCGATCTGGTACGGTTCGCCACAATGGCAGATCGAGGCGTTCCGTCGCTTCCGTATTCCCGACGAACTTATCGAAAAGCACGGCTATGCGCCGCTCACGCGTGAAGTGAAGGAAAAGATATTCGGGTTGAACAGTGCGCGCGTGTTCGGAGTCGACGTTGATGCGACGCGCAACGCATTGCCGAAAGATTATCTGAGCACTATCAAAATGAGCTATCTCGAGGAAGGTGCGCGGCCAAGCAATCACTTCTACGGCTGGGTCACGGCCTGACAGGGGCGGTTGCGAATCACGCAGGTCCGGCAGCGTAAGCGCCGGTTGGGGAAGCGAGCTTCATTGGCCGCTTATTTTTGAAAGGACCCCTGGCAGTTCGGGCCTGGACGGCTCTCTGCAATCGGGTCGGATTGAACGATACGAAAAAGAACATGGCTGCACGCAAGGGTAAGAGCCCATCTCTTCTTCACTCCCGATTGGGCCCGGGCATCTGGATGGTCGCATCGCTGTTCTCCGCCGACGCCGCGTTCGCGGGGGAAGCTGCTTCACCGGCGACCGGCTTTGAGAAATCCGGCGGGTACGAGAAATACGGGTTCCTGCGTGAACGCGACCTGACGCCGTTTGGTTTCCTGCGTCTCGACATGCGTCCGGCGAGCGCCGAATGGATTCCGGCCGGCGGCTGGGGCCTGGAAGCACAACTCGGTTACCAGAACACCTGGGCATTCAGCAACAACGTCAGGGATTACCTGTCCTCACAGGGAGGTCGTCGCACCCTTACACAGGCCGACGCCAATGCGATCCGCGCGCTGCCGGGTGAAGGGTATCTGGTCGACCTCGAACTCGGCATGCTCGACTTCGTGTTGCACCGACAACTCACCAATCGCTGGAGCGTCAATGCCAGCGTGAGCGCGGTGCATTACGGCGGGGGCTTCCTGGACAGCACGATCGAGGATTTCCACAAGACTTTCGGTTTCGGCACGGACTGGCGCAATACGGTTGCGCGCAATCGCGCCAACCTCATTTTCAATCTCAAGGGCGTGCAGTCGACTTATATCGATTCGGTGCCGGAAGGCGGCTTGCTGGATCCGGTCCTCGGCGTGCGCTATTCGCTAATGCCGGGTCCGTCGCCGCTGAATCTCGTGCTCGAAGGTTCGGTCAAGGTGCCCGTCGCCGGCGAGCGGAATTTCCTGTCGACGGGCAACGCTGATGTTGGCGTGCAGGCGACCTTGCAGGCATTCTCCGGTCGCCATGCCGGCTACCTGAGTGCGGCGGCGGTTCGCACGCGTGGTGACGCGTTCACGCCATACGATCGCACGCAGATCATCCCTACCTATATCGTCGGCTACGAACTGAGCCTGACGCATCAGACCGCTGTGATCGGGCAATTCTCCATGAGTCCGGGCGTGCTGAATCACAATGAAACGGACTTGCCGGAATTGCTGGCCAACAAATATCAGATCTCGTTTGGCGTGCGGCATCGCGTGGATGCGTCGGTGTTCTCGGTCGCGTTTACCGAGAACATGATCAAGCTCAACAACACGCCCGACATCGGCTTCCAGTTCGCCTGGACGTATAGTCCGTCCATTAGGCGCTAGGCGCTAGGCGCGAGGCACTAGGCACTAGGGTTTAAAGCTTCCGAGGCCTACACCTCGTG
>JBDTTE010000177.1:0-8229 GCA_039930785.1 Betaproteobacteria bacterium | reverse complement strand
AGCATCGACGCCAGGCCGAGGCCGAGTTGCTGGATCGCGGAATTGATGCTCATGAAGCCGCCGCGCAGGCGGGGCTGCACGCTGGAGATCACCAGCGCCATCGCGGGGACGAAGCGTCCTGACACGAACACCATGAAAATCACCGACGCGCAGATTGCGACCCAGACGGGTACGGGCGGCAGATTCGTAGTGATCAGTAGCGGCGCGATCGAGATGAGGCCGATGACGGTGAAGACCTGTTTCTTGCCGTGCTTGTCGGCAAGCTTGCCGATGTAGCGTGAGCTGAACGCCGTGGCGATCCCGCCGAACAGGTACAGGTACGGCAGGTCGGTTTCCTTCAGCCCGACGTTTGCCACCATGTAGGGGCTGATGAAGGGAATCACCGAGAAACCGGCGAACATCAGCACGAACATGAAGGCGAAGGCACGCAGGTGGTTGCGCTCGCTCAACACGGATTTCATCTGTTCGAGCGGCCGGTGCGCCGCGCCCTCGACGATATGCCCCCGCAGCGGCGGGAGTATCTTCGCCGCGACTGTCAGCACGATTAGCGACACGAGGACCAGAAACACGAACGGTGAGCGCCACGAGTAGTGCGCGGCAAGCACCAGTCCGATCGGGACACCGATGATGGAGGCAAGGGCGAAAGCCGACATGATGACGCCAGTGGCTTGTCCGCGGCGCTGTTCCGGAACTGCGTCGCCAATGATCGAATGGACCGTTGCGCCAGCCACGCCACCGAACGCGCCCGCGATTGCGCGAGCCGCGAGCAACCATTCGTAACTTGGCGCCAGGCCGCAAAGTAGCGTTGAAACCATGAACCCGATATAGAGCAGCAGCAGGGTTTTCCGGCGATCGAAGCGATCGGTATAAAAAGCAATCGCTAGCGAGGTCACCGCTGCCGTGAGCGTATAAGCCGAGACGAGCAGCCCGAACTGCGCCGGCGAGATGTGCATCACGCGCATGAGCTGCGGCCCTAGCGGCATCATGATCATGAAGTCCATGATGTTCGTGAACTGGATCGCAGCGAGTACCGCGACCATCCTGCGCTCGCTTGCCGGGATGTCGGCCGTCACGCCTTGCTCCCCGTAAGACCGAATTCCGCCGCGAGCAATTCGTAGGATCGCTGGCGGCTTGCATAGTCGCCGGTGATGGTGACGATCATGAGTTCGTCAGCTTGATAAGCTTCGGCGATCTCCGTGAGTCGCGATTTCACTTGTTTCGGTGTGCCGATAATGGCGCGTGCGCGCTCGCGTTCGATGATCAGCCGGTCGGGTTCGGTATACACGTAGGCTTCTGCTTCCGCGACGGTGGCAACCGGCGCCTCGCGGCCCGTTGCCATCAGCAGACGGCGATGGTCGATGCTGGCGGCGAGTCGCTGCGCTTGCGCTTCTGTTTCCGCGCACAGGGCGAATACGCAAACCATCGACGACGGCGTGGATTCCCGCGCGGAAGGCCGGAAGTCGCGGCGGTAGGCGCGCGCGACGGCCTCGCCGCCGTGCGCGTTAATGAAGTGCGCGAAGGCAAAGCGCAAGCCAACATACGCCGCGAGCGCGCCGCTGTAGTCGGACGAACCAAGCAGCCAGACTTCCGGCGAACTCACCCCCGAAGGCATGGCCTGCACGGTTGCGTAGGGATGCTCTGCTGGCAGCGTGCGGTCCAGCCAGCCGACGACTTCGACGACCTGGCGCGGAAATCCTTCCATGTCATCGAACGCCGCCGCGTTCATCGCATTCGCAGTGAGGCGGTCGCCACCCGGTGCGCGACCCATACCGAGATCGATCCGGTTCGGATGCAGCGCTTCGTGCATGCGGAACACTTCCGCGACTTTCAGCGGACTGTAGTAAGGCAGCATCACGCCGCCGGTGCCAACGCGAATGTTCTTTGTTGCAGAGGCGACATGGCCGACGAGGATCTCTGGACACGGGTCGGCGAGGCCGCGCATGTTGTGGTGTTCGGCGAGCCAGTAGCGGTGAAAGCCGAGTTCGTCCGCGCGTTGTGCGAGCGCGACGGTCGCGCGCAGCGCCTCTGCGGAAGTGTGGCCGCTGACGATCGGCGACTGGTCGAGGACGCTGAGGCGCAGCGCCAAGGTCAGCCCGCGACCGGTTGCAGGCGACCGGAACGGCGCGCGCTCCCCAGCCACACGATCGCGATCGCGGTCAGGCAGAGCAGGGGCAGTGCGCAATAGTTCAGCGTGTTCCAGCCGTAGCCGTAGAGGATCGCGCCGGACGACAGCGAGGTCGTTGCCATCGTCAGGTAAATCAGCATGTCGTTGACGCCCTGTGTCTTGGCTTTTTCGGCCGGCGTGCAGGCTTCAGTCAGCAAGGTCGTGCCGCCGACAAACAGGAAGCACCAGCCCACGCCCACCAGCACCATCGACGACCAGAACGCCGGGATGGTCGTGCTGGAGACCGCGATCGCGACGGCCGCCACATTCAGCAGCACGCCGCCGAACATGACCGGGAGCGTGCCGATGCGAACGATCAGCCAGCCCGTGCCGAACGCCGGCGCGAACATCGCGATGATGTGCCACTCGATGACCAGCATCGCTGCGGAGTAGGGGTGCGAACACATCTGCATGGACAGCGGCGTCGCAGCCATCAGCAGGTTCATGATGCCGTACGCGGTGACGCCACCCAACGCCGCGACGATGAATACCGGCTGCTTCATGATTACCGATAGCGGGCGCGTGCTGCCGTGCTGTTCTTCGGTCGAGGGGTTCGGCAAATTCAAACGCCGCACGATGATCATCGCGATCGCCCCGAGAAGAACGAGCGAGAGAAATGAACCGGCGAACACGGTATCGAGCAGGCCCTTGGTGAACTTGCTGCTCTCCGGGCCGAAGATTCCGCCGATAATGCCGCCGGCGAGTACCAGCGAGATCGCCTTGCTGCGATTGTTCGCGTCGCCCATGTCGGCCGCTGCGAAACGATAGAAGCCGCCCGAACCGGTGTAGATGCCGGAAACCAGCGCGGCCAGGCAAAGCAGCCAGAACGAATGCGCGAGCATCGCCCCGGTTGCGCATACGGCGCCGATCATTCCAAACGCGCAGCCGATGGTGAAGCCCGCGCGGCGACCATGCCGTTTCATGTACAGCGAGATCGGCATCGTCGTCATCGCGCCGCCGATGATGTACGCCGTTGCCGGCATCGTCACCAGCAGTTTGTTGGTGGCCAGCGTATCCGCGGCGAGCGTGCCGACGGAAATCATCATGGCGTTGTTCATGACCAGCAGCGCCTGGCAGGACGCCAGCGCGAACACAGTGCGGCGTTTGTTTTGCATCGCGCCTATTTCAGCCGGATGTCGACGCCGTGGAATACGAACTTCCCGGTGTTGACCAGCTTGACGGTGTCGCCTTGCTCGCGCCAGACATAGCCGGCGGGCAGCAGATCGATCTGCTTCTCGCCGGACGCGGATTGCATGCTGATGCTCGCCGCCGACACCGCGACCAGTACGCCGCATGGCGCGTACAGCTCGGTGCTTTCGCCGGGATGCAGGATGATGCGCGTGACGTATGCGCGATCGTTGTCGATCAGCAGCGACTGGTTCGGGCCTTCACCCGCCGGGCTCGCGCCGCACCCCTTGAGGATTTCCGTGTCGACCACGTGATAGGGCGTCTTGCCGGTATTGGTGATGCGGTGTGCTTTCGGCTTCGCGCCATAACCGATGAAGTAGGTTTCGCCGATGGCACGCTCGCCGCGCGGGGCCGCGTCCTTGCCGAGATCCTGCGCCAACGTCGGCGATGCCTCGATGTTGACGAACACGCCGTCGTTGCGATGCCAGTGCATGCGCGTTTCGTAGCCCGGTTCGAGGCCGACGTCGAAGTAGCGCACGTGCTCGTTCTCGAATTTCAGGTGGTGGCGCGGCTCCTGCTCGATGGGAATCGAGTCATCCGCTGCGATGGCTGCGAGCGGCATGAGACTGAATGCGAGGGCGAGCAAGTGCGGCTTCACTGGGGGTCCTCCCGGAATGCGATAAATTTAGCTATAGCTTTGTGCGCCATTTTGCCAGAAAGCGGTGCGCCTCCCTCTTCTGTGCCCCACATTTGCGCGTGTCATGTTCGATCGATGAGAAAATACGGGAACTCTCGCCGCGAATCGCGCTCCCTAACAGGAGTTGCGCAACTCGCCGCCTCACTCCGGTTCAGAGGAAAAAAGATGCCGTATAAAAAAGTCCGATTTGCCTTGTTCATGCTTGCTTTCACATCGCTGGCATACGCTGCCGAGTCGCTCGCCGACGAGATCGTGCTGGACAATGGCGACCGGATTACAGGCAAGATCCTGCGTAAGGAAACCGATGTACTGGTGGTGAATACGAAATATGCGGGGGATCTGAACATAGCCTGGGGCAATATCCGGCGCGTGACGACGGATGCGCCGATCACGGTGTATTTCCAGGATGGCAACCGGCTTGTCGGCACGCTGACATCGGAGGAAGACGGCACGGTGATCGTCAAATCTGGTGACATGCTGACCAGCGCGCCGATACCGATGGCGAAGCTGCGCTACATCAATCCGTCCGCGGATGTGTCGGGGGAAGGCGTCAAGGTTGTCGGCCACATCAACGCCGGCTATTCGTCGTCGACCGGCAACACCGACGCAAAAAAGCTGTATCTCGACACGGAACTCGTAGCCCGCACTTTGCAGAATCGCTACACGCTGGGCGCGCGCGCGGCACGCAGTGAGGATAGCGGCGTGGAGACGGAATCCAACTGGCTCGGCTACATGAAGTACGACCACTTCCTCACGAAAAAATGGTACGCCTCCGCCAACGGCAACTTCGAGAATGACAAATTCAAGGACATCCGGCTGCGCAGCACGCTCGGTGTGGGTACCGGTTACCAGTTCCTGGAATCCCCGAGAGCGAATTTGTCACTGGAAGGCGGCCTGAACTATGTCGATACGGATTTCTATGCGGGGGTCGACGACGACTATCCGGCCGCGCGCTGGGCCGTGAAATTCGACCACCTGTTGTTCAACACGCAGCTCCAGTTTTTCCACGAGCACGAGGTCTACGTGGGGCTGGATAATGTCAGCAAGACCTTTCTGCGCTCACAGACCGGTTTGCGCGTGCCGCTATACAAGAACCTGAATGCGACCGCGCAATACAATGTGGACTGGGACAATAATCCGACGCCGGGCCGGGTCAAGACGGACAAGACCGCATTGCTGACCCTGGGCTACAGTTGGTGAGTGGGGCGGTCGTTCAGTAGTACTCGTAACCCTTCTTGGGTACCTTGGCAGCAGCGAGGCGCTCGCGTTCCTTGAAATCCTGGGGCCGATCCCACCAGGTGGTGCGATTCTGCCGCTGTTTGTCGATTTCCTCGGGGTGCTTCTTCAGGAAGTCGCGAATGAACTGGGTGGCTTCGGATTCGTAGTTTTTCAAAGGTGGGTTTCCCAACGTAAGCCGGGCCTGGTGTCGTCCGGCTGTTGTCTGGCAGAAATATCCGATGCACTGCCCGTGCCGTACTGGAAATTTACCGGTCAGTACCCATGTGTGGCAAGCCCGATTCGCCTTACCTGCCTTAAAAGGAGTAATCCGTGCCGTCCAAGCCCCTCATTCCCCCCGTTGCCGCCCGCAAGCCGGTTATTACCGAGGTCCACGGCGAGCGCCGGGTCGACGATTATCACTGGCTGCGCGAGAAGGGCAGCGCGCCCGTCAACCGTTACCTGAAGGCGGAGAACGCCTATACCGACGCGATGATGAAGCCGTCGGAGCCTTTCCAGAAGGCGCTGTATCGGGAAATGCTGGCGCGAATCAAGGAGACCGACGTCGAGGTGCCGTACCGCGAGGGGGGCTGGTTCTATTACTCGCGCACGCTGAAAGGCAAGCAGTACCGGATCTTCTGCCGCAAGCGCGGCAGCGTGGAGGCAGCGGAGGAGATTGTCCTGGATGCCAACGCGGCGGCGAAGGGGCACAAATTCTTTTCCCTTGGCGCATTTGACGTCAGCCCGGACGGAAACTTGCTGGCGTTCTCGTCGGACACCACGGGTTTCCGCGAGTACACGCTGCAGTTCAAGGATCTGCGCGACGGACGGATACTCCCGGACCGCATCGCCAAAGCCCGTTCGATCGCCTGGGCGTCCGACAATCGCACGCTGTTCTACGTTCGTGAGGACGAAGCCAAGCGTGCGTCGCGCGTGTACAGGCACATGCTGGGTAGCACCGACGACCAGCTGATCTACGAGGAGACCGACGATCGCTTTTCCGTTTCGGTCTCACGCAGCCGGAGCAACGAATACCTGTTCGTCACATCGAGCAGCGCGACCACGTCAGAAGTGCGGCGCATGCGGGCAGACGCGCCGAACGCGACGCCAGCGCTCGTTCTGGCGCGCACGCAGGATCACGAATACTACGTCGACCACGGCCACGGCGTGTTCTACATCGTCACCAACGACAAGGGACGCAATTTCCGGTTGGTGACCGCACCACTGGAGGATCCTTCACCCTCGCGCTGGACCGAGGTCATTGCCCATCAAGAGGATGTCATGCTGGAAGGCGTGGACGTATTCGCGCGCCACCTGGTCGTTCACGAGCGCAGCGGTGGCTTTCCGCGCCTGCGTGTGATCCGGCTGGCTGATCGGGCAGAGCACACGATCGAGATGCCGGAGCCCGTGTACTCGGTGGGTGGCGGTGCGAACATGGAGTTCGACACCGATGTTTTCCGCTTCCATTACGGCTCCTACGTCACGCCGGACTCGCTGTACGACTATCACCTGGACAGTCGCGACAGGACACTGCTCAAGCAGCGCGAGGTCAAAGGCTACGATGCGTCGAAGTATCGATCCGAGTTGCACTACGCCGTCGCGATCGATGGCACGCGCATTCCGGTATCCATGGTCTATCGCATCGACCGGCGACGGGATGGACCGCAGCCCTTGCTCCTGTACGGCTATGGTTCGTACGGCTATTCGCTGGACGTCGATTTCAGTTCGGTTCATCTATCGCTGCTGGATCGCGGCGTGATTTTCGCAAGCGCGCACATTCGCGGCGGTGGCGAAATGGGCAAGCGCTGGCATGACGACGGACGCATGCTGCACAAGATGAACACGTTCACCGATTTCATAGCGTGCGCGGAGCATGTGATCCAAAGTGGCCTCACGCAGCCGTCGCAGCTCGCGATCCAGGGCGGGAGTGCTGGTGGCCTGCTGGTGGGCGCGGTGACGAACCTGCGTCCTGATCTGTTCCGTGCGGTGGTGGCGGAAGTGCCGTTCGTCGATGTCGTCAATACCATGCTTGATGCGAGCCTGCCGCTGACCACAGGCGAATACGAGGAGTGGGGCAACCCGAACGACAAGAAATATTTCGACTACATGTCGTCGTACTCACCCTATGACAATCTCGCTGCGACGAGCTATCCCGCGATCCTGGTGGAGACTTCGCTGAACGACAGCCAGGTGATGTACTGGGAGCCGGCGAAGTACGTGGCGAAGTTGCGTACGCTCAAAGGCGATGCGAATCCGTTGCTGTTGCGCGTGAACATGGACGCGGGGCATGGCGGGGCGTCGGGGCGCTACGAATTCCTAGAGGAACTGGCATTCACCTACTCGTTCATTTTGGGGACACTCGGGATCTCGAAGTGATGCCGAGCGTCCCCAGGCGCGAGGCACTAGGCACTAGGTTTCAAACGCCTTCCTGCCTGTCATTCCCGCGCAGGCGGGAATCCAGAAAAACGCGCCGGAATATTGGCAATCGCGCGCGAAATCCAGGATTTGAACTTCCCGATTATTTGACCACTGGATTCCCGCCTGCGCGGGAATGACAGCCGCAAAGCGCAATGCGCTCGGTATGAAGTTTGAAACCCTCGCGCGTTAAACCTAGAGCCTCGTGCCTCGCGCTCCGCGCTATTGACTGTCGAGCGGCAGCTCGCCGGGTTTTTCCTTGCAGCGGGCCGGTACGCGGGAGGCAATGTCCGCGCGTTTCACGGCGAAGGCGTCCACCAGAATAGTGGTGGGTACGTCCGCCGTCTTGTTGTTTACCTTGTGCTCGCCGGCGATCCTGATCTCGCCTTCGATCACGTCGCCGTCGTTCGGATGCGGGCCGGCCAGCCACTGATACAAACCGTAACCCGCTTTCGCCTGCAGGATGAAATATCCGCAGTCGTGATTCTTCCAGATCACCATGCCTTCGTCGGCGTGCACGTTCGTTACGACCACCAGGATCGCGAGGGTCGCAGCGCCGAGCCGGCCTGCATGGCGGACGTTCATCCGGAGAGGGCCTCGAATTCCTTCT
>JBDTTE010000176.1:0-8295 GCA_039930785.1 Betaproteobacteria bacterium | reverse complement strand
TGCTGTTGCCGCGCCCGAAACGCTGACGTGCCGATTCCGCGAACGGTAGCACGGCAGCGCCCTTGCCACGAAGTCGCGCCGTCGCGTCAGGCCAATTCATCCGTAGCGCGGGCACTGTGTTCGCAGGCTGCTCTGTGGCAAATTAGCACTCCATGAAAATTGCGCTCCGGATCGAAGCGAACACCTTTCGCGGCACGCGCCTGGGCGTACCGCGCCTCGTCGAAACCCTCAAGGCGCGCGAAGCCGGCGCCACTTTCCTGTTCTCACTTGGCCCCGACCATAGCGGCCGCGCGCTGACACGCATGCTGCGCCCCGGCTTCCTCGGCAGGGTGCGGGGTACCTCCGTGCTGCGCCATCACGGCATCAAGGCGCTGTTCTACGGAACCTTGCTGCCAGCGCCGGATATCGGCCGCGAATGCGCAGTCGTCATGCGGGAAGCCCGCGACGCCGGCTTCGAGATCGGCATTCACGCCTGGGATCGCATGGCCTGGCACGAGAAGGCGGCGCATGCCGACGCCGCCTGGACGCTTTCACAAATGAAGCTCGCGCGTGAGCGCTTCGAAGAAATTTTCGAGCAACCGGCAAGAATCCACGGTGCGGCTGGCTGGCAGATGAACCGGCACGCCTACCGGCTCACGCAGCGGCTCGGATTCAGTTTCGGATCCGATACGCGTGGCAGCGGCCCCTTCGTGCCCGTCTGCCAGGCCGAGATCGTGGCCTGCCCACAGGTGCCTACGACCTTGCCGACCTTCCATGAATTGCGGGCGACCGATGGCGTGACGACCCATAACCTCGTCGAGCGGATGCTGGAACTCACGCTGGACGCGGCGCCAGCTGGCCAGGTATTTACGCTAAGCGCGGAAGTCGAAGGCATGCGGTTCGCCGACGCCTTCGGACGCCTGCTCGATGGCTGGCGTTCGCAGGGACACGAAATGGTTTCGCTCAGCGATTATCTTGATGCGCAGGCGGTAGGCGATCTGCCGCGTCACGAAGTAACGCCCGGCGCTGAGGCGGGTGCCGCCGGGTCCCCGGCGCGCCAGGGACGCGAATTCCTGGCTCATCCCGCCTCTCCCATGAATGCAGAAGGGGATCTGATGCACGCCCCAGCGTAACGCGGGCAACATCGCATTTTCCTGATCGCCGGATTTCGAGGGGCGGCAGCGCCGGTTTCCGTGGCAGATTTCATTTGCGCCTTCGCGCCACAGCCGTGAAGTTTTTATGAAGCAATCAGTCCTTCTTCGCTATTGCATTCGGCCAAACTTTCGGTGACTATTCCCGCAGGAATGGAAACCACGCTGGTGGGCCTCAAGGTTCCCGATTTCGAGGTGGCTTCGACCGGGAACACGATGTTCAAGCTTTCGGCTGCGACCGGCAGCCCGCTTGTCCTCTACTTTTATCCCAAAGACAACACGCCGGGCTGCACCACGGAAGGTGAGCAGTTCCGCGACCTGTATTCGCACTTCGCGAAAATCCGGTGCGCCGTCTGCGGCGTGTCGCGCGACAGCATCAAATCCCACGAAGGATTCAAGGCCAAAATGGGCTTCCCCTTCGACCTGCTTTCCGACCCGGACGAGAAGCTGTGCAAGCTGTTCGGGGTCATCAAGATGAAAAACATGTATGGCAGGCAGGTGCTCGGCATCGAGCGCAGCACTTTTGTCATCGACGCCAGCGGCACCGTCCGCAGGGAGTGGCGTCGCGTGAAAGTGGCCGGCCACGCCCAGGAGGTTCTCGAATTCGCACAAACCCTTTAACACCCAGCCGAAGGAGAACGGATGTCGTTTCCGCGCAGTAAGACCGCCCTTTCCCACGCCAGATTCTCCAACGCCGCAATCGGGACCGCGCCATGAACCCGCGCAAAGCCTCCGTCCCCACCCTCGTCACCACCGCTGCACCCCGCAACAAACTATTTGTCCTCGACACCAACGTGCTGATGCACGACCCGACGAGCCTGTTCCGGTTCGAGGAGCACGACATCTACCTGCCGATGGTGACCCTCGAGGAACTGGACGCCAACAAAAAGGGCATGTCCGAGGTTTCGCGCAATGCGCGCCAGGCGAGCCGGTTCCTCGACGAGATCGTCTCCAACTCGGTCGAAGACATCGCCTCGGGCATTCCCTTGCAGGCCGACGCCCGGGAAGCGACCGGCCGGCTGTTCCTGCAGACCGAGTCGATCCAGGGCGACCTGCCAGCGCGATTGGCCGCGGGCAAGGCCGACAACCAGATCATCGGCGTGGTCAAGCATCTGCAGGAAGCACAGGAAAAGCGCGACGTCATCCTCGTCAGCAAAGACATCAACATGCGCATCAAGGCGCGTGCGCTGGGCCTGGCGGCCGAAGACTATTTCAACGACAAGGTGCTCGAGGACACCGACCTGCTGTACACCGGTGTACGCGAGCTGTCCGCCAATTTCTGGGACGAGCACGGCAAGGAGATGGAGTCCTGGCAGCAGGAGGGACGCACGTTCTATCGCGTGCACGGCCCGCTGTGCGACAGCTTCATGGTCAACGAATTTGTTTTCCTCGAAGGCGAAAAACCTTTCTACGCCCAGGTCAGGGAGCAAAGCGGCAGGACGGCAGTCCTGCAGACGATCCGGGAGTACACGCACCAGAAAAACAGCATCTGGGGCATTGTCGCCCGCAACCGCGAGCAGAATTTCGCGCTGAACCTGCTGATGAATCCCGACGTGGATTTCGTCACGTTGCTGGGTCAGGCCGGCACCGGCAAAACGCTGATGACGCTCGCCGCCGGCCTCATGCAGACGCTGGAAGACAAGGTCTACTCCGAGATCATCATGACGCGCGTCACGGTTCCGGTCGGCGAGGACATCGGCTTCCTGCCCGGGACGGAAGAGGAAAAGATGACGCCGTGGATGGGCGCCCTCGATGACAACCTCGACGTATTGAACAAGACCGACGACGAGGCCGGCGAGTGGGGACGTGCGGCGACCCGCGACCTGATCCGCTCCCGCATCAAGGTCAAATCGCTGAATTTCATGCGTGGCCGCACGTTCATCAACAAGTTCCTGATCATCGACGAGGCGCAGAACCTCACGCCCAAGCAGATGAAGACGCTGATCACCCGTGCCGGGCCCGGAACGAAGGTCGTCTGCCTCGGCAACATCTCGCAGATCGACACACCCTATCTTACGGAAGGCAGTTCGGGGCTGACCTATGTGGTAGATCGTTTCAAGGGCTGGGCGCATGGCGGGCATGTCACCCTGATGCGCGGGGAACGTTCGCGGCTGGCGGATTACGCTGCCGCGGTGCTGTGAACGGCGTGTGTCGCTTTACGCATACGGATCCGCGCGTTGCAGTGGCGCGCGCTTGCAGCTAAACTGCTGGGTACTACATATGGTGCATATGCAGTCAACCTTCACAAGATATAGCGAAGAATAAGTGCAGAGACAGATCCTCGCGCAGGCTGCGTGGCGGGCAGTTGCGGCCGTTGCAGGATTCTTCACCCTCTCTTTCGCGTTCGCGTCGCCGGTGGACCTGTGGAATCTGACGGTCAAATCACGTCAGGGCGAGCCGTTTCTGGCCAGGGTCAAGATCGTTTCAGTCCCGAGCGAACGTATAACCACGCGCTGCCTCTCCATGGGTCCCGAGAGCGATGCGCCAGGTTCGGAAATGCCGTTCCTGACGCAGGCAATCCTCAGGCTCAATTCCGCCGGCAATGTGGTGACCGTCAGCACCGGCCAGGTGATCACCAGCCCGGGAGTGGAACTGGTATTGCGCGTGAAGTGCCCGGGCACGCCTTTGTACGCACGGCATTTCACCGCCCTGATTCCGCCGGCAACCAGCAAGGCAGCGAAGGCCCGCGTGGCTGCGGCGGTCGCCAAGAAATCGATCGCCTCACCAACCGCTCAGCCCGCGTCGAATCCCGCTCCGGGCAGCCAGTCGACTAGCGAAGAAAAAAAGCCGCCGGCCAACCCGGTCGCAGAGTCTTCCGCGCTCGACAAATCGCCGGTGAAACGTCCGGGTTTTCATTTAAAGCTGCTGCCAGGCGATACGGTGGAAAGTGTCGCAACGGTGCTATTTCCGGGAAAGCGCGCCCTGCAGCAAGCCCTCGTCCAGAAAGTCCTGACGGGCAATCCGGAAGCTTTCCCCGATGGACGGAGTCGAGAAATTGCCGCGGGCACAGTGTTGTGGTTTCCGGATCTGCCGGCATTGCGCAAAACGGTTCCCGCCTCGGCACCCGGTCCCGATCACGCTCCGGCCGCCCGCGGTAGCGACAAGGTCAGGACGCCGCAAGAACGCGCGAAGTCCGGCGGTCCCGTCACGCTGCGCCAGGCGCTTGCGCTGGGCGATCGCCCGGGTCCGCAGGAATGCCGGCAACTCCTCGAACTCTGCGGCGCACCCGCCGCCACGGCACCTGCGTCCGACGGCAAATTCAACAAGATCGAATCGGGCATGCAGCAACTGCATCTGAAGCAGGACGGCATCGACCAGCAATTGCAGCGCCTCGAGCAATCCCTGCTTGCGTTGCAGAACACCATCAATAACATGCCCGCGCATGCCGCGCCGCTGCCCGCGGCCGTGCCTGCGCCTGCGCCTGCACAACCGCCGGCGCCGCCGCGCGTGGAAATTCGCACGGTCGTGCAATCCGAGCCAATCGAGTGGTATGTCTGGCTGGCGCTGGCCGCCGTTGTCGTTGGCATCGGCCTGGCTGGCTTCGCTTACGGCCGCAAAGGGTCATTTTCGCGCGGCCTGCAGGAAACGGACGAGCAACTCGATCGCATGCTGGCGAGCGGGAGCCATGGAACGGACGAGCAGCTCAACCGCATGATGGCGGGCGCGGCCGACGTCATGCGCGAATTCGAAGCCAATCCGATCAGGGTGCCACCCGCACAACGCATCGCCGCGCCCCCTGCGCCGCGGCCCGTAGTGCAACGACCTGTCGCGCCGCAACCGAAGCCCCTACCCGACGTTGTTGTGCCGCCGCCGCCCCCGATACCGCAGATTACTTTCTCCGAACCTGAGGCGACGACGGACGTTCCGTGGCCTAGCCCTGTCGAGCCGATGCACATAACCAACATCGCATCCGAGCCGCGGATCGAACCGCCAGTGGTCGTGGATGCGCTACCGGGCGCGGAGCCTGCTCCCCCGGTCGCCGGCCTGTCGAATGAAGTGCTGTTCGAGATGGATCAGGCGATGGACAACACCCGTTCCATGTTTACCGATGTGGATCGATTCATTGCACTTGGCCGCATACAGAACGCGCTCAGCCTGCTGCAATTCCAGGTGCACAAGGATCCAACCGATCGCGACTCGTGGATCAAGCTGCTCGCGATCTATCGTCAGGAAAAAATGGATACCGAGCTCACCAAGGCCGCCCGAGAGTTCAAAAGCCATTTCCCGAACGAGAGTTCGCCGGTTTAGGGCTCCGGGGGTCTACCTTCGATCGCTGCGCGATTATTCCCGCGCAACAACTCTAGAAACGCCCGGGGTCGGCGAAATTGGCGAAGCGCGTGTACTCGCCCTGGAACACTAGCGTAACCGTACCGATGGGGCCGTTACGCTGCTTGCCGATGATGACTTCGGCCTTGCCCTTGTCGGGCGAATCCTGGTTGTAGACTTCGTCGCGGTAGATGAACAGGATCAGGTCCGCGTCCTGTTCGATGGCGCCGGACTCGCGCAGGTCCGACATGACCGGGCGCTTGTTCGGGCGTTGCTCCAGACTGCGGTTCAACTGCGACAGCGCAACCACTGGCACGCCAAGCTCCTTGGCAAGCGCCTTGAGGCCGCGCGAGATTTCCGATATTTCCGTGGCGCGGTTTTCCCCGTGCGAGCTGGCCGACATGAGTTGCAGGTAGTCGACCACGATCAAACCGAGTTTGCCGTATTGGCGGTGCAGGCGGCGCGCGCGCGCGCGCAGTTCGAGCGAATTGAGCGCGGCAGTTTCGTCGATGTGGATCGGCGCGTCGTTCAACCGGCCGACCGCGTCGGTCAGCTTGCGCCAGTCTTCATCGGCCAGACGCCCGGTCCGGACCTTGTGCTGGTCGAGCCGACCCACGCTGCCCAGCATGCGCATCACCAGTTGCGATGCCCCCATTTCCATGGAGAACACGCCGACCGGCAGCCCCGACTCCAGCGCAACGTGTTCGGCGATGTTCAGCGCCAGCGACGTCTTGCCCATCGACGGCCGCCCCGCGATGATGACGAGATCGCCCGGCTGCAATCCGGATGTCATGCGATCCAGGTCGGTGAACCCGGTGGGTACGCCAGTCACATCGGAAGGGTTGTCGCGGTTGTACAGCATGTCGATGCGCTCGACGACTTGCGTAAGCAGCGGCTGCATATCCAGGAAGCCCTGCTTGCCGCGCGAACCCTCTTCCGAGATCGCGAACACTTTCGACTCGGCCTCGTCAAGCAGCTGACCGGCCTCCTTGCCCATCGGGTTGTAGGCCGTATCGGCGATCTCGGTGCCGACTTCCGCGAGTTTGCGCATCACCGCGCGCTCGCGCACGATCTCGGCGTAGCGGCGCACGTTCGCGGCCGTGGGCGTGTTCTGCGCCAGCGCGCCGAGGTACGCCAGGCCGCCGATGCCTTCGAGTTCCTTCGTGCTTTCGAGCCCTTCGGCGACGGTGATGACGTCGGCCGGCCGCGAATTGCCGATCAGCTTGGAGATGTGCCGGTAAATGAGTCGATGATCGCCACGATAGAAGTCCGATTCGGCGATCAGGTCGGCCACTTTGTCCCAGGCCGTGTTATCGAGCAGCAGGCCACCCAGAACGGATTGCTCTGCCTCCACCGAGTGCGGCGGCAGCTTGATCAGCTCTACCTGGGTGTCGGCGACGCCGACGCGTTGCGCTGTGAACTGCGCCATCAGGTTTATGGCCTCAGGGTTTGGGAAACGACCAGCAGCGGAAAGCGGCGCGAACGGACTTGTCGTTGCCTATTATTCGGATGCCGCCGGGACGCGCAAGAAGAAAAATAAAAAGGGCTGTTTTCACAGCCCTTTTTTTAACGCCATCACGCGCGGTCTAGTTCGACGTGTCGCCCAGTACCGACACGGTGATCGTCGTCGTCACATCCGCGTTGAGATCGAGCGTGACCGGATAATCCCCGATCTGCTTCAGCGCACCCTGCGGCATGCGCACCATGGCCTTGGTGATTTCGTGGCCCTGTGCCTTCAGCGATTCGGCGATGTCGGAATTCGTGACAGAACCGAACAGGCGGCCATCGACGCCCGCCTTCTGCGTGATCTGGACCATCAGCCCTTCGAGCTTGGCTGCACGTTCCTGCGCCAGTACCAGCGCCTTGTTGTGCGCGGCTTCCAGTTCCACGCGGCGCGCCTTGAATTCCTCGATCGCCTTGTCGGTGGCCCGCTTGGCCTTGCCGTGCGGAATCAGGAAATTCCGCGCGTAGCCGTCCTTGACCTTGACCACATCCCCCAGCACGCCGAGGTTGTGCACTTTTTCCATCAGTATGATCTGCATGTCCGCTCCTTCAGTGCAGGTCGGTGTAGGGCAGCAGCGCCAGGTAGCGCGCGCGCTTGATCGCAACCGACAACTGGCGCTGGAAATGCGTCTTGGTGCCGGTGATGCGAGCCGGGATGATGCGGCCGTTCTCGTTGATGAAGTCCTTAAGGATTTCGACGTCCTTATAATCGACTTCCTTGATGCCTTCCGCGGTGAAGCGGCAGAACTTGCGGCGGCGGAACAACGGACGGTTGCTGCGTTCCTTGCCCTTGTCCTTGCCCTTGCCTTTGCTGCCTCCGAAACGTGCCATTTGTATTCCCTCGCTTAAATTCGGACCCGGTTCGATCTCAGGTCCGGTTCAATTCAAAACTGTTCACGTGCAACACCGGTGTTCTCGATTGCTTGCTGCGCAGTGCCAGAAAACCTTCGAAGCGATATTCGCCTTCGATCGCCGCCTGGCTGAGCTTCTCGGCCACCGGGCCCAGCGCCACCGCGTCGATTTCCAGATTGACCGTTCGCTTCATGCCGGCTTCGGTCTGCTCGGACATGTGGCCTATCCTGAAATTCAGCGCCGCTGCGCCCGCCGGGGTATGCCGGAGGTCGTCGCGGGTCACCATCCTGCCATCGAGTACCGTCGTGTTGCGGTTCACCTCAAGACTTGCAAGCCTGCCGACCTAGGCGCTGGCGGGCGCGGGCGCGGCGGGCTTCTCGCCTTCCGGCTTGGCCTCGACACGGGCGCTTTCCGGCTTGGCCTCGACACGGGCGCCTTCCGGCTTGGCATCGGACCTCGCGCTGTCACCGACCACGGTGCGCGACTTCTCTTCCTTCATCATCGGGGAAGGTTCGGTCACCGCGCGCGTCATGTTGACGATCAG
>JBDTTE010000175.1:0-8315 GCA_039930785.1 Betaproteobacteria bacterium | reverse complement strand
AACACGAAGAAGGTCAAAAGAGATTCTGGCGTTCGGAAATTTGCGGGGAAGTTCGTCGTCGGTTATCGACCTGCATCTCTTCCACCATTGCCCACCATTTAATCGTCCCAACGCTTTTCTTCGTGTCACTTCGTGATCTTCATGCTCTTCGTGATGAGAACTAGCGCCTGATACTTAAGTAACATCCGGAAACATCTTCAGCAATTCCGCCGCTCCGGGAAGCGCGGCATCCTCCTTCAATTGCAGTCCGGACAGCTTCCTGTCACGCGCTTGCCGCAGCAGGTGCAGCAGTTTGAAGGCGGCCGCGGCGTAACTCAACCCTTCCGGCCGAATATTCGAAACGCAATTGCGCTGCGCATTGCTGCGCCCGGGCGTGGGATTCCAGGTCAGGTAGGCGCCAAGGCTATCCGGGGAACTCAGGCCCGGGCGCTCACCGATGAGCATGACACTGATCTGCGCGGACAACAGCGCCCCGATCTCGTCGGCGATGGCA
Source organism: Betaproteobacteria bacterium (assembly GCA_039930785.1). Classification (GTDB taxonomy): domain Bacteria; phylum Pseudomonadota; class Gammaproteobacteria; order Burkholderiales; family JACQAP01; genus JACQAP01. The sequence continues at coordinate 7,822 of JBDTTE010000175.1, read as the reverse complement.
ACGCGCCCCTGCGTGACGATGCAGCAAGGCGCGACACGCCACCCCTCGCGCTGCAATGCCCGCTGCATTGTTGCCAGAAGCGGAACCGCATGGCGTTGCGCCGCCAGCGCGGACAATCCATCGGCGATCACAAATACGATATCGCTTGGCTGCCCCTGCTGCGCCTTTGATTCCAGCAGCGCTTTCGATTCATCGCTGAGGATGCGCCCGAGATCCGGCCGCTGGATATAGGTATGTCGATCCGGCGCCGCGCTGGCCAACACAAGCGACTTAACCTGCTTCGCAGAGAGTTCCGCCTGCAGCGTACCCGTGTGCAGGACGCAATTAACCGCGTCTCGTGCGCGCGCATGCGCAAGCTGGAATTCGAGCAGCTTCTGCGTGGGTATGCTCCCGCCCGCGCGACCGAGCCCGATACGAGCTGAGGTGAAGCGGCGCAGGCTGCTCCACGGATCCGGTTTGGAGTTCACCACCGCGAAGCGTTGAACCGGTGCCTTTGCCATCCTTCAGCGTTCCGCGAGCGCGAGCAACGGATGCCCCGCTGCGATCTGGCGCAGGCGCGTGCCGTCTTCGACGATGCCCATGCTCGCCAGCCAATCCTCGAACTCAGGCGCTGGCCTGAGGCCGAGTACCTGGCGCAGGTAGAGCGCGTCATGGAACGAGGTGCTCTGGTAGTTCAGCATGATGTCGTCCGCGCCGGGTACGCCCATGATGAAGTTGCAGCCCGCGGTGCCGAGCAGGGTGAGCAGCGTGTCCATGTCGTCCTGGTTCGCGTCTGCATGATTGGTGTAGCACACGTCCATGCCCATCGGCAGCCCGAGGAGCTTGCCGCAGAAATGATCCTCAACGCCAGCGCGAATGATCTCGCGTCCGTCGAGATACTCCGGGCCGATAAAACCGACCACGCTGTTCACCAGCAGCGGGGAGAACGCCCGCGCCACGCCATACGCGCGCGCCTCGCAGGTCTGCTGGTCGACGCCGTGATGGCCGTTAGCCGACAACGCGCTGCCCTGCCCCGTCTCGAAATACATGACGTTGTCGCCGATGGTCCCGCGCTTGAGGTCGCGCGCCGCATCGTTCGCTTCGCCGAGCAGTGCGAGATTGAAGCCGAAACTCGTATTGGTGGTTTCGGTGCCGGCGATGGACTGGAACACTAGATCAACCGGCGCGCCGCGTTCGATGGCCTGCATCGTATTCGTCACGTGGGTCAGGATGCAGGACTGCGTCGGAATGCGATGGGTCTGGATGATGTCGTCCAGCATCCGAAGCAGCATGACGACCTGCTCCACATTATCCGTCGCGGGATTGATGCCGATCACGGCATCGCCGCAGCCATACAGCAATCCGTCCAGGATGCTGGCCGCGATGCCTTTGGGATCGTCGGTCGGATGGTTAGGCTGCAAGCGATTGGACAGGCGCCCGTCGAGACCTAGTGTGTCCCGGAATTGCGCGATGACACGGCACTTGCGTGCCACCAGCACCATGTCCTGGATGCGCATGATCTTGGAAACCGCCGCCGCCATCTCCGGCGTCAGGCCGGGCGCAACGGCCGCCAGCGCGGTGAAATCGGTGTCGTAATCGAGCAGCCAATCGCGCAGGTCGCCGACGGTCAGGTGCGAAACCGGTTCGAAGGCGACCGCGTCGTGCGTATCGACGATCAGCCTGGTGACCTCATCCCTTTCGTAGGGAATGACGGTTTCGTCGAGAAACGTCTGCAGCGGCAGGTCGGCCAGCGCCATCTGCGCAGCCACGCGCTCTTCTTCGCTACCCGCCGCGACACCGGCGAGCCGGTCGCCGGAGCGGGCCGGCGTGGCCTTCGCCAAGAGCGCCTTCAGGTCGGAAAAGCGATAGACGCGCTCACCAACGGTGCGTGAATAACCTGCCATGGTCCACGTGCATCACAGGAGCGGACGATGGGTTGATCATAGCACTCGCTGTAAGCCGGCCGAAGGCCGGCGTTAGGATCGTTTGACGCAGAGGGCGCGGAGAAAAACGAGAGAACGCAGAGAGAACTGGGTGCCGGGGTTTCCGTGGTAACCGCGGACCCGGTCGCGAATATGGCGGTCGAAAATATGTCTGTGTTTGCCTTTCCTCTGCGTTCTCCGATCTTCTCTGCGCCTCTGCGTTGGGTGTATTCGCTTTACGCTGCGTTCTTCAGCCTATCCGCGATAGCCAGCACGCGATACATAGCCCGCACCACCGGCAGTTCGATCAATTCCCCGTCCACAACAACGAGACCCGTATTGTCCTGCTCGAACGCAGCGCAGACCTTGCGCGCCTTCTCGATGGCCTTAGCGTCAGGGGTGAACGCGTCATGGATGATCGCCAGCTGATTCGGGTGAATGGAGGCCTTGCCGGTGAACCCGAGCCGCGCGCAGCCGCGAGCTTCATCGCGCAAACCTTCCGGGTCTTCGAGATTGAGATACGGCACGTCAAGCAGGTCGATGCCGGCGGACGCGGCCGCATGCACCAGCCGCGAACGCGTGTACAGCAATGGCTCCCAGGATTTCTCGCAGCGCAGGTCGGCGGACATGTCCACGGCGCCGAGGATTAGCGAATCGATGCGCGACGAAGACTTTGCAATCTCGAGCGCGCGCTCCAGACCCTGGTTGGTTTCGATGATGACGCAGAAGCGGATCTGCCGCGCCGGACCGGACGACAGCAGCGTTTCGATCAGCTGCACTTCCTCCGCCGAGCGGATCTTCGGAATCATGATGGACGGCGGAGGCGAATCCAACGCGATGATCGCGCTCAGGTCCTTCAATCCGTCCGGCGTGGACAGCCCGTTGATGCGCACCATGCGCTCGACGTGCGGATGCGTGTTCGTCTTGAACAGCGGCAGCGTGAGTTCGCGGCCTTCGTCCTTGCGACTGCGCGCGACTGCATCCTCCATGTCGATGCAGACGATGTCGGCACCCGAATCGAGCGCTTTCAGGTAACGGTCCGGCCGCAGCGCCGGGACGAAGAGCAGGCTCCTGCGCGGACGCAGGGCGGAGTTGTATTGCGCCATGGAGCGTGGACCGATGCGAATGAAAGACGGCATGCTAGCCTCGTGTTGGCTGTTCGCCAAGTTGTAAAACGGTACGTCTCGACGTTGTAATACGGAACATCTCGACGCAAAGACGCAAAGGACGCCAAGTACGCAAAGAAGGGCGAGGGGGAAATTCCTACCTGAGCGACCGCAACGCGAGACGTCCACCGGCTTCATGTCCTTCCCTTCTCCCCGGTTCCCTTTGCGTCCTTTCTTGCTTTTCCTTTGCGCCCTTTGCGTCAACGAATTTGAACTTGCCCTAGTTACTCAACTCCGTATCGCCACCACCACATACCGCAGCGGCCCACCCGGCACCGGGCTGTCGAACGGATAGCACGTCACCAGGGTCAGGCGGTCGTCGTTCGCGTCCAGCAGTACGCGCACATCCTTGTTGCGCACCACTTCGATTCCGGACACCGCGTAGTGGATGGTGCGGCCGTTTGGCGTTTGCACGACCAGGTCGTCTCCGGATCGCAAGTCACGCAGGAAAGCGAAGTGGGTGTCGCGATGCCCGCTGACGACGGCATTGCCGGAATCGCCGGGTAACGGCGTGCCGTCGACGTGGCCCGGCCCGAAAGCCAGCGTGCGTCCACTCGCCCCGGCGAGAACCATCAGCGATTCACCTTGGCGCGGCGCTTCGAGTCGCGCGACTGGCCAGGTATCGGCCCACGGCCAGGGCTTCACACCGACGCCCTCTTCCAGTGACTTCTTCCACGCGGAAGCAATGAGGCGTTGCGCGAGCCACGCCTTTGCATGGATGGCCATCGCTTCGCCCGCCTGCCAGATGGCAACAGCCACCAGGCCGACCGCGACCATCCGCTGTACGCGCGCCGTCATGCTGCCCTCCTCGCGCGCATGTAGACGAAGAATGCAAGCAACGTAGCAATCATTGCGAGGATCAGGTGCAAGGGCGCGGGTGTGGCAGTCTTCGGCAGCGAACCGAACACAGCTTCCTGCGACCAGCCATGCGGCAGGTTCACCGGAAGCGCCTGCGAATCGTAGGGCTCGCCGTCGGGCCGCGCCGGTGTCACATCCACTGCCACGAGGCTCGTATAGCGCGTCACCAGATGATGCTTCAGCGCGATGTCGACCACTGCTTCACGCACCTTGTCCTTGTCCGCGCCTTCCTGCAGCGTATCGGTCAGCGATTCGATCTTGCGGCGCGCCCAGATCACACCCATGCCTTCGCCTTCATGCGCACGGCCGAGGTCGAATCTCGAACTCCACGGTTCGCCGCCGGATTGCCCGCGCACCACGACCTTGCCGCTGAGCAAGCCTTCCGCGCGGACACTGAGGACCACCGGTTCGCCCAGATAAAGATCAGGCAGCTTTTGCGGATAGCTATCCGCGCTGACACTACCCGGCCACTCGACGACGATGTCCGACAGCACGGGATGTTCGAGCTTGGCGAACAACCCGCCCATCTTTTCGCCGACTTCGGCGACGTCGCCGATGTAGGTGAAACTGCCGCGGCCGAACTGTGCAGCCTTGGTCAGGAAATGGCTGTTGGGCGCCGAACCGATGCCGACTGTAAATAACCTGGTGTGGCCGAGCTTTTTCTGGATCATCGTGAACAGCGCATCCTCGTTGCCGACGCTGCCATCGGTCATGAACACGACTTGGCGCAGGTAGCCCTCCTTCGTCGCCGGTTCGAGCGCCGCGCGCAGGGCCGGCGCCATTTCGGTCCCGCCATTGGCTTGCAGCCTGTCGACATACTTCCGGGCGGCTTCAAGATTCCGGTTATCCGCTTCATGCGGCGAGGCGAACAGCGTGTCGGTCGTTGAATTGAACTGGATCACATTGAAGCGATCGCCCGGCGTAAGTTGCTTGAGCGCCATCAGCAATGCCTTCTTTGCCTGCTCGATGGACGTGCCTGCCATGGAGCCGGATGTATCGATCACGAAGATGGCTTCGCGCGGCAAGCGTTTCTCAACGGCCTGCACGCCGACAGGTGGAAACAGGGTCAGCAGCAAATGGGTATCGCCGTCACGAGTTTCGCGAAACAGGCTGGCGCGCGGGATGGAACCCGCAATCGGATGCCAGACCAGTTCGAAATCGCGATCGGCCGGAAACGGCCCGACCGCCAGCGACACTTCGTAGCGATTGTCGTCGCGCTTTTCCACCTCGATGGCGTGATAACGACTTTTGACGTCGTTAACCGCAAACCCGGCATCAAGTGCGACATGAATGGTCACCGGGTTTACCGGCTTCTCGCCCTCGGCTACGACGGAAGGCGTAATGTGCGACGCATCGGAAACCTGATCTGTATCCGGTGCCCAGCCCGTGCCACCGCTTTTTTCCGACGCAGGCACACCGGGGATGTAGCGCGGCGCGACGACGGTCGGAAAGCGCAGGCTGACGGACGCGTCCTCGTAGTGCAGGGTCTGCTGGTATTCGATCTCGACCGTCAGTGTTTCGCCGGGACCGAGGTTCGCCACGCTGCTGGTGAAAATGTTCGGGCGCTCCTGCTCGACCAGGGTTGCGCGATGGCCCTTCTCCTTGGCGGCCTGATACTGCGCGCGTGCCTGCTCGCGTTCACGGACCTGGCCTTCGATCACGCGTTCGCCGGCCCGCATGCGCAGGTGGTCGACCGCAGCATTCTCCGGTAGCGGAAACACGTAGACGCCTTCAACCCAATCCGGGGAATCGTTCCGGAATTGCTGCGCGACCACGGCGCGCGCCACCATGCCGCTGACGGAAATCTTGACGTCGGTGGAAAGCGCCGCGGATCGTATCAATCGGCCGGACGGACCGACGCGCACCAGAAAGCTGCCGCTGGTCTGCTGGCCGGGTTTCTCGGAATCGGAATCCGCTTTCTGCGGCGTCTCCGTCAACGCGGGCGACGGCGCGTCAGCCGCCCGCGCCGGCAGCGCAATCGCTGCCAGCGAAAGCGCGGCCGACGCAACCAGCAAAGCAATGCCCGCGCTGGCCAGCGCCGCCAGGGTCGCGCCCTGGCGTGCCACTTCGATGCTTGCGCGCATCCTCATGCCTTCCTCCGCGCGACCGCGTAAACAAAGAAGGCAAGCAGAACGGCAACGAGCGCGAGGATCAGGACCAGGCCCGGAGAAAAGCCATTCACAAGCGAAGTGAAGGTGCTCTCGCGCGGCATGTCCTGCGACGCGGTCGCCGGCAACACGTGAGATCTGCTGGAATCAGCTGCGGCCCGTGCCGAGGATGCGTCTGCAACCATCTGGCTTGAGGCCTGCGAGGAGTGGTCGGTGGGCTTGTCGCCGTGCGCGTCCGGCGTCGCCGTCGATACGTAGGTCTCGACCGTCGGCGCACCGGATGCATGCGCGGGCGGGGCAACGACCGTCAGTGAAAGCACAGCCAGCGCCAATAGAAGCGCGAATGCGGTGCCCGCTATGACGGCCGTGACGATCATGCGTGCAACATCACGCACTATCGCGGAACCCGCCGCGGGTGAACCAATCGGAGCGGCCGACGCCGCACCAAACGAACCCAGCGCCGTAGCCAAATTACGATTTGCCAAGATTTTCATGTCTCCCTCCAGGAGCGCCCGTGCGAATTGCACGGGAGCCATTGAAGCTCCCGCTTGGGGCGCCACCGGGCCGAGGTTGGGGAAAGTTGCGGGCGAAATGTGGCGGAAAAATGGCTTTTGGGCGGGGCGCGCGGTTTGCGGCCGCGCTCAAGGTATAGTTCTGCGCGACCCCGAACCGACCGCTACCCAACGCAACGCCCAGCCGAATGCCCAGACGTATCGCCATCGTCGAGGACGACCCCGCGATCCGCGAAAACTACGCGGACGTGTTCCGCCGCCAGGGCTACGAGGTTGCGGCCTTCGCCAACCGCGCAGATACGCTGAAAGCCCTGCGCGTTCGTCTGCCGGACCTCGCTTTGATCGACATAGGCCTGCAGGACGAGGTCGAGGGTGGCTTCGCGCTGTGTCGCGAACTGCGTGCGATGTCAGCGACCCTGCCGATCATTTTCCTGACGGCCCGCGACAGCGATCTCGACACGGTGTCCGGCCTGCGCATGGGCGCGGACGATTACCTGACCAAGGACATCAGCCTGCCCCACCTGCTCGCCCGCATCGCGGCGCTATTCCGGCGCATCGAAGTGACTGGTACACCGCCGGCGGCGGAAGACATACTCGAACGCGACCAGCTCAAGCTGGATCTCAAGCGCATGCAGGCCCACTGGGGACAGCAGCAGGTTGATCTCACTCTGACCGAATTCTGGCTGGTCCATGCCCTCGCCAAGTTTCCGGGCCACGTCAAAGATCGCGACGCACTGATGCGTGAAGCCAGCCTGACGGTGGACGACAGCACGATCACGTCGCACATCAAGCGTATCCGCCGCAAATTTGCCGTCCTGGATGCGAATTTCGATTTCATCCAGAGCGTGTACGGCATGGGCTACCGCTGGCATGGCAAAAACTAGTCCGCGCGGACCGGGCCTGCGCCTGAAGCTGCTACTGGCGGCAGGCATTCTGCTGACGATCCCGTTCCTCGGCTACCTTTATGTGCGCGAGCTGGAGCACCTACTGCTGCGCGTCCAGGAACAGGGCGTCGTGTCCACGGCCCGCGCGGTCGGCACCGCGCTGAACGACCGGCCCAGCCTGTTCCTCAGCGGCGAAATTTATCCGTTCGCGCTGGCGCAGGACAGCGACCTGCGCATCGAAAATTTGCCGGCGCCCATCGCGGTCGACGGACTGATCGAAGACTGGGCGAAACAACCGGTCACGCCGCATGCCGTCGGCGCGGGCGCCGGCAGCCCGGAATCGCGCGCGTTCTCGGCCCGCTTTCGCATCGGGCGCCAGGGCAATTCGATCTA
>JBDTTE010000174.1:0-8337 GCA_039930785.1 Betaproteobacteria bacterium | reverse complement strand
GCAATCCAACCGGCACAAGATTGCCGGCGGTGAAGGCAAACACGCCGACGCTGTTGGTGCCCGCTTTCAGCAGCAGTTGTGCGGCCGCGTTCAGCAGCACGCCACAGAGGACGAGGACGAAAGGGGTCGCAGTCATGATCGGGACACGACGACGCGTCTCGCGTCGCTCGATAGCACGCGCATCGGCAGCCCCTGTTGCGCCAGGCTCTGATAGACATCCGGACCCATGATCGCCAAGGCCTGCCGATCGTTTTCCCAGCGCGCCTGGAATTCCTTCAGGGTTGCGATTTGCAATTCAGGTTGTTGCCGCAAGCCGAAATCGAGTTCGTCGCGATAGTCCACCAGTGTGACCGTGCGCTTGATGTAGAACGGCAGGGTCTGCTCGTACGTCCGTACGCTGTAGAACGGCACGTCGGCGCCAAGGTAGGGCTTCACGATTTCCGCGACTTGCGCCGCGGAATAGGATGGCGACAATGTCTGGTGTCCGGTCATCGCAATCTGGATCATCAGCAGCGAGCCGCATCCCATTGCCACGATCGCGATCCGGACGCGGCCGCTTCGCGCCAGAAAAAAGGCGGCGCTGCAGGCGACCAGTAAAAGCAGAAACGCCGCCGTCAACCAATGGGCAAATTGTGTGTACAAATCGGCCGGAACTTTGGCGCTGCCAAACCTCGCCGCAAACGGGGTTAGCGCAACGCCGATGCAAGCCACGGCCGCGATCGGAATCATGAATCGACTCAAACGCCGTCCGTCGACCTGGGCGAGCCAGTCTCCCAGTAACAGCGCGAGGGCCGGAAACAGCGGCAGGATGTAAGAGGGGAGCTTGGAGCCCGAAACGCTGAAGAAGACGAAGACGGTGCAAACGTAGATCAGCAGGAATCTGCGTACCTTGAAGTGGCGTTCCGTCGAATCCGTGCGCCACGCATGCAAGGCGGCGTGTCCCAGCATGGCGGTCCAGGGCAACAATCCGGCGATGAGGACCGGAATGAAATACCACCAGGCGCCCTCGCGATGATGCTCCTGCGTCAGGAAGCGCGCGAAATGCTCGTGAATGAAAAAGAAAGCCGGGAACTCCGGGTTCGCGAGCGAGACGGCGATGACCCACGGCAGTGCGATGGCCAGGAACAGCGCAAGGCCATAAGCAGCATGCAGGCGCTTTGCCAATGCGAAGTCCCGCTCGACCAAGATGTAGATCGCCACTGCCATTGCTGGTAGAAGCAGGCCGATCAGGCCTTTGCTCAGGAAGCCGAATCCGATCGCCGCCCAGCTCGCCAACATCCAGCGGCGCGACTGCGCCCGCGTCGACTGCGGGTCCTGCGCCAGCAGAAAGCCAAACAGCGCCGACGAAAGCCAGAAGGTCACGCCCATGTCGAGTGTATTGACGTGGCCGATGCCGACGTACAGAAAACTGCCGGCGAGGACGACCGCCGCATTGAAACCCGCGGTGCGCCCGAACAATTTCGCGCCGGCCCATCCCGTGATCAGGATGCCGGCGAAACCGGTGAGCGCCGTCCACAGACGCGCGGTCCATTCGCTCTCGCCGAATAACCAATAAGCCGTCGCGGTCATCCAGTATTGGAGGGGAGGCTTCTCGAAATATTTGATGCCGTTGAGGCGCGGCGTAATCCAATCCGAGTTCGCCAGCATCTCTCGCGATATTTCTGCATAGCGACCTTCGTCCGGGCGAACCAGGTGTCGGTAGTCCAGGTTGCAGAACCAGACAATGGCAAACGCAAGCAGCAGAAGCGCAATGAGCCGACTTTGTGTCAGCTGCGCGCGCTGCCGCGGTTGCGTTAACGCGATGTCGGTGGCGGCCATGGGCTAAGTCGCCGGAAAGCGCACCATGACGCGAAGGCCGCGGTCGTGTTCCACCGGTTCGAGCGACACGGTGGCCCCATGGTGGTCGACGACATTTTTTACGATTGCGAGGCCGAGCCCGCTGCCGATCTCCCGCGCGCCTTCGCCGCGCCAGAAGCGGTCGAACGCTCGCTCGCGAAAAGCCGGGGCGATGCCGGGGCCGTTGTCCGTTATTGTTAATACCGCCTGATTGCCCTGCGAGTGCGCGCCCACGTCGATCTTGCCGCCGCGCTGTATGTAGCGAATGGCGTTGTCGATCAGGTTCCCCAGCATGGCGCGCAGCGCTTCGGGGTTCCCTGTAATCCATACCGGCTGTTCGCCTTCGACGCCAATATCTATGTCCTTGGCCTCTGCGAGTGACACGTGGTCGGCGACAGCCTGCCTTGCCAGTTGCGCGAGTTCGACGGGGCCCGTGTTGCGTTCGACGAGATCCGGCTCCTCGCGTGCGAGCGTCAGCAATTGCTGCACAAGGTGAATCGAACGCTTGACGCCCTCTTCGAGATGGCCAAATGCGTCGGCGCGCTCTTCCTCCGTGCGCGCGCGGCGGGCGATCTGTATCTGCAACTGCACGGCCGTGAGCGGCGTGCGCAGTTCATGCGCGGCGTCGGCGATGAAGGTGCGGTGCGTTGAGAGGGCGCCCTCGAGGCGCCCGAGCAGGTGATTGAGCGCGACGACCAGCGGACGGACTTCGGCCGGCAGGTCCGCGCTCGACAAAGGCTGCATTGCGCTGGCAGAACGCTGCCCGACCGCGTCGGCAACCTTGTTCAGCGGACGCAAACCGCGGCCGATGATGAACCAGATCACGACGCCCAGCGCCGCGATCAGCAACAGGATGGGAATCATGGTTCGGCCCGCCGCCCCGCCTGCGAGCGCGTGACGCGCGCTCCTGGATTGCGCAACCTGGATCGTGTAGCCGTGCGACTCCGTGTTGAAGACGCGCCAGCGGTCGTCCGTAGTGTCAATCGACGAGTAACCGGCCTGCACTCGCGGTGGCAGGACAGGCAGCTGATCGGAGGTATAGACCAGATTGCCAGCGCGATCCCAGATCTCTATGACGAGGTCGTCGTCCTCTTCCAGGATGGGCGGCGGAATTGGCATGCCGAGGGAATCTTCGCGGAAAGACAAGGCCACCTGCTTCAGTTCGTAGTCGAACACCTCATTGAACTCGTGCTGGACAGTCAGGTAGATGCCCGCCGCAGCGATCAGCCCGGCAAATGCGATGGTGGCGAGCAGCGAGACCAGCAGCTGGCGACGGATGGATCTCATGCCTTCGTCGAAACCATGTAGCCCACGCCGCGGATGTTCTTGATGAAGTCCTTGCCGAGTTTTTTGCGCAGTGAATGGATGTGGACTTCCACCGCATTGCTTTCCACTTCCGCATCCCAGCCGTAGAGCTTCTCCTCGAGCTGGGCGCGCGAAAGCACGGCACCAGGTCGGTCCAGCAGCGCCATGGCAATGGCAAATTCGCGCACGGACATCGTGATCGACCGGCCCTTGATTGTCGCCTGGCGGGTGACCGGGTTCAGCACGAGCGCACCGTGGGTGATCAATGGCGTCGCACGGCCGGCATTACGACGGAGCAGCGCGCGGATCCGCGCCGCGAGTTCATCGAGGTCGAAAGGTTTTGTAAGGAAATCGTCGGCGCCACTGTCCAGCGCCTTCACGCGCTCCGAAACGGCGTCGCGCGCGGTCAGGATCAGGACCGGGATGGGGTTGCCGCGTGCCCGCAGCTGTCCCAGGATCTGGGAGCCGTCTTTCTTCGGCAGGCCCAGGTCGAGGAGCATCAGGTCGTACACCGCGTTGGCCAGGGCCTGGTCCGCAGCCGCGCCATCCTGGACCCAATCCACGCAAAAGCCCTCTTGTCGCAATCCGTGCACGACGCCTTTTCCGATCATCGAGTCATCTTCAACGAGTAGCAGACGCATTTTCGATTCCGAAGGCTGGGATTACTTTAGAACGCCGGCCAATGTTCAACCCCTTCCGGTTGGAAAGCCACGGTCGGCAAGTTACAAGGCCAGTCTTAAGACAAACTTAAGGCCGCGTGCGCCCGCGGGTTGGGGCAAAATAAAGCCGGCCGGATACAGGCCGACAAAAAAACGAACGGAGGAGCAGCAGATGAAAACCGCACTGGTCAGGTTTCTCGCAGCTTGTACGCTTTCCCTTACATTCGCATTACCGGGTTTGGCGGCCGATCCCATCCTGCTAGGCCTGGTCGATGAGGTCACCGGGCCGCAAGCCGAAGCCGGCCTGCTCACTGCGCAGGGCGTGAAACTCGCCGTCGAGGAGATCAATGCCGCTGGCGGCGTACTCGGTCGCATGTTCGAACTGCGCATCGAAGACAACCAGAGCACGAATCCCACCACTGTGCTGGCTTATTCCAAGCTACTCGAAAGCGGCGTCGTCGCGGTCCTCGGGCCATTGCGCAGCACGCAGGTCCAGGCCGCGTCGCCAACGATAGCGAAGGGAAAGATCCCGGCGATGATAGGCGGCAGCGATCCCAGCCTGACGCGCGTGAACAACCCGTGGATTTTTCGCGTGCGTCCGAACGACCTGTATTCGTCCAGGGTCATGGCCGAGTTCGGCGTCAAGGAACTGAAGAAAAAGAAATGGGCGGTGATCCACTCGACCGACACATTCGGCACCGGTGGCAAGAACGCGCTGGTCGAGGCGCTCAAGGCGCAGGGTATCGAACCGGTGATGATCGGCGGCTACACCAACAATTCGCAGGACTTCACGCCGCTCGCGTTGCAGGTCAAGAGTTCCGGTGCGGAGATCATCGGCAGCTACATGACCAACTCGCCGGACGTCGGCATCTTTGCGCGCCAGCTGCGCCAGCTCGGCGTTAACGCCGAATGGATCGGTTCGACGTCGGTGGTGACCGATACCGCGATGAAGCTTGCGGGCGAAAGCCTGTGGGGGGTATACAGCGTCGCGGACTTCGCGATCGATGCAAACGATGAAAGCCGCAGTTACGGCAAGCGCTATCGCGCGAAGTACGGCGCCGATCCCGATTTGTATTCGGCGTGGGCTTACGGCGGCGTCTACCTGCTCAAGCACGCGATCGAAAAAGCGAAGGCTACCGACGCGGAGGCGATCCGCTCGGCGCTGTTGTCGATCAAGGGTCTGAAGGGCGTCGAAGGAACCTATAACTTCGATCCGAACGGCGACGGCGTGCACGGCTACAACGTCGTCAGGAACGTGAAGGGCAAGGTTTCCTTCATCAAACACATCGAATTCGAGTGACCGTCGTGACTGCCGTGACGGCGTGACTGCCGTGAATGTCGTGACGGCGTGACTGCCGTGAATGACGTGAATGACGTGACTTTCGCGACGGGCGTGAATCCCGCACTTCCTCCCTCTCCCTCCGGGAGAGGGAACGAGGGTGAGGGCGCTTTCGCTTGATCGCGCGGGTCGCTATTCAGGCGCGGTGATGCACGCAACGCGCACGGTTCGCCACCGTCACGGACCTGAATGGATCGGGCCGGCGGCGGGAGTGTTTTGCCGCCCGCTGTCACTTCGCTTTAGTGCCGCAATACCATCTGTCGCCGGCCACCTTCTGCTGCTACCATGCTTTTCGCATGCTGTGGCTTGCTTGTTTCAAAACCGCGTTGACATGGAGGTTCCATGATTCCCGGCGAGGAACGCTACGGCTGGATGGCCGCCCTTCTTGCACTGCTGTTTACGCCTTTCACCGGCATGCTCTACGCCGGTGCCGGACGGCGCGGCGTGTTTTATCTTCTCCTGATGCTTGCGGCGATCCTCCTTCTCCCGTGGGCAATCCCGTCTGGATTGCAGGCCCCATTTCCCGCTGCCCCCGCCGTCTGGCTGATCACGTTTCTGCTGATCTGGTTTGTCGGGATAGTCGATTCGTACCGTGTAGCAGCCCAGCACAACAATCAATATGCATTGCCCTGGTACTCGCGTTGGCACGCCATCGTTTCCTGCTGGGTCGCCCTATACCTCGTGTTTGTCGCGGAGCAGGCGTTCCTCGTCGAACCGCTGCGGGTGGTCAGCAGCGGCATGGCGCCCACAGTGCAGCACGGTGATTATGTCGGCGTCGCGAAATCAGCTTACGCAGTGCGAATTCCATTTAGCGGCCAGGCCATTCTGGAAACCGAAGTGCCGGAACGCGGTGACGTTGTCCTGCTTCGATTTCCGCAAAAGCCTTTGCGGCGCTACGTTCAGAGAGTGGTCGGCATCCCCGGAGATATTGTCGAGTATCGCAACAAGCGCCTCAGCTTGAATGGACAGGTTTTCGATACGCTGCGGACGGGCAAGTATGCCTATGTGTCTGACGATTCAGGCACGGCCTCTTTGGAGCAATACGAGGAAACCGCGAACGGACGGCCTCACTCGATCCTGATCGACGGACAGGCGCCTGTGCTGCGCCTCAACGACGTGCAAGCGTTTCGCTTCAAGGAAAGTTGCGCCTACGCCGAGGACGGTTTCCAGTGCAAGGTGCCGCCCCGTCACTACTTCACTTTGCAGGACAATCGCGATCATGCCGATGACGGGCGCTACTGGGGCTTCGTGCCGGAAGAAAATCTGGTTGGCAAGGTCTTCGCGATTGGCGTGAGCCTACGCTTTCCCGAGCACAACGGCACCGTGGTCAAGTAAGGCGGCAGCTGGCGCAATGAAGCGATTTTGTAGACGCGACGAGCGAGTTCCCTTTCCCCCTCTCCCCGGCCCTCTGCTGCGCTTCAAGTGTGCCCTTGTCCCTCCAGGGGAGAGGGAGTCCTGAGGCGATGAAGCAATAAGGATAAGGCGACCAGTGGTCGCCTTTTTATTTACCGCATCAAATCTCCCTCTCCCCTGGAGGGAGAGGGCCGGGGAGAGGGGGGCGGGGAAAGGAGGAGAGAGTGGGCGCGTCAATGCTGCGCCCGTTCAACAATGTCCGCACTTTCAACAATCCGCTTCGGCGCGCCATCGCGTGCAACGCGCAGCATCGCGCGCCCGACCTGCTCGGTGGTGGTAATCGAATTCGGATAAGCGGCAAGCAGCGAACGCCAGAATGGCTTCATCAGCAGATAAAGGATTCGGTAGATGCGCGTCCTGGATTTGATGCCGTGCATGGGCATGATGGCGCCGGGCCGGAACATGCATACAGTGTTGAACGGCAACCGCAGTAACGCATTCTCGGTTTCGCCTTTCACGCGCGCCCACATGGTGCGACCCTTCTCGCTGCTGTCAGTCCCGGCCCCCGAAACGTAGATGAACGTCATTGCGGGGTTGATCGCTGCAAGCGTTTTGGCGATGGTCAAGGTGAGTTCATACGTCAGGCGCCGATAGGCCTGCTCGGTCATGCCGGCGGACGAAACTCCGAGACAGAAGAAGCAGGCGTCGTAGCCTTCCAACTGCTCAGCGTACGAAGCGACATCGAACAGGTCGGGTCGGAGCAATTCCTGCAGCTTCGGCTGCTGCTTGCCGGTAGCGGTGCGTCCGACACACAGAACGCGTTCCACTTGCGGATCGAGCAGGCATTCGCGCAGCACGCCCTGGCCAACCATGCCCGTCGCTCCGAAGACAATGACTTTCAAGTTGTCCGCCTGCTGTTCATCCGTCGATGCTTTCATGCTAACCCAACAATTGATTTCCGATTGATCCCGCAATCCTCCAGCGCATGCCCCGTACAATAGCCGCAGAGGATCGACACGGAGCGTTGCGCCTGCATGGGTATGGAACCGAAGGTAGGGATCGCTGGTGGCGGCTCGATGGGTTCGCCGATGGAGCAGGCATCGACGGGGCCCACGCTTCCTCCGAATATCGTCCGCACGATGTGCCCCATGAACTGCCATCCCACGCTCTGCGGCATGCTGGCCGAGGTGCGCGAGGGCAGGCTGGTGGGCGTCAAGGGCGATGTCGCCAATCCCGACAGCCAGGGGTTTCTTTGCGTCCGCGGACAGGCGTCGCGCGAAATCATCGGCAATCCCGCGCGCCTGTTGTACCCGCTTATTCGCGATCGCCGCGACGACGAATTCCGGCGCGCGACGTGGGACGAAGCGTTCGACCGCATCGTCGCCGGTATGAAGGATCCCGCAGCCGTGGGCTTGTGGCCGGGGCACGGCATCTTCGCGACCAGTTATGGCACGCGAATCGGCGCGCAATTACTCGCGCGATTCGCCAATTTCCACGGCAGCCAGTTCTGGAATCCGACCATGATCTGCTGGGGCCTCGGTGCATTCGGGCTCGGTCTCACCGGCATGCTCGAGACCAACACCAAGGAAGACATGGGCGAGCACTCCGAGCTTATCCTGCTCTGGGCTGCCAATCTTGCGAGCCAACCGAATACCGCGCGACATCTGCTCGCCGCGAAACGGCGCGGCGCGCACATCGTTACGATCGACGTGCGCAAAACCGAAGCGGCCGCCAAGTCGGACGAAGCGCTCATCATCCGCCCCGGCACGGACACTGCACTGGCGCTGGCGATGATGCATGTGATCTGCGAGGAGCAACGGCACGACGCGGCCTTTGTCGCGAAAC
>JBDTTE010000173.1:0-8369 GCA_039930785.1 Betaproteobacteria bacterium | reverse complement strand
GTCTTGCAAAATAGCGTTCCCCGTCGTGTGATAGCTCAGCGCTCCTGGTCGCTGCTTATAATCACGGTCCGCTACCCCGACAGCAGCTCATGAGTCAGCCGAAATCCCGCAAGCGCATCCTGATCGCTTTGCATGATTGGTGCGGTGATGCGCAAACTGGCGCATCTGATCTATGGCGTGATCAAGTCCGGTCGCCCATTCGATCTCGCACATGCAAATCGTACGCTTGCAATTCAAGACGGTATCTGATCCTGATCATGTTCGTGCAGCGTCGTCAATTTTCCATTCCGCTGTCCTACCAGCCGGGACGTTGATCTCCTTCGCGACCGTGTGCTGCATCTCGGACACTGTGGAGCTGGGATCGCGGCCGCGACTGTCGATACATACCCAGCCCGACAGGCCTGCGTTCTCGCTTTATTGCATCTCGGTGGCGCGTCATCGATCTGCATCGACGTAACATCTCCGAACAGGATTTGAGCGCCGCGTTCTTTCAGAACCGCTAACTGGCGCAGCTTTTCTACGGAATTGCGCACTTCGCGCGGTAGCGCAGGTTGGTTGGGGAAACACTGCATTCGATCGATCGCCTCGCCGATACTATTGCCAGCGATCGCGGCGAAGACGATGCTCTGCAGCTCTGCGAGGTTCACTCTGCAGAGCGCCGCCGCGTCACGATCAACGTTCCCGTTGAGGTACGCCCGCCGTTCAATCTTTCGGCCAGCACGGACGAGACGCTGGTTATGCGCTTCACGACGCGTTCGACTTCTGTGGTGACGCGTTGCAACACCGGAGTCATGACAAAGCAGCCCTCTCACCAAGCAGACCAGACAATAGACGGATAACGGCGCCGGATCGGCTAAACAAACATTCAACGGATTGCCAAATATCGGTAAGTCGTTTCGCTTCATGTCCGGATAACTCACAGTTACTGATCCATTGCACCAGAACTTTGCTCGACCTGTGAAATGCCCGCTAGGCAGTTCACCAGACTCGTGATTTAATCTCCGGACGGAGAACTTGAGCACGGTTATAAGTTAGACCGGTCGCATGTTGATCGGTTAATGGCGCGCGCATTAACGGGGCGGGTCGGTTGTCGGCCGATGCAAAACGGGTTTAAGGCAGCGGCATAATTTATGCCGCGCGCTTCGCTTGATTTGTAGTCGGTTCGCAAAAGGAAACGAAGCGCGGGATTTTGCCGAAATTCATGTAGCCGATGCGCCGATTGATAGCCACTGAACATGGCAGTCCCGCTCCAATTTCCGAGATCGGCTCCGGAGAGAGCCTCCCTTTTACGGGGAAACGTTCGCCGCTGATATTTTCCGGACGCGGCCTGGCCCTGGTTGTACTGACCTTGTCCTTGGTCGTTACCCTTATCGCCTTCGACTTTGCCCGGCAGGAAGCCGAGCAGCACCTCGAGTACCGATTCGGTTCCGCCGTGACGGAAATTTCCGACGATATCCTGGAGCGCATGGCCCTGATCGAAGAGAGCCTGCACGGGAGCCGCACGTTTCTCCAGGCTTCAAAAAAAATCAGCCGGGAAGAGTGGCGCACCTTCCAGAGCAATCAGGAGATCGAAACTTACTATCCGGGCACCTTCGGCATCGGCCTG
This sequence comes from Betaproteobacteria bacterium, assembly GCA_039930785.1. Classification (GTDB taxonomy): domain Bacteria; phylum Pseudomonadota; class Gammaproteobacteria; order Burkholderiales; family JACQAP01; genus JACQAP01. The sequence continues at coordinate 6,763 of JBDTTE010000173.1, read as the reverse complement.
GCGACCGAGATTCGCCGCGCGGATGCGGATGCCTATGTGCGTGCCATACGCCGGCAGGATCAAAATGACTACAAGATCTGGCCGCCCGGCGAGCGCGCTGTCTATGCGCCGATCCGGTTTACCGCATTACACAATGTCGACACTGGCGCTTTTGGCTTCGATATGTACTCCGAGCCGCGGCGCAGGTCGGCGATGGAACGTGCGCGCGACACCGGCAATCCCGCCCTGAGCGGCGTCGTATCCCTGGTCAAGGCGGGCGAAATGGAGGCTCGCGAAAGCATCATCCTGTTCCTGCCCGTCTACAAGCAGGCGTTTGCAGCCGACGCATCCGTCGAGCAAAGGAGGGCGTCATTCGTCAGCTACGTGTATTGCCCCATACTCATCGCGGATTTCTGGCGCGGCCTTGCCGACAAGGCTTCGCAAGCGCACGTTGCAGTGCGCATCACCGACGCGAACGGCGACACCATACTTTCGGCGCCTGGCCAGATGCCCTCACACGACCACGCGCTCACGGTGAGCATGAGCAAGAACGTTTATGGGCAGACTTGGCAATTCGAGTTTGGGGCGCTGCCGGGATTCGTCGACAGCGGTCTAAACAGCAGGGCGGCCAGCGTAGCCGCGGCCGGCATTGCCATCAGCTTTTTGCTGTTCGGCCTTTTCTGGGTAATGACCTCGACAAAACTGCGCGCTGAAGCGATCGCCCGGAACATGACCCGGGCATTGCGCGACAGCGAAGGGCGCCTGCGCAAGGTGGTCGAACAGTCCCCGGATGCGATGATCCTGCACCAGGACGGAAAAATCGTCTTCGCCAACCATGCCATGGCGCGGCTAATGCGGGTGGCTGATTCTGCCGCGCTCATCGGCCAATCCGCCCGGTCGATCGTCCATCCGAGCGGGCGAGCGATCGCCGAGCGACGCATTCAGGAGCTCTACGTCAACAAGACGCTGCCGCTGAGCGAACAGGTCTACGTCCGGGCCGATGGGACCGTGGTAGACGTCGAGGTCGCCGCCGTATCGTTCGAACTTGAAGCAAAGGCGGCCGCGCTGGTGTCGGTACGGGACATCAGCGAGCGCAAGAAGCACGAAGCCGAAAACGAGCGGCTCAGGCGGCTTTATGCCGCACTCAGCCAGATCAATCAAGCCATCGTCTGGATGCCGACACGCGATCAGTTGTTCCAGAAGATTTGCGACATCCTGGTCGAGCATGGCGGATTTCGCATGGCGTGGATCGGATGGCACGAGCTCGTGAGCCACAGGCTGGTGCCAGTGGCGCAGTCGGGCGACGACGGCGGTTATCTTCAGGGCATCACGGTTTACACGGATGGTCGGCCCGAAGGGCAGGGTCCCGCAGGAACGGCATTTCGCGACGCCAAACCGTATATCAGCAACGACTTTCTCGGGGATCCAGCCTCCCTGCCGTGGGTCGCGCAGGCGGAACTTTGCGGACTCCGCGCGGTGGCCGTTTTCCCGGTCAGATTGAAGGGCGACGTTCACGGCACGCTGACGGTGTACGCGACCGAAACGGGATTTTTCCAGGACAAGGAAATCTCGCTGCTGGTCGACGTTGCAATCGACGTATCGTTTGCGCTGGACAATTTCGCCCGCGAAGAAGAGCGCCGGAACACGGAAGCCATCGTCAAACGGCTTGCAGCCATCGTGGAGTCTACGGACGACGCCATCACGGCCAAGACCCTGCAAGGCATCATCACCGACTGGAATCCCGCCGCGGAAAGACTATTCGGCTACACGGCGGCGGAAATCATCGGCCGCCCCATCGGAGTACTCATCCCGCCGGATCGCGCAGAAGAGGAAGCAGGGATCCTGGTCCGCATCGGCCAAGGCCAAGGTATCCGGAACTTTGAAACCGTGCGCATGCGCAAAGACGGCCAGACGTTTCCCGTTTCAGTCACCATTTCCCCGATCTGGGGCCCTGACGGCGCGATTGCGGGCGCGACGAGAATTACCGGCGCCTCGACGATTGTGCGCGACATCACGGAACGCGTACGAGCGGAAGCGATTGCACAGACGGAGAGGCTGTTCTCGGACGCGATGATCGAGAGTACGCCGGGCATCTTTTATCTTTATGACGAGAGCGGGCGATTCCTGCGCTGGAACCGGAATTTCACCACCGTTTCCGGCTATTCCGCGGAAGAAATTGCCCGGATGCATCCGCTGGATTTCTTCATTGTCGAAGATAAGCCTCGTGTCGACCAGGGAATAGCGGAGGTTTTCGAGGATGGGGAATCCTCCGTAGAAGCGGCGTTCCTGTCGAAGGACGGCCGCGTAACGCCTTATTTCTTCAATGGCAAGCGACTGCTGTTCGAAGGATCGGTTTGTCTGGTCGGGGTCGGCATCGACATTAGCGAGCGCAAGCGCGCCGAGGAAGAGTTAAAGGCGAACGAGCAGGTCCAGCGCCAGCTTGCCCGGCAGGTGGAATCACAGCGTGCTCGGTTGGTGGAAGCCCAGGCCGTGGCAAAAATAGGCAGCTGGGAAACCGAACTGCAGGACATGCACGTAACCTGGTCCGAGGAAACCTACCGCATTTTCGAAACCGATCCGGCGAGTTTTCAACCGACGCATCCCGATTTTCTGGCGTTCATCCATCCAGAGGATCGCGCGAGAGTGGATGCGGCCTTTGCCACTTCGCTTGGAGAAATCTCCTCCTGCGCGATCGAGCATCGGATCGTCATGCGGGATGGCCGCATCAAGATCGTCGAGGAACGCTGGCACGTTTTTCGGGACCATCAGGGCCAGCCGCTGCGTGCCGTGGGCACCTGCCAGGACATCACGCAACGCAAGGAGGCGGAGCAGGCTTTGCAGGAGTACGCCCGGCGGCTGCAGGCGGTGTCACGACAGATGCTCGAAGTCCAGGAAAACGAGCGTCGTCTGCTCGCGCGCGAATTGCACGACACGGTCGGGCAGGAACTGACCGCGCTCGGCCTGAACCTTTCCATCGTGCGCTCGACCATTCCGCCGGATCTGGCTGCCACCATCGGCGACCGCCTGCAAGATTCGCAGAAACTGCTGGAAGATACGACGCATCACCTGCGCAACGTCATGGTGGAGTTGCGCCCGCCGGGAATCGACGAATTCGGACTGATGGCGGCGCTGAAGGAGCACGCCCGTACGGCGGCGAATCGCAGCGGCTTCGAGCTTGTCTTAATTGGCGTCGAACCGAAGCCGCGCTTTCCGCTGGCGACGGCGATGGCTCTGTTTCGCATCGTCCAGGAAGCCCTGAACAATACCGTCAAACACGCGCAAGCGAGCAAAATAACCATCGAATTGCGTGAAGGGCCGGATTTGATAGTGTTGACGGTCGCCGATAACGGCAAGGGTTTCGACACCATGCGCAGGCCGCTGATCGGGGTTTACGGGATGGGCATGACGACCATGCGCGAACGCGCCGAGGCGATCGGAGCACATGTGCGTATCGATTCTGCGATCGGCAAAGGGACGCGGATCAAGATCGAAATTGCCCGCACATCGCTCCCGGCTGCGCCAAAGCGGCCGGGAACATAGGGGACAGACGAATGCGAATCACGGTCTTTGTCGCGGATGACCATGCCATCGTGCGTGAAGGTTTGGCCAACCTGCTTGCCGCGCAGAATGATATTGAAATCGTCGGCACGGCGGCGAACGGTCGCGAGGCGCTGGCGCAGGTGCTGCGTCTCAAGCCGCAAGTCGTGATCCTGGATATCTCGATGCCTGAACTTGACGGAATCGAAGCCACGAGGCAAATACGCGATGAGATGCCGGATGCGGCCATCGTCATCCTGTCAATGCATTCCAGCGCCCAGCACGTGTTCCATGCGCTGGAGGCGGGTGCTCGCGGTTACTTGCTTAAGGAATCGGCGGGGAGGGAGATCATCGACGCCGTGCGCGTGGTGCAATCCGGCCGGCGCTACGTGAGTCCGAAAGTCGCCGAGATCATGGCTGACGGACTCAGCGGGCGCAGCGGCGTGAGCCCGCTGGAAAGCCTGAGCAAGCGCGAGCGCGAAATTCTCAAGCTTGTGGCCGATGGCCATTCCAGCGCCGAGATCGGCGAAATGTTGCACCTCTCACCGAAGACCGTGGACAGTTACCGTAGCCGCCTCATGCAGAAGTTGCACCTCTCCGACCTTGCCGCCTTGATCAAGTTTGCGATCCAGCATGGCTTGACTTCGCTCGACTAGCGCTCCAATCAAGAATTCCCTACAGACACACAGTTTCGCCGCGACCTATAGTCGGCTCATTGCAAAACCTGATACTTGCCCGCGCCCATGTGTGAATTACGTTCCGGCAAAGAACTGCACGCTGCGGCGGAGTCCATCACGATCCTGGTGGTCGAGGATCATCCGGGTACGCGCGCCTTGGTGGTGGCCCTGCTCCGCTCGGCCTTCCCCGGCTGTCAGTTGCTCGAAGCCGACAGCGCCGAAAAAGCGCTGCCACTGTTCGAGGTGAAAGCGCCGAAGCTCGTTGTCATGGACATCGCGTTGCCCGGCATGAATGGGATCGAGGCAACGCAGCGCATCAAGGCATCCCATCCTGACACCCTGGTGGTCATGCATTCGAGCAGCGATCTGCCAATCTATCGGGAAGAGGCGACGGCCGTCGGGGCCTCAGCCTTCGTCGGCAAAGGCCGAACCTCCGGCGGCCTGATCCCGGTTATTGCCGACCTTTTGCCCGGCGTCGCGAAAACCGCCTAGCCGTTCACTCGCGCAGGCGCCGCAACGGCGCGCGGGTCGGCATCGGCAGCAAATCGTGGCGAATATGTCGCAGTAACTGCCCGTTGGCCGCGGGCCAAGCGGGTACGACCCTCTGCGAGTCGTTCGCCCATCGAGATATCCCTACGCCAAAAGCCTTATCTTCCCGGCATCAATCGGCGTCGCCGGCACCTACCATGCTTACCCAGTTCGGCTGCAATCTGACCGTGACTTTAGCTTTGAGGATTGATCGGTATGAAGGTATCCACGGGAATCAAGGGACTTGACGAGATCGTGCACGGGGGGCTGCCCGCAGATCGCAGCTATCTGATCGTCGGGTCGGCGGGCAACGGCAAAACCGTGCTGTCGATGCAATGGCTGCTCGAAGGCGTGCGCCTGGGCGAGAAAGTGGCATACGTCACGCTGGCCGAGCCCGCCAGCAGCCTGCATTTCAATGCCGCGGGGTTCGGCTGGGACCTCGCAGGCGTCGAAATCATGGACCTCACTGCGCTCGGCGAGTCCTTTAGCGAGGGTGAATACCGCGTGTTCCAGTCCGACGAAGTCGAACGCCCCGACGTCTGGAAATCCCTGTTCGACTTCATCAAGGCCGAACGCCCGGTCCGCATCGTTATCGATTCGATCACCCATCTGCGCTACTTGTCCAGCGATCCGTACCAGTTTCGCAGGCACGTGCGCGGGCTCGTGTCGAGCCTGAACAAAGTCGGGTGCACCGCGTACCTGCTCTACGAACCCTCCGAATTTGCCTTTGAAGCCTCGGTGGGCCTGGCGGTGGACGGCATTTTGCACCTGCGCCGCGGCATTTCTCCCGGGCTTGCAACAGGGGTGCGGAGCATCGAAGTCGAGAAGCTGCGCGGAACCGATTTCCTGTCCGGCCTGCATCCGCTGCGCATCAGCTCCAGCGGCATGGAAATCTTCCCCCACCGCGTCGAAAAAACCGGGTCGACGCGCCCGGGCGAACTCATCATCTCGTCGGGCATCGCCGCGATCGATGCATTGCTGGGCGGCGGCCTGGAAAGCGGCACGACCACGATGCTGTGCGGTCCGGCAGGCGTGGGCAAGAGTTCGCTGGGCACGCAATTCCTGATCGAAGGCGCCAAGCGCGGCGGCCGCTCGGTTTTGTTCACCTTCGAAGAATCGCCCGAGTCGGTGCTGAAGCGCTCGCGCGGCATCAGCGTGCCGCTGGCGGCCCATCTGGAGTCGGGCGCGGTGAAGATTGTTCGCGTGAACCCCATGGAACTCTACCCGGACGAGTTCCTGGCGATGGTCCGGCATGCAGTGGAGGAAGAGGGCTTCACCAGCGTCATGATCGACAGCCTGCGCGGGTACGAATTCGCCATGGAAGAGTTCGGCATGGCGAAGGCGCACGTCCACAACCTGGTGACTTACCTCAATCGCAATGCCGTGACGACCGTCATCGTCAGCGAGGTCGAGTACATCACCAGCGCGGACTTGCGCGCCACGGACATGGGCGTATCGCACCTGGCCGACACCGTCGTGCTCATGCGCTATGCCGAATACGAAGGACGGATCGTCAAGATCATTAACTGCCTGAAAAAGCGCATCGGCGGCTTCGAACCGGACATCCGCCTGCTCACCATCGATGCCAGGGGTATGGCGGTGGGCGACAAGCTCGATTACCTGCAAGGCATCCTCTCGGGCGCCCCGACCCTGACCCGCCAGTCCCCATGATCACACACGACATGAGCAACGCTTCGCCGATTGGCTTGCTGATCAGCAACCCGCTCGATGCGAAGCTGATGCGCCACTTCCTGGCCTCCATGGGGCACGGCGTTTCCTTGCTGACCGGCGCGGCGGAAGACCTGCGCGAAATCGAAGGCAGCGGCCTCATACTCGCCGACGAAACCTGCGCCGCACGCCATGTTGAGCGCCTGCTGCAACTGAAGCGGGCAGCCGAGCCGTTCCTGCTGCCCGTACTGGTACTGGCCGGCGAGAAAGCCGACGCATCCCGGTGGATCAAGCGCGGCTTTGACGATGTACTGAGAATGCCGGTCATCAAAGCGGAACTGATGGTGCGGCTGGAAACCTTCCTGCGCCTGCGC
>JBDTTE010000172.1:0-8377 GCA_039930785.1 Betaproteobacteria bacterium | reverse complement strand
GAGGGTGCACCTTTGCCTATGCCGCCGGGGCGAGCCAGCGCGAGGCGCTGGTCACGATCCGGCTGAACTTGACCGACGGCATTGAATTCGTGCCACTCCTTTACCAGGTGCATGTCAACAATGCGCCGTAACCGCTTCCAGGCCGGCGTCGCGCTCGCCAGTGCGATTTTTTTGCTCGTCGTGCTGGCCGGCCTCGGCGCGATCATTCTGACGGTGGGCAGCTTGCAGCAAACCTCGTCCGCGCGAGACGTCATGGGATCGAAGGCGTTCCAGGCGGCGCGCGCGGGTATCGAATGGGGCGCCTACAAGGTTTTGCAGCAGGGACTGCCGGGAGCTTGCTTCACGACGCCTACGACCATCGCGATGCCGGCGGGCACCGACCTTACCGGCCTGTCGGCCACGGTTACCTGCGCTATCACTGCTACCTTCAACGAAGGAACCCGATCGACAGGAGCGCCGGGCCCCGCGCCGGGCGGCGTACCGCTGGAGTTCTACGTCATTACCTCCACCGCCTGCAATCAACCGCCCTGCCCGAACACCACCAGTCCGGGCCCTGGCTATGTGGAGCGCCAGCTTCAGGTTTCCATTGGCCGGTAGCACAAAGCGAAATGAAGAACACAAAGGGCCCAGGCAATTAGGCAACGCGGACATCGCGAATCTCACTTTGCATCACGCGACCCGGATTTGACGGGCGGCCAGGAGCCGAAGTCCAAACTGGCTTTCAAAGTCGACAGAAGGTGCCGCACAGTCGATTTGCATAGGCCAGATTGCCTGCGTCATTAATGCCAAAAATGGTTTCGATGACAATGATTTATTGACTTAACTTCGTGTTTCAAATTAATATCGGGAAAATGCGCTCACTATTTTCCAGGCAACCATCCGGCGGACTTGCGGCCGTGAACCTTTATGGCGATCGTGCAGAGGTCGGCCGGATTCGTCGTGACGGTTCCGAGCGACCTGTCGTGGATACGTGCGCGCAGTTCGCAAATGGCGCCGATGGTGTGCAGACGCTGCAGAAATTGCGCCGTGAGTTGCACCTCGACCGGTTTCGCTGTGCGACCCTGTTGCCCGCACGTCAGTATCAGTTGCAGTTGGTGGAGGCCCCGAACGTTCCCGAAGCGGAGATGAAGGCTGCCGTGCGCTGGCGCCTGAAGGACTATCTGGAATACCCGGTGGAAAGCGCGACAGTCGACGTAATGGCGGTTCCTGCGGGAGAAATTGCCAATCGCGGCCGCTCGGTCCACGTAGTTTCGGCGCGCAACGAAGATATCAACACGCGCATGCAGATGTTCGCGCAGGCGAAGGTGCCCCTGCAGGTGATCGAGATTGGCGAAATGGCCCAGCGCAATCTCGCCGCCCTCTTCGAAACCGACCGGCGCGCCCTGGCCACTCTGAGCTTCAGCGAAGAAGGCGGCATGCTGACTTTCACGGCGAGCGGAGAACTCTACCTTTCCCGTCGCATCGAGATCAGCCTCGAACAACTCCTCGGCGTGCAGCCGGAAGCGCGTGACCAGTTATTCGAGCGCATCACGCTGGAGTTGCAGCGCTCGCTCGATCACTTCGATCGCCAGTTCAGCAACATACCCATCGCGCGCCTGCTGCTGGCGCCTTTGCCGCAGGACATCGGCCTCGCTGCTTATCTCGCCGGCAATCTGTCCGCTCCGGTAGAGTCGGTGAACCTCGGCGATGTCCTCGATTTCCACCAGGTACCGGAGTTGCGCGAAGCGGCCGAGCAGAACCTGCGCTGGCGCACGCTTGGCGCTGCGCTGCGTGTCGAGTCGGGACCATAAGGATAGAGAGGGAGACGCAAGCAGTGCCGCAGCAGATCAACCTGTACAACCCCGCATTCGAGCCGCAGCGATCCCTGACTACGTTCAAGGGCGCCATCGCGGGTTGGGCTGTTGTCGCCGTGCTGGTCGCCGCTGTCGCCGCTTACGTGCTCTACGACAAGCATGGGACAGAGCAGCGCGAGCGCGATCTGGCGCAGCAACTCACCGTTGCGCAGACTGCGGCGCAAACGTTGGGCGCGAGCGTCGCTGCACGCAAGGGCGATACACGCCTGGCAGAAGAAATCGGTCGCCTTGAGACCGAGGTTCTGGGACGTCAGGAAGTATTGCAGGTACTGAGTTCCGGCAAGCTCGGCGATACGCGTGGTTTTTCCGATCACCTGCGGGCTTTCGCGCGCCAGTCTTTCGAGGGTGTCTGGCTGACCCGGCTGAGCATCGCCACGGCGGGTCGCGATGTTTCGATCGAAGGGCGTGCGCAGCAGGCCGCGTACGTTCCGGGTTACCTGAAGCGCCTGAACGGCGAGACTGCGATGCAGGGGCATCCCTTCTCGGAACTGGTCATCCAGCAGCCCGAGCCCGATCCCGCAGTGAAGACCGCAGTGCGTCCCGACTACGTAGAATTCAGGCTGACCACCAAGACAGACAACGCCGCGCTGCCAGGGAAAGTCCAGCAATGAAAGCCTGGGAACAGCTGATGCACAAATTCGACGCCATGAAGCCGCGTGAACGGGCGATGGTGTTCGCAGCGGGGGCCGTAATCATCGCCGGCCTGGGCTATGTGCTGGTGATCGACGGCGCAATGACCCGGCAGAAAATCGCGGCGACCAACGTCGAGAGGCACCGCTCCGATCTCGACCAGTTGCAGAGGCAGAACGCGGAACTGACGCGCCTGCTCGCGCAGGATCCGAATACCGAGGGACGCAAGCACGTCGAGCAGTTGCAACACCAGATCGAGGGTTACGACACCGAATTGCGCAATGTGCAGCAAGGCCTCGTGCCACCCGCCATGATGGTCAAGCTTCTCGAAGAAATGCTGAACCGCGAATCGCGCGTGCGCCTCGTCAAATTGCGCTCATTGCCCGCGGCTGCCCTGGTGGAGCGTGCGGCAGATGGCGCGCCCAAGCCGGCGCAGGCGGCAGCCGCTACCGCGGCAGACAAGCCCGCCACACCCACCAGGAACCTGGTCTACAAGCACGGTCTTGAACTGACAGTCGAAGGCAATTACCTGGACCTCGCGGAATATCAGGCGCGTCTCGAGAAACTTCCGTGGCGCATGTTCTTCGCACGTACCAGCGTGAATTCGCTCGACTACCCGAGAGTGTTGATGACGGTGACGTTGTACACGCTGAGTCTGGACGAAGCATGGCTGGTCGTTTGATGCGGAATCTGGCGCTTGCCTTCGTCCTCGCCTGCGTCGCCGGCCCGGCGATTGCCGCCGCAGAGGCATTGCGCGATCCGACGCGTCCGCCGACCGCAAGCGCCAACGGCGCAACGGATCGGCGTGAATCGTCGGGTTGGCGCCTCCAATCCGTGCTCATCTCGCCGGAGCGTCGCTACGCGATAATCAACGGCGAGGTGGTTGCCGTTGGCGGCGCGGTATCGGGCGCGCAACTGCTCTCGGTTGCGCCCGAACAAGTGACTGTGCGCACGCGCGAAGGCGTGCGCGTACTGCAACTGTATCCGGATGTGGTGCGGCCGGATGCCGGCACAAGCAGGATAAAACATGCCGCGGGGCAGGACGCCGCGGCGAACGATGCCAGGATCGATCATGCCGGGGCTAACGACAACAAGACGGGCGCGGAATTGAACGTGGAAAACAACGCGAAAATCCGGAAATCCGCAAGCAAGAATTCAAGAAAACAAGAGACGCCATGAAACTAATGTTTCCGCTGTTGTTGGCTGGCTTGCTGGGGGCGTGCGCAACAACACAGACTCAGGATAAACCGCCCACCGGTACTACCTACGACACCGCAAAAAGTGAGATGGCCAAGGCCGCCCGCGCACCGGAGCACACTGCAAAAGGCACCGATGTCGGCAACGCGCTGCTGCCACCGCTGACGGTCGAAATGCCGAAGGTCGATGGCCGGCCGATCGAACCGCGCTTCGATCTCGCCGTCAACAATGCGCCGGCCAGCCAGGTGTTCATGGCCATCGTGTCCGGCACGCGTTACAGCATGATCGTTCACCCTGGGGTCAAGGACACAATCTCGGTTAACTTGCGTGACGTCACGGTATTCGAGGCGCTCGACACAATCCGGGAAGTCTACGGCTACGAGTACAAGGTCCAGGGCAATCGGATCCTGGTCGAAGCGATCAGCATGCAGACGCGCGTTTTCCAGGTTAATTACCTGATGAGCACGCGCAAGGGCAAGACCGACGTCAGGGTGACCTCGGGCGCCATTTCAGACGCCTCGTCCAACACCGGCCCGACTGCGCAACCCGCTGCCGCAACGGGTACCGGCGTTACAACGCAGTCTCTGGAAAGCAGCCACATCAGCACGACTTCCAACAACGATTTCTGGGGAGAGGTCGAACAGTCGCTGCGCGCAATCGTCGGCAAGGAAGGCGGTCGCAACGTGGTGATCAGCCCGCAGGGCGGCGTGATCGTGGTGCGCGCAATGCCTTCGGAACTGCGCAGCGTCGCCGAGTTCCTGAAGACGATGCAGATCGTTGTCGAACGCCAGGTCATGCTGGAAGCCAAGATCATCGAAGTGCAGCTGTCCGACACCCACCAGACCGGCGTCAACTGGGCGGCGTTTAGCCAGGGCAACAACAGTCGCGTGGCGGGCGGCTTGCTGAGTCCCGGCGGATTCCTGTCGCCCAACGGCACCATCAGCAGTTTCACATCGAACAACGCCGACGGATCGGTCAATGTGAATTCGACTCTGGCCTCGAATCCCGCGTCGCCGGGAAGCATCGCCGCCGGCGTCGGCACCCCCGGCACGCTGTTCGGCCTGGCATTCCAGACGAGCAACTTCGCCGCACTGATTTCCTTCCTCGAAACGCAAGGCAACCTGCAGGTGCTGTCGAGCCCGCGCATCGCGACGCTGAACAACCAGAAGGCCGTGCTGAAAGTCGGCACCGACGAGTTTTTCGTCACCAACATCACCACCAATACGACCACCACCGGCACGACCAGCACGCAATCGCCCACCATCACCGTGTCGCCGTTTTTCTCCGGCGTGGCGCTGGACGTAACGCCGCAGATCGACGAAAACAACCAGATCATCCTGCACATCCATCCGTCGGTATCCAACGTCATCGAGAAGACGAAGAACATCGACCTGGGTACCGCCGGGAATTTCCGCCTGCCGCTCGCCTCGAGCACCATCAGCGAAAGCGATACGATGGTCAGGGTTTCGAACTCGAACATCGTCGCCATCGGCGGCCTGATGAAGGAGTCGACCACGCGTGATAGCAGCGGGCTTCCGGTCCTGGGCAATCTGCCGATCGTTGGCAACCTGTTCAGCAGCAAAAGCCGTTCGATAGTCAAAAGCGAACTGGTCATCCTGCTCAAGCCGACTGTCATCGAGAACGATTCGTCGTGGCGTCAGGATATACTTGACACCAAGGAACGCATCGATGCCTACGAACGCACGGACCGGCCCGTTCTCAAAACCAATTCTCCAGAGCCGTCAGCGCCTGCAAAGTGATCGCGCAGTCTCGATAGCACACACGGGCGCGCGGTGGCTGCGCTGACGATGTATCACAATCATTTTGCACTACGTGAGCCCCCCTTTGGCCTGACTCCGGATACCTCCTTTGCCTTTGCGTGCACGCCTCACCAGGAGGCGCTCAACACACTTCTGATCGCCACGGCAAACGGCGAGGGGTTCATGAAGGTCACCGGCGAGGTCGGTACGGGGAAGACCCTGCTGTGCCGCCGCTTCCTGATGCAGCTCGACGCAGACAATGTCAGCGCCTATATCCCCAATCCGCTGCTGGATCCGCATGGCCTGCTGCTCGCCCTCGCCGAAGAACTGCACGTGCCATTCGATCACGACACCGACGACGAGCACGCGCTGCAAAAAATCCTGAACCATGCACTGCTCGACTACGCGAGGGCCGGCAAGCGCGTGATCGTGTGCCTGGATGAAGCGCAGGCCATGCCGCTGGAGACGCTGGAATCGCTGCGCCTGCTGTCCAACCTGGAGACCGAAAAGCGCAAGCTGCTGCAGGTGGTGCTGTTCGGCCAGCCCGAGCTGGACGAGAAGCTGCGTCATCATGCCGTGCGCCAATTGCAGCAACGCATCACCTTCGAGTATCACCTGTCACCCCTGTCGCGCCGTGAAGTCGATTTCTATGTCGCGCATCGCCTGCGCGTTGCCGGCTATATTGGCGATCGCCTGTTCAAGGCTTCGGCATTGCAGGCTCTGTATCGGGCGAGCCGCGGGGTGCCGCGTTTGATAAACGTGCTGGCCCACAAGGCAATGCTCGCCGCCTACGGCGAGGGGCTTCACTACATTTCCGCGACACATGTGCGCAAGGCCGCGAACGATACGCCTTCCGCACGCAAGATTTATTCGCACACGGTGTGGCTGGGTGGGGCCATCGCGGTCTTGCTCGTCGTGGCGATTGGCTGGTATCTCAAACGATGAGCTTGATCAACCAGGTCCTGCAGGATCTCGAGAAGCGGCACGCGTCCGATGCCGAACTGAAGTCGATGTCGTCCCATGTCCGCGCGGTGCACGAGCGCTTGCCTTCGTACTCGAGCGCCTCGTCCATCGCCATCATCGTGCTGCTGGCCATCATTGTCGGCGGCGGGGGGTGGTATTTTTATAGCGGCAGTCGCGCGGATGGTAATCAAGAAGCAGTGCGGTCGACGGCGGCACCCGAGATCGCGCCCGTCCAGAGTGCGGCCGCACCCGCGCCGCAAAGTCAGCCTGGTGCCGCTTCAACGCGGGTTGCACCATCGCAAGCGTCGTCCTACGTTCCGGCTTCGCGCTTGTCCGAAGAGCTGCTGTCGATCGGCGCTTCGCCTGGTGCAAAAGAGCGATCTAGAACCGGCCGGCGCATCGAAAAATTGTCCGGTTCCGATGTACCTGCGGAGTTACCCGCCGGGCCCCCGCCGTCGCCCGGGAAGCCGCAAAAGGAAATGAGTCCGCCAGTCCCTGCGACCGTGGTCGCCGATACGTCGAAAACCGAGCCGGCGCAAGTGAGGGCCGATCCGCCCGCTGCGGATCCTGCGCCGGTCGAGGTACCTGCGCCGGAGGCGAAGCCCATTGCGCGGCCGAAGTCGGTTGCCGCGGCAGTGCCGCCGTCCGAATCGTCAGGCGCGATCGACAAGCAGATGCGCGAATCGACGCCTGCAGAGCGCGCGGAATTGGCTTTTCGCAAAGGCGTGGCCCAGATCCAGGAGGGACGTGCGCATGCGGCGGAGCTGGATTTCCGCGAGGCGCTGGCGCAGAACCCCTCGCACCAGGCGGCGCGTCAGGCGCTGTTGGGCCTGCTGATCGATAGCGGACGCAACAACGAGGCCGAGGATCTTTTGCGCAAGGCGCTCTCCAACGATCCTCGCCAGCCTCGCATTGCAATGGTGCTCGCGCGCCTGGAAGTCGAGCGCGGGGAAGTCGCCGGCGCGATCAACACCATGGTTGCCGCGCTACCGTACGTACAATCCGATCCGCCGTTCTACGCATTCCTCGCCGCGATGTTGCAAAGGGAAGGGCGGCATCGCGAAGCGGCCGATTATTACCGTACCGCGTTGCGCGTGACGCCGGGAAACGGCGTCTGGATGATGGGCCTCGCCATCTCGCTGCGCGCAACCAACCAGCTCGCTGATGCGCGCGACGCTTTCCAGCGCGCACTCGATTCGAAACAACTCACGCCTGAACTGCAGGAATTTGTCACGAAGCAGCTGCGCGAATTATCACCGGTGGCGAAGAAGTAGTCGGAATAGCGGTGACGGGTGACAGGTGACGAGCAGGGGAATCCCGATTCGTTCTGGTGGCGGGTTCATATTCCCCATGTAGTTCTCGGCGTTGGGTGGTCAGATTCCTGCGTCACTCGTCACTCGTCACTCGTCACTCGTCACGCATCACCAGGCGCAGGCGTGCGCGCCACGATCCATCCCGAGACTTCCGATGCGCCCTGACGCTTGAGCGTTAGCGCCAGTTCGTTCAACGTCGCGCCTGTGGTCAGCACGTCATCGACGATGGCGACACGTTTGCCGGTGAGGTCCGCGTCGCATATAAACGCGTGGCGAATGTTCCTGGCGCGCTCCTTCCATGGCAGCGTGGCCTGCGGTGAGCCCTCCTTTGTCCTGCGGCACAGGTCGCGCGAAACCTCCAGACCGAACTCCGCGGCAACGAGGCGCGAGATTTCCATCGCCTGGTTGAAGCCGCGCTGCACCGCGCGGGCTGGCGCCAGCGGCATAGCCAGCAGCACATCGGGGTAGGGTTCCTGCTCCAGCGCCTCGACCAGCCCGCTGGCGAGGGGGCGCGCGCAAGCGAGTTCGCCCCGATACTTCAATCCCTGTACCAGTACCGAGGCGGGAAACCCGTAGCTGAACGGGACCACGACACGGTCGTAATGTGGACGCTGCACCAGGCAGCGACCGCAAATTTGTGCCGTGGGATTGGCGATGGCGC
>JBDTTE010000171.1:0-8490 GCA_039930785.1 Betaproteobacteria bacterium | reverse complement strand
ATCGGAAGTTACGTCGGAACTAAAGTAGGTCACCGCCCGCAGTAGGCAGGAGATCCCGACAGGCGATCCGTGCCCTACGCACTAGGTCTCCCCCGCAGTGCTCAGCACATTACCGTCTGACCTGGAAAAATCCCGACCGACCCTCTGCCGTAACCTCGCGGAGCGCTTTCCGCCATGGACTTGAGATCCCGCCGCTCCCACGACCACTCGCTTGTCGTTCTCCCGCCACTTGGCGCGTCCCAATCCCCCGCCTTGAATTCCCCTATGCGCAAACCCATTTATCGCAGTTGTTGTCGGAATACGAAGCAGCGAACCCGCGCGACAAAGGAATCTCAGCGTTTCGCGGCGGTTCCTGTTTAAATCAGGCGCGAATTTTGTTAAACTCGAAAAGATTCAACAAGAACAGTGGGCCGCGTGCCCATTTTTTGTTTGTGGAAACGCTTTGTGGACCTGACTGGGCTGATCGAAAAGACGTTTCAAGGGCTCGGATATGAGCTGGTGGACCTGGAGCTAAGCAACGGGGGTAGGTTCTTGCGCGTTTTTATCGACAAGGACGGTGGCGTGAATGTCGATGATTGCGCGGCGGTCAGCAACCAGCTGAGTCGTTTGTTTGCAGTGGAAGGCGTGGACTATGACAGGCTGGAAATTTCTTCGCCGGGGCTGGATCGGCCGCTGAAACGTCCGCAGGATTTTGAACGGTTTGCAGGCGAGCGCGCGCAGGTGAAGATCAGGGTGCCCATAAATGGACGCCGGAAATTCCTGGGTGTGCTGCGCAATGTTGGAGAGAACGGATTTGAGCTGGATGCAGACGGCGATGTCGTGGCGATAGCTTTCGCCGACGTCGAAAAAGCCCGCCTGGTCCCCAATCTATGACTGGAGAATGAAGCAATGAGCCGAGAGATGTTGATGCTGGTCGATGCCCTGGCGCGCGAGAAGAATGTCGAAAAGGACATCGTGTTCGCAGCTCTCGAGCTCGCCTTGGCTTCGGCCACGAAGAAGCGCTTCAAGGACGAAGAAGTGGATGTCCGCGTGGAAATCGATCGCGAGTCCGGTGAATACAAGACCTTTCGCCGCTGGCAAATCGTGACCGACGAAGAACATGAAATGCCGGCGCAACAGATCGCGCTCACCGATGCGACAGAACAGAAATTGGACAAGCAGCTCGGCGAGTATGTGGAGGAGCCCCTCGAGCCCGTCGAATTCGGCCGCATCGGCGCGCAGACCGCGAAGCAGGTCATCCTGCAGAAAATTCGCGACGCAGAGCGCGAACAGATCCTGAATGACTTCCTGCAACGCGAGGAATTCATCGTAACAGGTGCGATCAAGCGCATGGAACGCGGCAACGCGATCATCGAGTCCGGTCGCATAGAAGCGGCGCTGCCGAAGGATCAGATGATCCCGAAGGAAAATTTGCGCATCGGCGATCGCGTGCGCGCTTTCCTGCTGAAGGTCGACCGCAACAATCGCGGACCGCAGCTGATTCTCTCGCGCACCGTGCCGGAATTTCTGATCAAGCTGTTTGAAATGGAAGTTCCGGAAATCGAGGAAGGCCTGCTCGAGATCAAGGCGGCCGCACGCGATCCCGGTTCCCGCGCAAAGATCGCGGTGAAGTCCAACGATCAACGCATAGATCCGATCGGAACGTGCGTAGGCATGCGTGGTTCGCGCGTGCAGGCTGTGACGGCCGAACTGGCGGGCGAGCGCGTCGACATCATTTTGTGGTCGCAGGATCCCGCACAGTTCGTGATCAACGCACTCGCACCGGCGGAAGTGAGCAAGATCACCGTCGACGAGGAATCGCACAGCATGGACGTTGTGGTCGACGAGGAAAACCTCGCGCAGGCGATTGGCCGCAACGGTCAGAATGTACGTCTGGCGAGCGAGTTGACGCAGTGGGAACTCAACATCATGACGCAGGAGGAATCCCAGAAAAAGAACGACGAGGAAGGCACCGTCGTTCGCAAGGTTTTCATGGAGAGGCTGGATGTGGACGAGGAAGTGGCCAACATTCTCATCCAGGAAGGGTTCACCACGCTTGAGGAAGTCGCCTATGTTCCTCTGAATGAAATGCTGGAGATCGAATCCTTCGACGAGGATACCGTCAACGAATTGCGCAGCCGGGCACGTAATGCCCTGCTGGTAGAAGCCATCGCCAGCGAAGAGCAGGTGGAAAACGTCGCCAGCGACCTGTTGACGCTGGATGGCATGGACAGCGAAACTGCGCGCGTACTGGCGGGCAAGGGTGTAACGACGCAGGAGGAGCTGGCCGATCTGGCGCTCGACGACCTGGTCGAAATGACGGGAATCGACGCCGAACGGGCCAAGCAATTGATCATGACTGCGCGCGCACCGTGGTTTGCGGCGAGTGAGGGGTAATTAATCTATGGCGCAAATGAACGTCGCTCAGTTTGCCAAGGAATTAGGGCTGGCTTCCGCCATGCTGCGGGAGCAGTTGCAAGCTGCCGGCCTCGAGAAGGCGCTGACGGATGACACCGTACTGACGGAGCACGACAAGACCCAGCTCCTGGACTATCTGCGTCGCGTTCATGGCGCCAAGGATACGAAGAGCAAGATCACGCTGACCCGGCGCCAGACCACCGAGATCAAGAAATCGGACAGCACCGGTAGGGCGCGAACCATCCAGGTCGAGGTCAAGAAAAAGCGCGTGCTCGTCAAGCGCGACGCCACGACTGATGTACCCGAGGTGGTCGTACCGGCACCGGTCGCAGAGGTCGTGGTCGTTGCGGCGCCTGTCGCCGTGGCTGCACCCGCACCTGTATCCGCACCTGCGCCTGTCTCGGGCGTGAATTCGGAACAGACGGCGCTGCGCGAAGAGGAAGCACGCAAGCAGGCTGAATTGATCGCGCGTCAAACAGCTGAAATTGCGGAAAAGCAGCTGCGCAAGCGCAAGAATACGAAGGAAGCAGCGGTGGAACCGCCCGCGCCCGTCGTCGTTGCACCGGTCGTAGCGGAGGCTGCCAAGCCGGTCGAGGAGCCGAAAAAGGCCACGACGGAAGGCACGTTGCACAAGCCCACGACGAAACCTGCAGAGAAGGCGAAGCCGAAGCCCGTCAAGAAACCCGACGCATGGAAAGACGAATCGGCGAAGCGTCGCGGGTTGAAAACGCGTGGCGACACGAGCGGCGGTGGCCAAAGCTGGCATACCCGGTCCGGACGAGGTGGCCGCCATAAAACGGATACCGCCACGGCGGAACAGACTTTTGTCGCTCCGGAGCCGGTCGTACGCGAAATTCTCGTGCCGGAAACCATTACTGTCGGCGCCCTTGCGCAAAAGATGTCGGTCAAGGCGGCCGAGGTCATCAAGATTCTGATGAAGCTGGGCAGCATGGTCACCATCAACCAGGTGATCGATCAGGAAACCGCGATGATCCTGGTCGAGGAAATGGGTCACGTCGCCAAGCCCGCGAAGCTTGATGATCCCGAGTCGTTCCTCGTCGACGAAGGCGAGAAGCACGATTTCGTCGCCGAGACCCGTGCGCCGGTTGTGACGGTTATGGGTCACGTCGACCACGGCAAGACTTCGTTGCTCGACTATATCCGCCGCACTCGTGTGGCCAGTGGTGAGGCCGGGGGCATCACGCAGCATATCGGCGCTTATCACGTCACCACGCCGAGGGGCATGATCACGTTCCTCGACACGCCCGGCCACGAAGCCTTTACGGCGATGCGCGCACGCGGAGCCAAGGTCACCGATCTGGTTGTCCTAGTTGTCGCAGCCGATGACGGCGTAATGCCGCAGACGCTGGAGGCTGTGAACCACGCGAAAGCCGCGAAGGTGCCGGTACTGGTCGCGGTCAACAAGATCGACAAGCCGGAAGCCAATCCGGAAAAAATCCGCCAGGAACTGGCGGCGCATGACGTCGTGCCCGAACAGTGGGGCGGCGATGCGATGTTCCAGGATGTATCCGCGAAAACCGGGCAGGGGATCGATGAATTGCTCGAACGCATCCTCCTGCAGGCGGAAGTCATGGAATTGAAGGCGCCGAAGGACGCGCCCGCTCGCGGGGTCGTCATCGAATCGAAACTGGATAAGGGCCGCGGTCCCGTCGCAACCATCCTGGTGCAATCTGGAACACTGAAGCGCGGTGACATCGTGCTCGCTGGCGCCGTGTTCGGCCGTGTGCGCGCAATGCTCGACGAGGCCGGCCATCCGGTCCAGGAAGCCGGGCCTTCCATTCCAGTCGAAATCCAGGGTCTGTCGGATGTCCCCCTCGCGGGTGAAGAAGTCATGGTGCTCGGCGACGAGCGCAAGGCTCGCGAAATTGCATTGTTCCGGCAAGGCAAGTTCCGCGAAGTCAAACTCGCCAAGCAGCAGACCCTGAAGCTCGAAGGCGTGTACGACCAGATGACGGTCGGTCAGGCCAAGGCGCTTTCCCTGATCATCAAGGCCGACGTGCAGGGGTCGTATGAAGCATTGGCCCAGTCGCTCGAGAAACTTTCGACGTCCGAGGTCAAGGTCAATATCGTGCACGCCGGGGTCGGCGCAATCACAGAATCCGACGTCAACCTCGCTCTCGCCTCCAATGCGGTGATCATCGGGTTTAACACGCGCGCCGATGCGACTGCGCGGAAACTCGTGGCCGCGCATGGCATCGATCTGCGCTACTACAACATCATTTATGAAGCGGTCGACGAAGTGAAATCCGCGCTCTCCGGCATGCTCGCGCCGGAGAAAAAGGAAAGCGTTCTCGGTCTGGTGGAAATTCGCCAGGTGTTCAAGATCTCCAAGGTCGGCACGGTCGCCGGCTGCTACGTACTCGAAGGCCTGATACGCCGCGGTTCGATGATCCGGTTGCTGCGGGACAACGTCGTCATCCACACCGGCGAGCTCGATTCGCTGAAGCGCTTCAAGGACGATGTTCGCGAAGTGAAGGGTGGTTTCGAATGCGGCCTCTCGGTCAAGGGTTACGACGATCTCAAGGTCGGGGACCAGCTGGAAGCCTACGAAGTCGTCGAGATCGCGCGTAGTCTGTAGGTCGACGCTCGAAGCCGGCAGGCGGCATGGCGCCGCCTGCTGCCTGTTCAGGCGCAAACATCGATCCATCTGATGGCGAAAAATCCCTCCCGTCTCGGCAAAATCGCCGACCAGATCCAGAAGGACCTGGCCGAGTTGATTCGCGCCGAACTCAAGGATCCTCGTGTCGGCATGATCACGCTGACAAGTGTGGAGATGAGCAGCGATCATCACTACGCCAAGATTTTCTTCACGACGCTCGGTGACGAGGAAGCCGTGGCGCGCGCGGAAGCCGGCCTGCGGCACGCATCGGGGTTTTTGCGTTCCGAACTGGCGCGTGGGCTGAAGCTGCGCATCGTTCCAGAATTGAAATTTGTGTACGACGCGTCGGTAGAGCGCGGCGTCCGGCTCTCCAAGCTGATCGACGACGCGGTGGCATCGGATGCCGGCGGAAAGCCAGAGAACGGCGAGTGAACCGGTTCTGCGATTGTCGTATTCGCGCGGATGGCTTCGATAGCGACATCCCCGAATCCTGCGCACTCCCTGATTTCGATTCACGATGAAGCACGGCGTACTCCTGCTGGACAAGCCGTCAGGCATCTCCTCGAACGCCGCGCTGCAGCGGGTGCGCCGGATGTTCGACTGGTCCAAGGCCGGCCACACTGGCACTCTCGATCCGTTGGCCACCGGGCTGCTGCCGGTGTGCCTGGGCGAGGCCACCAAGTTTTCGCATTCGATGCTGGATGCCGACAAAGGCTACGACGCATCGATTCGCCTCGGATTTTGCAGTTCGACAGGGGATGCGGAAGGCGAAATCGAGGCACGGAACGTCCCAGCCTTCGCGGACGCCGAGTTGCAAGAGGTCTTACGCTCGTTTGTTGGTCCGATCGACCAGATACCGCCGATGCACAGCGCCTTGAAAAGGGATGGCAAACCGCTGTACGCCTACGCGCGCGCAGGTGAGACGCTCGTACGAGAACCTCGAAGAATTATTATAAATAGCCTGCAATACATTGATCTTGAGAAAGATGTTCTAAAAATCTCGGTGAGCTGCAGCAAGGGGACCTACATCCGCGTGCTGGCAAGTGACATCGGCGACAAGCTGGGCTGTGGGGCCTATTTGCTGGCGCTGCGACGTACAGAGGTTGGAGATCTGGCGCTGCGGGAGGCCAGCACGCTGGATGAATTGGCTGAAATGGACCCTGCTGACAGGGACGCGCGCTTGCTGCCCGTCGATCGTTTGGTCCAGAACCTTCCCGCCGTCCACCTCGATTCGGACGCCAGTTTGCGTATCATCAATGGCCTGCGCGTTTCGACGACGACCGGGCAGGGGGTCGTCCGCCTCTATGACCCCAGCGGCGCATTCATGGGCGTGGGGGAAACCCGATCCGACGGCAGCCTCGTGTCGAAGCGCCTGGTTTCGCAGGCGCGGCCGGCTGGCCAACTTCCGGTGGACTCGTGATTAAGCCCATAAAAAGGCTTGGAAAGCCCCTGACTCCGCAGGTAGAATACCGGCCTTTCTTCGGGAGAGTCAGGTAATGGCAATTACGACGGGCCAGAAGGCTCAAATACTGCTGGACCATCAACGGGCGAAAGCCGACACCGGCTCGCCGGAAGTGCAGGTTGCATTGCTTACTGCGCGCATCAACGATCTGACGGGACACTTCAAGGATCACGTCAAGGATCACCATTCGCGTCGCGGCCTGCTCGGGATGGTCAGCCGTCGTCGCAAATTGCTCGACTACCTGCGTCGTTCCGACCGCGACCGCTATCGCTCGCTGCTCGATCGTCTGGGCCTGCGCAAGTAACTCCGGTTTACCTGAATTGCTTCGGAGCAACTGTAACCGCGCCGGGGAATTAGTGGGGCAGGCAATGATGCCTGCTCCAGCACGTCAAAACCTCCACATCCATTCGCATCGGTCGGACAGGCTCTCCGGCGTTGCTCCTCTCAAAGGATAGCGTCTTGAACGTCACCAGAAAAACCATCAGCTACGGGCGCCACACACTGACGCTCGAAACCGGCGAGATCGCGCGCCAGGCCCACGGCGCCGTACTCGTGAATCTCGATGACACCGTTGTACTGGTCACCGTAGTCGGCAGGAAAGACGTCAAGCCCGGCCAGGATTTCTTTCCGCTCACCGTGGACTATCAGGAGCGGACCTACGCAGCAGGCAAGATTCCCGGTGGTTTCTTCAAACGCGAAGGCCGCCCATCTGAAAAAGAAATCCTGACCTGCCGCCTGATCGATCGCCCCATCCGCCCGCTGTTCCCTGAAGGCTTCTACAACGAAGTACAGGTCATCGCGACCGTCGTCTCCTCGAACAACGAGATCGATTCCGACATTCCGGCGATGATCGGTGCGTCGGCGGCACTCGCGATTTCGGGTATTCCGTTCGACGGTCCGATCGGCGCCGCGCGCGTCGGTTACATCGACGGCCAATATGTTCTCAATCCGACGGCCACCGAACTCAAGGCTTCGCAACTCAATCTGGTTGTCGCCGGTACCAGCCAGGCCGTTCTGATGGTTGAATCCGAGGCCATGGAATTGCCCGAAGACGTGATGCTGGGTGCCGTCGTTTTCGGCCACGACCAGATGCAGGCCGTGATCGCCGCGATCAACGAAATGGCCGACGAAGTCGGCAAGCCGATTTGGGATCTGGCACCGTCGCAGAAAGATCCGGCGCTGGTCGATCGCATCGCCGGCATCGCGGAAAGCGAATTACGCCTGGCTTACGGCATGCGCCAGAAGCAGGCGCGCACGGAAAAAATCGATGCGACACGCGCGAAAGTTCTTGCCGATGTCGTGCCGGACGGTTCGGGTACCGAGCACGTCAATCTGGTGAAAACGATATTCAGCGACATCGAAGCCAAGATCGTCCGCACGCAGATCCTCAATGGCGAACCGCGCATCGACGGTCGCGACACACGCACCGTGCGCCCGATCACCATTCGTGCCGGCGTGCTGCCGCGCGCGCATGGTTCGGTGCTGTTCACCCGCGGCGAAACGCAGGCGCTGGCTGTTGCCACGCTGGGCACAGCGCGTGACGAGCAGATCATCGACGCGCTGATGGGTGAATACAAAGAACGCTTCATGCTGCATTACAACTTCCCGCCGTACTCCACCGGCGAAACCGGACGCGTCGGCACACCGAAGCGCCGCGAAGTCGGGCACGGACGTCTGGCGAAGCGTGCCCTCCTCGCTGTGTTGCCAAAGCCTGAGGAATTCGCGTACTCCATGCGTTTGGTTTCCGAAATCATGGAATCGAACGGATCGAGTTCGATGGCCTCCGTCTGCGGCGGTTGCCTGGCGCTGATGGATGCCGGCGTGCCACTGAAGGCACACGTCGCGGGCATCGCAATGGGCCTGATCAAGGAAGGCAACCGCTTTGCGGTGCTGACCGACATCCTCGGCGACGAAGATCACCTCGGCGACATGGATTTCAAAGTAGCCGGAACCGAGACCGGCGTGACCGCCCTGCAGATGGACATCAAGATCCAGGGCATCACCAAGGAAA
>JBDTTE010000170.1:0-8508 GCA_039930785.1 Betaproteobacteria bacterium | reverse complement strand
GACGTCGCCGCAAGGAACTACCAGGGATTCAAGCTGAGCGCCTGACCGCAACCTCCACAGTGTTTCCTGCGCGTGGTTTCGCGGCGGCGAAAAAAACACAAGGGATCTTCCGGCGGGACGAAGTAACCACAATCGGCCGAATTCCGCCTATTCGGTATCGAACGTACCCCACCGACGGGTAATGGCCACCTTTTGCGTGACCATTCCCTGGCGGCGCGAGCCGGACTTTTCAGCCCACCGCCCTGCCCTTCCGCTGTTCGGTCACACCCAATTTCTCGGCAACGCGCAGCACGTCCTTGCACTGCTCATCGGTCAAGCGATTGACCGGCGGAATGGACCGCCCGCAGTCGACCCCGAGCCGCGCCGATAACACCACCTTGCACACGTCCGCCGGCGCACCGTACATCCACACGAGGTCGACGAACTTGCGCACCTCGGCCTGCAGCGATTGCGCCAGTTTCTGATTGCCGGATTCCCACGCGGTGAAAAGTTCCGAGTAATGCCACGGCGCCAGGGTTAGCGGCGCATCGATCGTACCCACCGCGCCCATCGTGAGCGCCGGCAATGGCAATGCACCGTTGCCGGAGAAGCAGGTCAATCCCAGGTCGGCGAACACGCGGATCTGCGTGAAATCCGGCGCCGAGTGCTTGAGGCCCTTCAAGGTCGGGATTTCGAGCTTCAGCTTTTCCATCATCGGCGCAAAGAATTCGATCTGCGTGAGCTGCGGCAGGTTGTAGACGAAGAACGGAAGGTCGCCCGCTGCGTCCGCCACAGCCTTGTAGTAGTCGATGATCGATCGTTCGCTGGTGCGAAAGAACAGCGGCGGCAGGCAGCACACCGCGGCGCAGCCTGACGTCCGGGTGGTTCGCGCCGCCTTTACCGCGCTTGCCGTGCTCATCGAACCCACCTGCATGATGACCAGCGCGCGCCCTTTGCAAACCTCGCCGGATATTTTCGCGGCGGCGTCGCGCTGCTCGTCGGTCAGGATCGGGCCCTCGCCCGTGCTGCCCGCCATCCAGAAACCACCGCAACCATGTGCGATGTTGTCGTCGAGCAATGCGCGCAGCGCCTTCTCATTGATGCGCCCGTCTTCCGTAACCGGGGTCGGGGGCGCGGGGAACACACCTTTGAATTCGAGCTTCATGCAAGGCCTCTTGTTATAAAAAAATTGTGTGAAGCAACCAAACTTGAAAGACGATGAAACATAACTCTCATCACGAAGACGCAAAGAACACGAAGAAACACGAAGAAAACCGAATAGGCTGCAAAATCCGGGTGGGCTCGATTTTCATTCTTCCATAATTGATGGGAGGTTCTCCATCTTGCCCCCCGTCGAACCACCTCGCTTCTTCAATCCTGCTTTTGCCCTTCTTCGTGTTTCTTCGTGTTTCTTCGTGTTCTTCGTGTCTCAGTGATGAGAATGAAGAGTGCGAGGTTGTCGCATCGTTCTAACTTCCAACCTAATTCGCCCCGCGACTGAACCGGTACCCCTTGAACGACAAGATCATGCCGTCCCGCGTGATCTCTTCGAGCTTGAGGCCGGGCACCAGATAATCGCCTTCGCGCAGTATCCGGTTTTCGTAGCCGACGATGCGGGAGGCGGGCCTGCTGGAATAAGCGTGCACCGTGATTTTAATCTTCGGCAGTTCATCGCGGATCGACGCTGGAAGTTCCGCCATGGTGCTGACCGGCTCGGCGTTCGCCGCCTCTGTTGCCGGTGCCTCTGCATTCGCTGGCTCTGCCGCGGGCATTTCAGCGCGTGATTCCGGCGCCGCATCCGTTCTGGCCTGGTCAGCGACGGCTGTTTCCGATTTGCGTATCGGGCGATCGACGCGCCGCTTCGGTCGCGCGGTTGGTTTGGGTTTGGGTTCGGCCCTTGGCGCAGTCGCGATGTCCGGCGCGGGCGTGGCCGGCATGGGCGCGATCGCATCCGGCGGCTTCGATTGGGTCGGCGGTGCAACGGCGGGCGCAGGCGCCGCCACTGGCGATCGCACGACGATGGGAGCGCGGTCGGCCATGTCTGCCTGGGGTGTCTGCCAGGGGCGCAGCACACCGATCGCAATGCCCGCACCGATCAGCGCCACGGCGAGCACGCCGTACAAAATAAACGCCGTCCGCCGCCGAACAACGGTCGCCTCCTGCCCACCGAACAAGGTCGGCGTCGCGCCGCGATTGCGTTGCTGGTCCGATTTGCGCAAAGCCTCGAGAATGTACGACATGGCTATTGCTTCCCCTGCCGGTGTTGCAGTTCCGGCGCGGAAGCATCGCCCACCCCGGCGAGGCGCACCACGGTTTGCGGGCCGACCATGCCGTCGGGCACCAGTCCCAGCCCGAGTTGATACTGTTTCACCTGCCCTTCCACTTCGCGATCGAACACGGCGGCCGCGCCGGGATCGGCAACCTGGCCACGTGTACGCGCGAGTTGGGTGACCAGCCATTGCGCGGCCGGTCCCTTCGTGCCGAGCGGAATGTTCTCCGGCACACCCGGCGGCACACGCCACAGCAAGGTGTATTGACCCGCCCACTGCGCCGCCAGCGCAGCCAGCGCGACCACTTTGTTCTCGCCGCCGATGGCAAATGTCGCACCCTTGTCATCGAGCGAAACGAGCGCGGCATTAAACGGCAGGCCTTGCGCGTCGCGCATCAGCAGCACGGCGGGCCGGTTCAGTTGCCGTAATTCATCCAGCCCCCCGCGCGCGCTGCGGCAACGCAGGCGCTGGTCTTCCGCCTGGCGGCACGCATCCGGCCCGTTCAGGTTCGCACCCCACAGGCGAAACAGCGCCGCGTAGGCCAGCTCTTCGCTGCGCGCACGCGGCTGGCTCGCCGGCCACTCCAGCGCAGTGGCCAAGGCGATTTCCGGTTCGGCCGGCTTCGCCGCCCCTTCCTTCGCAGGCGCTACGTTGGACGGGCTCGGAACATTCGGGTGGATAGCGGGTTTCCCGACGGGAGCCGGTATTGCGACCGCGGCGATTTCAGGGCCTTCGAATTTGTTCAGCGTCGTCGCCAGCGCGACGCCCAGCACGAAAATCAAAATCATCGACAGCGGCCTGACCAGGCTGCGACGCGGCACCTGGTGGAAGACTTCGCGCGCCGCCTGTTCCAACGTCGCGCGATCCACCCGCTCCTTGGACTGCACATAGGCGCCGAGCAACGCACGGTCGCACAACGCGTTGATGGCCCGTGGTATGCCGCCCGTCAGGCGGTAGATGTGATCCATCAACGCAGCGGGGAACAACTTCCAGCGCGCGCCCGCGACCTCGAGGCGATGCCTCACGTAGCCCGCGACTTCCACCCGGCTCAGCGGGCCGAGGTGATAACGCGCGATGACACGCTGGCTGAGTTGTCGCAGTTCCGGCCGCTCCAGCAGGTCGCCCAGTTCAGGCTGGCCGAGCAGGATGATCTGCAACAACTTGCGCTCGCTCGTTTCTAGGTTGGTCAGCAAACGCATCTGCTCCAGCACTTCGGTCGAAAGATTCTGCGCCTCGTCGATGATCAGGACGGTCTGCCGGCCTTTGGCGTGCGCATCGAGCAGGTAAGCGTTGATGCAATCGACGAACACCTTGATGCTGGTCGTGCCGGGCGGGTAGGCAATGCCGAATTCGACGCAGATGGTCGACAGCAGTTCCGCGACGGTCAGCTTCGGATTGAAGATATACGCCACGTCGCAGGACGGCGGGATCTGCTGCAGCAGGCAGCGGCACACCGTGGTCTTGCCCGCGCCCACCTCGCCAGTGAGCAGCACGAAGCCGCCGCCGCCGTTCACGCCGTAAAGCAAATGCGCCAGCGCCTCCTGGTGGCGCAGGCTCAGGTACAGATAGCGCGGGTCCGGCGCAATCGAGAACGGCGCTTCGGCGAGGCCAAAGTGATGTTTGTACATGGGGCCGGCGGGCGGTGCGGAGGTCAGGAGTATAGCGGCCGGCAGGTTCAATCGGGCGTTTCCCTGCCCCGCCCGATACGGGCCCTGGACTCTCGGCCTCCCTGGCCCGACATTCCGGCCAGCCTCAGCCCGCCAGGGCAAACTCCACGAGCGCGTTGAGGTCCGGGCCTGTGGCGTCCGCCATGGCACCGAGTTGTTCCGGCGGCGACTTCAGGCGATTGACCCAGAAGGTCGGGTGACCGAACCATTTCGCGCCCGCCACATCCCATCCCGCAAACGGCGCGAACAGGATCGCACCTGCATCGAGGCCCAGCGCGTCCGTGGCAAGCCGATAGCTGTTCGGGTCGGGCTTGTACGATCGGATGCGATCCGTGCTGATGGCCTGCTCGAATTCCCCGGCAAGGCCGGCGCGCCGCAAGCCGTCATCGATCATCGGCTGCGTCATGTTCGACAGGATCGCCAACCGCACGCCGGCTTTACGCAACTTCGCTACCGCAGCCGGCACATCGGGCCAGACGCCAAGATGCCGGTACGCTTCCATCAGCTTCTCACGCTTGTCAGGCGTCAGTTCCAGTTGCAGCGAATTCGCCGCGAACACCAGCGCGCCTTCGGTCGCATCCAGGAAATCTGCGTAGTGGCCGCCCAACGCGCGCAGCCACTGGTATTCGAACTGCCGGACGCGCCAGAGATTATTCAGGTTCTGCCCCTGGCCGGGAAACAGCGTTTCCGAAAGCGCGAAGACCGGGCGTGGATCAAAAATCGGAAAGCCGTCAAACACAACGGCTTTGAAAGGCTGGCGCGCACGCGCCAGTGCCGGCAATGTGGCGAGCGCGCTCGCCGTGAGCCCTGTCCCTGCAAACTTCAGGAATTGCCTTCGATCGAGTGACATTAAAAATCCTCCAGGAACGATTCTACGGCGCTCGCCGCAATCTGGATTCGGGCGGATTACTGCGATACACCGGCGAGGTCGCGCAAAGCCAGCGCGGCCTCCGGTCGCGCGGGTTGCACTTGCCGCAGTTCGATCAGCAGCGCGCGGGCAGCGGACACATCGGATTGCCCGAGCATGGCCGCCATCCGCAGTAGCGGATCGTACGCGGGGCGAAATTCCGGGCTGACGCGCAATATTGACAGCAGCGGTTCGCGCACTTGCGCCAGCATGCGGTGCACGTCGGACGTGGGCTGTATGTCGCGGCCCACCTCGATGAACCGATTCCTGGCCGTCCAGTACGCGGCGAGCTTCGAAGACCACGCCGACTTATTTTGCGTTGCGAGAAGTTCGTCCGGCCAGATCTGGACTTCGCGTAGCAGGGTAATCAGTCGATCGCGCGGCAGCGAATCGGGCGCGTACGTAATCCGTGGCGCGCGATAGGCAACGACAGGATGGTCGTCCGTGTTGAACGGCGCGTTGCGAGCGAATCGCGCGAGCGCGCCTGGTCCGGCCACGAAGCTGCCCAGTACTGCGAAGTCGTCGGGGAGGCCGAACTCGGCGGGACGGCGCGGCATGGCTGCACCGCTCAATCGTGCGCGCACCTGCGCCACATCGAAGTGCTCCGCGCCGTCGCGCGCAACCAGGCCGATGACGGGCGTTTCCAGGCTGTTGGTGGCAAGCATCGCCCACCCGTTCGGATACACGGCGAGGAAGGAGCGCACGATGCTGCGCAAGGTGTCGAGATCGAGCTGGTGCAAAGGCAGCCATTGGCAAAACACGCCGCCGGGCGCGAGGCGATCCCGAACGGCCGCGAAATGTTCGACCGTGTAGAGCGAACCGGAGCCGCTGCGCGCCGGATGGAAGTTGTCGGAGACAATGACGTCGTAGCTCTTGCGCGTTGCGCGCACATAACGTCGCGCGTCGGCGTTCAGCAAATGCAGGCGCGGATTGTTGGCACCGCCCGCAGTGCGCGTGAAATACGCCGACGCGGCGATCACTTCGGGCAGCAGTTCCACCGCGTCCACTTCCAGCATCGGATCTTCTGCAGCTGACGACGCGGTCACGCCGGTGCCCAATCCCAGGAACAGCGCATGCCGGGGCGCGGGGTGCAGCAGGATTGGCAACAGCGCCTGCCGCGCATCGGCCAACAAAGTTGCGCTGCTGCCTTCCTGCTGGCGATTGTCGATCCGCAGGCGCGCCACGCCTCCGGCATCTTCCACCACGCTGACTGACGCCATGACGCCTTCGGCGTAACTCACGATGTGCCCGCCTTCGGGCACATCGACGATCGCGAGTGAGGGTGCCCATACAGCTAACGCGAGGGCCGCGCCCACTGTGGCCCAATGCGTCGCGGTTAACCAGCCGCGCCGCGACGACAACGCAAGATAGCCGGCGACAACGAGCAGCAAGGCGCACTTGGAACCAACGTTTGGCAGCAGCAGCACACCGAATAGCAACGGTGCGACGGCCGCGCCCAGCGTGTTGAAGCCGAGCGCGCGTCCGAAGCTGACGCCGGCCGAGCGCGCGTGCGTGCCGAGATGGCTGAACAGCGCACCCATGATGATGGTGGGCAACAGGAACGCCATCGTCGCGAGCACGGCTTCGGCGGCGAGTGCGGGCACCATGCCCGGACCGAGCGCACGCAGTACGGCGCCTTTCAAGGGTTCGGCACCGGCCATGGATAGCATGCCGAGCAGGCAGGTCGCGGCGAGCGTTCGCAACAACCGATCGCGCAACCGTTGGGCATCGCCGGCATTCGACAACCAGCGTCCATATAGTGCGGCGCCAAGGGCCGTGCCGATGAGATACACGGCCAGCAGGATGGCAAAGGTGTAGACGGTGTTCTCCGCGATCTGGCTGAGCACGCGCACGACGAGCACTTCGTAACCGATCCCCAGCAAGCCCGTCGCGGCCAGCATCACGAAGACGCCACGCGTGTTCGTACGAATCGTTGCAGTTGAGGCGTCCGCGACGTCCGCAAAAAATCTGATCGCCAGCGCTGCACAGAGGAGATTGAGCGCCGCGCAACCGCTAGCGGTCGCCATCAGGCCGAATGACGGCACCAGCACGAATGCAGCGACGAGCACGCCGAGGACGGCGCCGAATGTATTCCCTGCATACAGCGCGGCAATGGGCGCACCTTCACTGCGCACTTTCGCAAGCACGCGCTCCATCGCCGGCAAGGTCGCCCCCATCGCGGCGGTCGCCGGCAGCAACAGGACAAAAATCCCGCAGAACGCGACGGACCAATGCCAGAGCGGCGACGGCTGCGCGCCGATCAAATGCACGAGCCCACCCGTTACCGGCTCGAGCAGGAACGCCAGCACCAGGCCCCACACTGCGATCGCGATTTCGCACGCGGCGTACCAGCGCGCAGGGTTCAGGCTGCGATCGATACGGGAGCCCAGCCCCAACGCCCCCACCGCCAATCCGCCGAAAAATCCCGCCACGACGGCGAGCACGGCCGCCGATTCATGGCCAAGCCAGAGCGCGCTCTGCTGCGTCCAGACGATCTGGTAGCCGAGCCCCGCGAAGCCTGACGCCACCATCAATGCGAGCGCGAGGCGTCGGCGATTGTCTACTCGCGATAAGGCGCCCAGCTCCGCTACCAGCACCTGCTGCACTTCATCCGCCGAACGCGATTTTGTAGCCCCACGAATCCAGGCCGACCGGAATCGCGTTGAACGACATCGTGATGCGTCGCTCGCCCGGATTCGGCGGCACCGCGTGCATCAGGTAGCTCGGGAACAGTGCGATGTCGCCAGGCTCGGGGGCCGGCGCGATCCACTTGTCGGCGTTATACGGCCCCGTGACCACGCCGGCGTGATCGTTCTTGAATGAGAAATCGGTTCCACCGGGCGGCTTCATGAACACCGTGCGCGCGTCGGGATGCGTCGGCGTGAGATAGACGATGCCCGAAATAAAGCTGTTGGCGTGGTTATGCATCGCCTGGCGGCCGCCGGTGTCCGACACGTTCACCCACATTTCCTTCAGCGACCACCCGAGGCGTTCCCCGAACAGAAGCGCGCCGAAGTCCGTCAACAGTGGCGTGATGAAGGCGGCGGCCTCGATGAGCAGCGGACTGTCGCCCGGTCTCAACATGGCGGTGTGCACCAGGTTCGAAGAAGAATTGTTGGCGCGATCCGCGACCGCGCTGAAATGATCCACCAGTCCCTTCACGAGTTCGCGCGCCAGCGCGCCGGGCGCCCGCATGAAGGGCGTGGGAAACAGTCCGATGACTTCCTGCATTGGGAAAATATTCGATTCGGGCATGCGCCATCCGCGCGAACGAACATTTTATGAAGTGCATGCGACAGATTCGTGACGTAGCCGAACGACGACACCCCGCCTTACGCGTCCTTGATTACCTCTTACGCAATTCATTAACGAATCATTTTGCGTTCACATCGGTTTCATGGACGAGTCACACCGGCTCGCTACGATCCGCCTCGCACAAGACCCTATGGTTGCGCGGTTGCAACCGTCTATCAAAACGTCAGAGGGGAATTCCACACATGAGTCCAGCATTCAGCAAGAGCCAGATCGCCTTGGCAGTCATCGCAACGCTCAGTGCCGCTGCAGTGGGCACCGCGAGCGCAGACGGCGGCGGCCGGCGCGGCAAGGTTGAAGGCACCTACGTCTCGGGTGACTTCCATAACCACACGACCTGCTCCGACGGCACGATCTCGATGCAGAAGCTGGT
>JBDTTE010000169.1:0-8570 GCA_039930785.1 Betaproteobacteria bacterium | reverse complement strand
CCGTGATCCACTTGCGTCCGAGGCCGACCTGGTTAGGACCGGGCCCGGCGGCGTTGCCCACCTTGGTGGCGAGCACCCAGTGTTCGCGATTGGCCGCAATGAGCCTGCCGGTGATGCGTTCGGATTCACCCTTCGCATACTGATCGGCCGTATCGATGAAATTCACGCCGGCCTCGAACGCGGAGCCGACGATGCGCGATGCCTCTTTCTCATCGGTACGATCGCCGAACATCATGGTACCGAGGCACAGCGTCGAAACTTTCACGCCGCTGTTGCCGAGCTTGCGATACTCCATGATGCCTCCGCTTTTGAATCGTTGTCTGGAAAGTGCGCCGAATGATGCCGCAACGTCAGTCGGGGCGCAATTGCGACTGCCCATTGCGCAAAAAATGCTATAAACGGGCAAATTCCCAACGGCCCCATTGAACATGACCATCCCCTCCCAGATGCGAGCGATCGAGATTTCCATGCCCGGCGCGCCGGATGTGCTGCGCGAAACCATGCGACCCATCCCCGTGCCGGCACCCGGCGAAGTGCTGATCGAAGTCGCGGCGGCGGGCGTCAATCGTCCGGATGTGCTCCAGCGCAAGGGCGGCTATCCGCCGCCGGCGGGCGCCTCCGACATTCCGGGGCTCGAGGTTTCGGGCACGGTCGTAGCACTCGGACCGGAAGTGACGGGTTGCAAGATCGGCGACAAGGTCTGCGCCCTGGTCACCGGGGGCGGTTATGCCGAGTATGTCAATGCGCCCGCCGCGCAATGCCTGCCCGTGCCGCGCGGCTTCACGATCCACGAAGCTGCCGGCCTTCCGGAAACATTCTTCACCGTCTGGGTCAACGTATTCCAGCGCGGAGCCCTGAAAAACGACGAGACGCTGCTGGTCCAGGGTGGATCGAGCGGCATCGGCGTGACGGCGATCCAGATGGCGCATGCGCTGGGCCATCGCGTATTCGTTACCGCGGGTTCGGCGGAAAAATGCGAGGAATGCGAGAAGCTCGGCGCGACCCGCGCGATCAACTATCGCACCGAGGATTTCGTCGAGGTGATCAAGCAGGAAACCGGCGGGCGCGGTGTCGATGTGATACTGGACATGGTAGGCGGCGATTACGTGCCGCGCGAACTCGCTTGCCTTGCCGATGAGGGAAGGCTATCGCTGATCGCATTCCTGGGCGGCACGAAAGCC
The DNA here is from genome assembly GCA_039930785.1 of Betaproteobacteria bacterium. Lineage (GTDB taxonomy): Bacteria > Pseudomonadota > Gammaproteobacteria > Burkholderiales > JACQAP01 > JACQAP01. The sequence continues at coordinate 7,389 of JBDTTE010000169.1, read as the reverse complement.
ACGCTGGACATGACCGACATCCTGCGCCGGCGGCTGACAATCACGGGCTCGACCCTGCGGCCGCGTCCCGTGCCGGTCAAGGCAGCAATCGCGAATGCACTGCGGGAAAAAATATGGCCTCTCATCGAGGCCGGGAAAATCCATCCGGTGGTCTACCGGACTTTTGCGCTGAAGGAAGCCGCGGCCGCACACGCGCTCATGGAATCCAGCCAGCACATCGGCAAAATCCTCCTGAAGGTACGCGAGTCGGCCTAGGCGGCCTCGACCGCCTGCATCACGAGTTCTTCGGGGGGTTCGCGACGCAGCATCGACATATCACGCTGCTCGGCAATGGTGGAGGCGTACTGCATGTTCTTGTCGATCTCGTCGAGATAGAGGTTCTGCCCGCCGAAATGCTTGCCGGCATAGTCGTGCGCCATGCCGAGGTCTTCGTCCAGGCGCCCCATCGCGGAGACGTAGAAATTGGGCGTCCTCATCAGCAAATCTTCGGCCGAACGGAACATCACGCCGGCTCGCCGATCGGTATCGTCTCGCGCGGCCAACCCGCCTTCGACGAACTCGGGATACAGGCGGTCGCGGCATTTTTCCAGGTAACACCGGTCGGCCATCTGCGCCATGATGTCGGCGGTTCCCAGCATGTTGCCGATCATCCGGAAGGTCGGGCTCGCAACATCGATCTTGTCGATCGACTTTTCGTAACCCGTAAAGTGGATGATGCGCATCGCCATGGGCGCAAGTTCTGCCATGCCGATGCGATTCATATAGTCCTCGAGAAATTTCGCGCCTCGGCTGACATGCGTCAGCGTGTACTCGGCGCCGTTCTTGTGCCGCGTGTCATTGACCTTGCGCAGGTAGCCGATGTCGTGAAACAGCGCAGTAACGATGCCGAATCGAAACAACCTGGCGTCGAGTTCTCCGTTACGCCGGTGATCGCGAGCCCTGGTGCGCTCGTAGCCGTCCATGAGCCGTGCCATGGCAAGCGTAACGTCAAGGGAGTGCTGCAGGTTGTGGTAACTCGTGTCGCAGCCGTGATAACCGGTATATTCACCAGCCTGCAAGCGCGTCAGATCGCCGAAACAGCGATTGACTACGTGCGTCGAAGCATTGGGATACAGCTCGAGGTAGATCCGGTTGACTTCGTCCTTGACCGAATCCGGATGAGTAGTATTGATCCTGTCGGTTACGTCGTAGTCGTTGCGTCGCGTTGCTGACATGCTTTCGGCCGATGGGCGAGGACTGTTGGTCCGGACTCGGTGGCCGGGACGATCCATATGACGATGAAATTGGCCGCCATGTTACCCCTGAGTTGGGAATTTTTTCAAGTCAATTCGGCCACTTGCGTCAAATTGCCGGTAGCTGCCAGGATCGGGCGACAATTGTTGCTAGCTACGGTCCTGCTGGTGGCAGCAGTAAATGTGGGGGCGCGTTCGACCGAAAAAAACCCCTCTACGGCGATCCCGGCGGAGCACTTACCCCGGGAAGCCCGGGAAACCCTGGCACTGATCCACCGGGGCGGGCCGTTCCCCTATCCACGGGATGGGATCATTTTCGCCAACCGGGAGCGCCGCCTGCCGTCGGCCCCGCGCGGCACCTACCGGGAATACACGGTACCGACGCCCGGCAGTCGCGACCGCGGCGCGAGGAGAATCATCGCGGAAGGCGACCGGCAATTTTGGTACACCTCGGACCACTATCGAACCTTCATGCGGATCGTCGAATGACCATGGACTTCCATTTCCTGCTCGACTCAGGAGCCAAAGGGGTTTTTCGCAGCCACCTGGCGCTGCCGGCCATTGCGCTGGAGGCGGCCACGGGACGCGGCGTTCGCGTCGTAGCCGTCAGGCTTGCCGCGATACGGGACAAGAATGCGTTTTTACTGGCTTTCGCCGGAGCCGCGAAGTTTCCTGCCCATTTCGGCCGCAACTGGGATGCTTTCTACGACTGCCTGCTCGATATGGATCCCGGTGACGAGGGTATTTTGGTCGTCTTGCAGCATGCATCCGGATTTGCGCGCGCCGAACCGGAAGAGTTTGCAGCGGCCATCGACACATTGGCAGACGCGACGGACTACTGGAAAGAACAGGGAAAGGCGTTGGCGGTCATCGTCGAACTGGAAGCTCCGGGGCTCGCGCCAGAGCTTCCGGAAATCAGTTTTCGAGCGAAGTAGCCGAGCCGGGAAGGGACAAATCGTGTTCCCGCCGCGCCCGGGCCGATGCATTCAGATAGCGCACCAGCTCCTGCAACGCACGCTGGTAGACATCACGCTTGAACTCTATGACGCTGTCCAGCGGAACCCAGTAGTCATGCCAACGCCACGCATCGAATTCGGGATGCTCCGAATGGCGCAGGCACACGTCGCAATCGCGCCCGACCAGACGTAGCAGGAACCAGATCTGCTTTTGCCCGCGATATTGCGTTCGTGCCTCGCGCCGCACCCAGGTCTGCGGAACTTCGTAACGCAACCATTCACGCGTGCGCCCGAGTACCTTCACATGGCAGGGATCGAGGCCGACTTCTTCCTTGAGTTCGCGGAACATCGCCTGTTCGGGCGTTTCCCCGGTCTTGATCCCGCCCTGCGGGAACTGCCAGGCGTGTTCCTTGATTCGCTTGCCCCAGAAGACCTCGTTCCTGACGTTGCAAAGAATGATTCCTACGTTCGGGCGATAGCCATCACGATCAATCATGTGAGCCACCCTGTATTTATTCAGTCAATGCCCCGATTTTTCCATAAAAGGCCGGACAAAAGAAGTTTCGGATTCCGATATCACGCCAGCAGTCTGCTGGCGGAACGCGGGTTCTGGCTGCGCATGCTCTCCACAAATTTAAGGAATTCAAGACCGTACCTCGACTGCAGGGCGCGCGCTGCGCTGCGCAAATCGTCCCAGCGCGGCTGGCCGGGGGAGCGTTTGAATGCGATGACCGCAACGTTTCCATGCTTCTCCGCCGGCACGCAGACGACCGCGGCAAAAACGTTTTCGATGCGTTGCAGGAAAGCGTCGAAGCGCAGGTCGGAATTCCACAGGTTCACCACCAGCACCCCGTCGTCCGTCAGCGCGGCCTGCGCGTTGGCGTAGAAATCCGCCGAACAGATTTCAGATACCTGCTCGATGCCGTCGTAACCGTCGACCATCAGCACGTCGCAGCAGTCGGGATGTGCCGCTACCCACGCCCCGCCTTCGCCGATCTCCACGCTCAGCCGTTCGTCATCCGCGGGCACCTGGAAGTACTGGCGCGCAATCGCCACGACGCCCGCTTCCGACTCGATCGTCGTGGTCCGGGTATCGGGAAAATGGTGGTAAATGAATTTGGTCAGCGAGCCGCCGCCCAGGCCGATCATCACGACATGACGGGGCTGCGGACGGAACAGCAGGAAGGCCATCATCGCGCGGGTGTACGACAACACCAGTTCATACGGGTCGGCAAGTTTCATCGAGCTTTGCACGGTTTCGCTGCCCAGGTGCAACGAACGCACGCCGTCCTGCTCGCTGACTTCAACACTGGCCTTGCGCGGCTTGCGTAGACCCAACTTCCATTTGCCCAGCAAAATTCCTCCGAGAACAAGTCCGGCAACAACAACGCGCGAATGCGGGCGCGCTGGCCGCGAACGGTAGAATAGCGGCTTTTCAACGGCAGATTCAGTCGCATGCGTACCTCGCAGTTTTTCATCTCGACCCTCAAGGAAGCGCCCAGCGAAGCGGAACTGCTCAGCCACAAGCTGATGCTGCGCGCGGGACTCATTCGCAAACTCGGCAGCGGCCTGTACACCTGGATGCCGCTTGGGCTGCGCGTGCTACGCAGGGTCGAAAGTATCGTGCGCGACGAAATGAACCGCGCTGGCGCGGTGGAATTGATGATGCCGGCGGTGCAACCCGCCGACCTGTGGCAGGAAAGCGGCCGCTGGGACGTATTCGGCCCGCAGATGCTCAAGATCAAGGATCGCCACGATCGCGATTTTTGCTTCGGCCCGACGCACGAGGAAGTCATCACGGACATTGCGCGCAAGGAGATCCGCTCCTATCGCCAGCTGCCGCTGAACTTCTACCAGATCCAGACCAAGTTCCGCGATGAAATTCGTCCGCGCTTCGGCGTCATGCGTGCGCGGGAATTTCTCATGAAGGATGCTTATTCGTTCCACGCGAACTACGCCGACCTCGAGCGCGAGTATCGCAACATGTACGACACCTATTCGCGCATATTCACTCGACTGGGTTTGAAATTCCGCGCCGTCGCCGCCGACACCGGCGCGATAGGTGGCACCGGCTCGCATGAATTTCACGTCCTCGCCGATTCCGGCGAGGACGCCATCGCGTTTTCGCCGGAATCCGATTTCGCCGCGAACGTCGAACTCGCCGAAGCCGTGGCACCGGCAAAGGCACGGTCCGCGGCCTCGCAGCAAATGCAGAAAGTGCCGACTCCCGGGAAAACGACCTGCGAAGATGTCACCGCACTGCTCAAGTTGCCGCTGTCGCAATCCGTGAAAGCGCTGGCGATCATGCGCGAGGACACCATGCTGATGTTGCTGATACGCGGCGACCATCACCTGAACGAGATCAAGGCGTCCAAGCTGCCGGCAGTGGGTGCATTCCGCTTCGCGACCGACAAGGAAATCGAGGCGCGCATCGGTTGCCGCCCCGGCTATATCGGGCCCGTGGGCATTCCCGCGGAGATCATGGTCGTCGCAGATCGCTCGGTCGCTGCGATGAGCGATTTCGTTTGCGGCGCCAACGAAGCGGGATTCCATTTGACCGGTGTGAACTTCGGGCGCGATCTTCCCGAACCCGGCATCGTCGCCGACATCCGCAACGCGGTCGCCGGCGATCCTTCGCCCGACGCCAAGGGAACGCTCGAAATCTGCCGCGGCATCGAAGTCGGCCACATTTTCCAGTTACGCAGCAAATACTCCGAAGCGATGAAGGCGACGTATCTCGACGAAGGCGGCAAGGCACAGTTGCTGGAGATGGGTTGCTACGGCATCGGCGTTTCGCGCATCGTCGCGGCTGCCATCGAACAGGGTAACGACGCCAAAGGCATCATATGGCCGGCACCCATGGCGCCATTTCAAGTAGCCATTGCGCCGATCGGATATCGCAAAAACGCGGAGGTCAAGGCATTCGCCGACCAGTTGCACGAGGAGCTCGTGAATGCCGGCATCGACGTTCTGCTCGACGATCGTGATGAACGCCCCGGCGTCATGTTCGCCGACCTGGAACTGATTGGCGTGCCGCATCGCGTGACCATCGGCGAGCGCGGACTGAAGGAAGGCAAGATTGAATACCAGGCCCGCACCGACACGGCGGCCACGCCGATCGAACTACAAAAGATCGCGGCGCACCTGAAAGCGGCCTGCGAGTGATGCGCGCACAAGTGACCCGCAGGCACTTCGTCGGAATTGTTGTTTCCGCGGCACTGCTGACCGGCGGTCCCTGCCATGCGGGCGAACAGAAGTACGAACAGTTGGCCGCAAGCGTGCAAGCCGCGCTCCACCAGGCGGTCGCCGATCGCGCAAGCCCGCGTCTGACGTTCGCCTCCGATACGCAAGGTGCTGCGTGGATCGCGGACATGTCGCGGCGCATGGAAAAATACATCGACGACGAGAATACGCGTCGCGATCTGCTGGTCACGGTGCAATACGAAGCAACACGCGCAGGACTGGATCCGCAGCTGGTATTGGGCGTCATGCAGGTGGAAAGCAAGTTCCGCAAGTACGCGGTATCGAAAGCAGGCGCGCGCGGCTACATGCAAGTCATGCCGTTCTGGCCGAAATTATTGGGTGAGCCGGGCCAGAACCTGTTCAGCCTGCGTGCCAACCTGCGCTATGGCTGCACGATCCTGCGCCACTACCTGGATATCGAACGCGGAGACATGCCGCGCGCGCTGGCGCGCTACAACGGAAGCCTGGGCAAATCGCGCTATTCCGACCTGGTGATGCGCGCGTGGTCGAAGAACTGGGAGTACGGGCAGGTGCAGGGACAAGGGCGCCCCAGCATCATCATCACGCCGACAAACTATCGCGGCGAAGGCTGAGCGTCGGCGGTTTTCTTCGGGAAGCCGATCAATGCTTCGATCTGCTTGCGCGAGATTTTTCCCGCCTGCCGCTTCACCAGCTTGCCCTGCGGGTCATAAATGAAGGTCGTCGGGAGCCCTTCGACCGGTCCGATGCTATCCGCAGTTTTCTTGTCTCCCAGCACGATCGGGTAGTTCACGAACATGCCGTCGGCGAACTGCATGACCTGCTTCGCGTCCTGAAACTCCATCGCGACACCGAGAATCTGGACATCGACCCGAGCGTCCTTGACTGCAATGAGGTCGGGAATTTCCTCCAGGCAAGGAGGACACCACGTCGCCCAGAAATTGACGATGAGCCACTGGCCTCGATAATCCGCCAGGCGGTGGACTTTGCCCTCGACATCCTTGAGGGCGAAGGATTCGGCCGCCGCGGCAACGCCGCTCGCCAGCATCGCCGCGACCAGAAAACAACGAAACAGGTTTTTCACTGACTTTTCCCTCAGGCGATACGTGCGCTGCGCACATTGCTGGAAGGCGAAAATAATTCGCGCAGGCTGAAATCGAGTTCACCTTCCATGGTCGACGATACGTTGGAAACCAGCTTTCGGATGGCGCTGTCCTCGCTGGCGTAACCGGCATCGCGCCCGATTACGAATAGCCTGAAAATTTCCCTGACCGGTATGCCGCCTGCGTCGCGCGCCAGCACCCACCCGTTGCCCTGCAGCTTGGCCACCCACCCGGCGGCCACGAGTTTGTCGAGTATGGCCTCGGACTCTTCCCACGAGAGTTTCAGCGCCGTGCGCAATTGCAGCAGGTTGAGCACGCGGCCATCTAGATAGGCACGGTACAGCAGCTTCAGGATTTCCACGGCGGAAACGAACGGCGTACCCGGCGCCTGGGTAAGCATGACGCCACCGCTCCGCCAGTAAGGCAGCACCGCCGTGATGACGGCGGCAAACACGATCACGATCCAGGACATGAAGATCCACATCAATACGATCGGCAGGGTGGCGAACGTGCCGTATACGAGTTTGTAGCTGCCAAAATTGGAAATGAAATGTCCGAAGACAATTTTCATGGCCTCAAACGCAAACGCGGCGATCACGCCACCCACCAGCGCGTCGAGCACCGTGACCTGGCGATTCGGCACGGTGCGATAGAGAAATGCAAACGCCAGCGAGGTCAGGAACAGCGGACCGAGCCGCAGCACGGCGACGACGAACTCCGGCGCCTGCTTGCCCACGCCCAGAGACTGGGAAACCAGCCACGAGGTCAGCGACAGGCTGCCGCCGATCAGGATCGGGCCGATCGTCAGCACCGACCAGTAAATCAGCACGCGCTGGATCAGTGAGCGCGGCCGCTTGACCCGCCAGATGGTATTGA
>JBDTTE010000168.1:0-8578 GCA_039930785.1 Betaproteobacteria bacterium | reverse complement strand
CTTGAAGCGCAGCAGAGGGCCGGGGAGAGGGGGGCGTATCATGCGTCGGACGTACCCAGCTCACCGGAGGCTGCATGAAATCCCTTTCACGAATGCTCGCGATCAGCGTGGTCCTCCTCCTGTTTGCAGGCCCGGCACTCGCCCTCCAGCCCGGCGATCGTGTCGACAATTTTCGCCTGATCGACCAGAAGGATGCGTCCCACGAGCTGTATTACCTTTCCGACGCGAAGGCAGTCGTGCTGATGACGTACGGCAACGGCTGCGGCATCGTGCAAAAAAGCACGCCGCGGCTAAAGGAACTCCGCGACGCGTACCGCGCAAAAGGCGTCGAGTTTTTGCTGATCGATTCCAACCTGCAGGATGATCGCGAGTCCGTCGTAAAAGAGACCGCCGAATTCAGCAACGACCTGCCAGTGCTGATCGATGAAACGCAGTTGATCGGTGAATCCCTCGGCGTCACGCGCACGGCGGATTTTTTCGTGATCGATCCCAAAGGCTGGAAGCTGGTCTACCGCGGACCGCTGGACGATCGCCTGTCCTACGGCGCGGAACGTCCGCAGGCGAAGAACCCCTATCTCGCCGACGCGCTCGATGCCCTTCTCGCGGGCAAACCGGTTACTACCGCGACGGTCGAGTCCCTCGGTTGCCTCGTCGATTTTCCGGAGCGGGCAAAGCACGAAGCGCATGCAAAGATCTCGTACACCGAGCGCATCGCGCCGCTCCTCGTCGACAAATGCGTGGCGTGTCATCGCGAAGGCGGCGTTGCACCGTGGGCAATGACGAACTACGACATCGTGCGCGGATTCGGCCCGATGATTCGCGAAGTGGTGCGTACGAAACGCATGCCGCCGTGGCACGCCGACCCGCATTACGGCAGCTTCGTAGGCGCGCGCTCGATGTCCAACGAGGAAACCAAGGACCTGGTGCACTGGATCGAGGCAGGCGCGCCGCGCGGCGGTGGATCGGACCCGCTGGCGAGCCAGGATAAATCCTGGTCCGACTGGTCACTCGGAAAACCCGACCTCATCGTGGAAGTCCCCGCCTTCAGCGTGCCTGCGACCGGCGTCATCACCTACCAGTATCCGCACGCCGCCAATCCGCTCGGCCGCGACGTCTGGATCCGCGCCATGGAAATTATTCCGGGCAACCGGTCGGTCGTGCATCACGTGCTCGCCGGCATCGACGATCCGGGCAGCGGCGACCGCCATGCGATCCGCGGACAGATGGGCGAACTGGGAGGCTACGCGCCTGGCAAGAACGCCGCGCAGTATCCGCCCGACACCGGCATCCTGCTGCACAAGGAAGCGCGCTTCCAGTTCCAGATGCACTACACGCCAAACGGCAAGGCCACTTCCGATATCACGCGGCTTGGTTTGTATTTCTACGACAAACCGCCGAAACATCAGCTCGTGATGTCCATCATTTACGACGCATCGCTCGCAATTCCCGCCAACGCAAAGGCGTATTCGCGAAGTCTCGAAGAAACATTCGATCGCGACGTGATGCTCTACAGCCTGCTGCCACACGCGCATTTGCGGGGCAGCGCAGCCAGGTTCACGGCACATTACCCCGACGGACGCGAAGAAGTTCTGCTATCGGTGCCGAAGTACGATTTCAACTGGCAACCGCTCTACGTGCTGAACCCGTCGAAGTTCATTCCCGCCGGCACGCGCGTAGTCATGGACATGACGTGGGACAACTCCGCGCAGAATCCCGCGAATCCCGACCCGAACAAAACCGTGCGTTGGGGCGACCAAACGTGGGAAGAAATGAATGTGGGGTGGTTCCGCTATCGCGCTGCCACGGAAGAAGATCGGGCACGCGCGCAGGCCCGCGGTGCCGCACATACGGCGAGTGCGGGCGACAAGCCGCGCGCGAATTGACTGGCACAACTACCAAATAGAAACGGCGCCTGCGGGCGCCGTTTTTTTAAATCGAAATGCCTGCAATCAACAGCCAGTAGTAACCGGAGCAGCTATCGTCGCGGCGGCACCAGCAGCGGCAGGCGGCGTGTATACGAAATTGCAAGTCGCGGGCGCCGTTCCGCCTAGAACCTGGATCGATACGCCTGCGCCCACAGCGGCGGTGCCAAAACCTTCCGCGGTCAAAGCGACCGCAGTCGCAGGAAAGGCGGACGTCAGGCCCGAAGACGAAAGTATTCCGCCCAGCGCAGTCGTCGGATAGCCGAAGGCGATCGTGACCAATCCCGATTCCGTGCAGATGTTCGTCGTGTTGGTAGCGGTGCCGCCGCCCGGGCATGCCACCGTATCGGCGACGCTACCTCGCGCGAGAAACACCGCATGGATCAGGGCAGCCGAAGCGCCCACCGCACCACGTGCAGCATTCAACTTGGCAATGCGCGCATCCCTTTGCATGCTCACGAAGCGGGGTAACGCCACCGCCGCGAGAATGCCGATAACCGTAATAACCACCACCAGTTCAATCAGGGTGAAGCCCTGGGCTTTTTTCACTAAATTCTCCCATTGAAAAATGTCGAGTGTCTCGCGGAGGGGTAGCAAGCATCGCCCCGGACCCTGCCCTCTCGCTTGTGTTCTTTGCACTGTAGACCGCTCAATTATGCAATTAACGAGCCATATTGTCTCGATTCGGAAAAGCGCGTCGAATCACGGAGATCGCGACCGTTCACAGTAAATCATGGGAGTGAAGTCCCACGTCTACGCGACGTGGCGCGGCACAATTGTTCCCATCGAAGTCGCTGGGGCTTGCCAGACGTGTCTGGCCGGAACAGCTGGAACGGTGTCTGAAGAAGGCGTTTAAGACCAGTCGGCCGCGCGACTCCCCACTACTCAATGTGATGGAGCAGCCTGTGTCGAAGTAGCGTGAAACGTGGCAAGCGGTCTCGATCACGGCCATGCGACCTGCATAGAGCGTTGCGCACTTCAAATGCCCTTTAAAAATATTCGCGCGGCGCCGACCGACGCAATCGAGCGTCGCCCCTTAAAAAACGTCGCAGATTTCCTGCGGTACACTAGCTTTGGATGGAGTGGATGGGTCCAATTCAGGATGAGTGAACGCGTTGGCATATCGTCGGCAATCGGCGGAACACTAGGGTGGTCACCCTTGCAAAGAGGTCGACATGACGCGAGCTAGCGCGAGCAAGCCAAATGGGGCGGCACGCCCCATCAAGACGAAGAAGGATTATTCCAGCGCCGCGAACCTGGTCGAGCAACTGAACGGCGAGCCTGCGCGGGAGACGGCCGCGGAAAAGCGCCTGCAGTCCCTGCTCAAGGAAATGGAAAAATTCGACGGCGACGGCGAAGAGGATGACGAGAACGCCGAATCGGGTTACGCGGGGCCCAGACGTCGCTGGTCCGACGACTCGGGCGATCCGGACTGACGCTTCCCAAGAAACACCGTAACGGAACGCCTCTCGAGCGAGCGAACTTAACCGCCATCCAGGCAGCGGCACAATCCGTCGTCGACGTCACCCCGCCTTCTGGCGATCTGTTGCAACCCAAGCCCATGACAATCCTGAATCGCGCCGCCCGGTTTCTCGCCTGGATGCTAATCGCCGGATGGCTCGGCCAGGCGCACGCGGCGGAAGTCGCGGAGCGACACGCCGTCATCATCAGCGAAGGCGTGCGCCTGAATGCCGATCTTTACTATCCCGCGACCGCGACGGCGCCGATGCCCGCGATCATCATGTCCCACGGCTGGGGCGGCACCGCGGCCATGCTGCGCCCGCAAGCGACGGCATTCGCGCAAGCAGGCTATTTCGTCGTCGCCTTCGACTATCGCGGCTGGGGGAAAAGCCAGTCGCGCGTGATGCAGGCCGCGCCTGCTGCGTCTGAAAAAAGCGCGGATGGCACGTTCACCGGATCGATGCGCGAACTGCGTGAAGTGGTGGACCCGCTCGATCAGGCGATGGATTTGCAGAACGCGGTGCACTGGGCGATGGGCGAGAGCGCGATCGACAAGACCCGCGTGGGTCTCTGGGGCACCAGCTTTTCCGGCGGGCTCGTCGTCCATGTCGCCGCGCACGATCCACGCGTGCGCGCGCTGGTGAGCCAGGTGGGGTACATGGGGCAACCGGTTGCCAGCGCGCCGGCGGACGCCCTTCAGAAAAGTTACAGCGATGCGACGCGACGCGCACGAGGCGAGCTTGGGTTTCCGCCTCCGGGAATACACGAGATCGGCAACCTCACCGGTGCGCCCCTGCGTGAAAAATTTCTGCTGTACGCACCCATTGACGAGGTTGCATCCTTGCGCAATTGCGCTGCACTGTTCATCGCGGCGGAACGCGAGGAGCTGTTCGACAATCGACAGCATCCGCAGCTGGCCTTCGAGCGGGCGGCCGAACCGAAAAAGTACGTCGTGATTCCGGGCATCGCCCACTACGGCGTCTATGGCGAAGCACGGGACGAAGCCACGCGGCTGGCGATCGAGTGGTTCGACCAGCATCTTAAAAACTAGAGCGGGCAAATCAACTTTCACCGCAAAGGCGCAAAGGATTCACTTCAATACCCCCTTGAGGGGTACGCCAAGGTTGCGCAAAGGACAGAACAAAAAAAAGGATCGCAATACCGGACCGGGATTGGTAAATCGGCAGGGTTCAGCACTTGTCGATTAAAATCCGCCACGAATTCTCCGGTTTTTCTTTCGCCTTCCTTTGCGACCCCTTTGCGTACCCCTCAAGGGGGTATTGAAGTGAATCCTTTGCGTCTTTGCGGTGAGATTCTGCTTTGTCGTTCTAATTGGAGGATTCCAAAAAAATGGATCTGAAGCTGCAGGACAAATCGGCATTGATTTCCGGATCGACCAAGGGCATCGGTTTCGCCACCGCGGCCCTGCTCGCGGCCGAAGGTGCGAAAGTCATCATCAACGGGCGCACCGAAGCCGCCGTGAAGGACGCAGTCGATCGCATTCGCGCGGCGACGCCGAAAGCCAAACTCGACGGATTCGCTGGAGACCTTTCGCAGGCCGCCCCCACCAACGATCTGGTGAAACGCTTCCCCGCTGTCGACATCCTGGTCAACAACCTCGGCATTTTCGAGCGCAAGCTGTTCGAGGACATCGACGATGCCGAATGGCAGCGCTTCTTCGACATCAACGTCATGAGTGGCGTGCGCCTTTCCCGCGCCTATATTGCCGGCATGAAGCAACGCGACTGGGGCCGCATCGTATTCATCAGCAGCGAAAGCGGCATCCAGATTCCCGACAATATGATCCACTACGGCATGACGAAGACCGCGCAACTGGCCATTTCGCGCGGGCTGGCGGAAACCTGCGTCGGTACCGGCGTCACCGTCAATTCCGTATTGCCCGGGCCGACCTTGTCGGACGGCAACAAAGCGGCGATCGCCAAGCGCTCAGGCGGCAAACCGTTTGCGGAATTTGAAAAAGAATTTTTCGAGAAGGTGCGGCCGAGCTCACTGCTCAAGCGTTATGCCACCGTGGACGAAGTTGCTACCATGATCGCTTACGTGTGCAGCCCCCTGTCGTCCGCGACCAATGGCGCGGCGCTGCGGGTCGACGGCGGCGTTGTTCGTGCATGTTTCGGATGAGGTGACCCATGACTCCCAATGAAGAACTCAGCGTTAAACGCCAGAAGGACCTGATGGACATCGGGAGCGCGTTCGCGCGCATCCGCCCGGCCACGCCGGACGTGCCGATGACCGCGAAGCCAACGCTGGCGGATATTTTCAACCTGCGGCTGAATACCCCGAAATTCGGCCTGCCCACTGCGGCGGCGCCGCACTGTGTGCAGACAGCGATGCAGGCGATGAAGGCCGGCATGGACGAGGAAACCATCCTCGCCTGTCTACTTCACGACGTCGGCCTCGCCGTCATACGGCCCGACCACGGCTGGTGGGGCGCACAACTCGTCGAGCCCTACGTATCGGAAAAGATCTCGTGGTCCATCCGCTATCACCAGGCACTGCGCTACTTCGCGGACGAATCGGTCGGCTACGAATATCCAAAAATGTACATCACGATGTTCGGCGAAGACTACAAACCGCCCGAGTACATCAAAGCCGCGCATGACTACGCCCGCAACCACAAGTGGTACATGACGTCGCGTCATATCACGATGTGCGACGACTACGCGTTCGATAAAGCAGTGGCGTGGTCGATCGAGCCGTTCACCGACATCATCGGCCGGCACTTCAAGCAGCCCAAGGAAGGGCTGGGCAATGACGCCAGCGCGACCGCGCACATGTGGCGCACGCTGATCGATCCCAGCAAACCGCTGTAGCACAAGGTCAAGTTCGTTGACGCAAAGGGCGCGAAGAAGATCAAGAAAGGACGCAAAGGAAGACAGCGGGTGAACGGTGAAGTTGAACGTCCGCGCATCGCAGGATGCCAATTTACTTACCGATAAATCCGCTGACCGTTTTTCTTTCCTTTGCGTTCTTTGCGTCCTCCGCGCCTTTGCGTCGAGATGTACGGTTTAGTCGGCCTTAACGTCCGGGTCGCTCCAGAAGCTCGACCAGGTATTCCTTCCACAGCGCGGCATTGTTGAGGCTGGCATGACCGCGCGTACGTTCGCTCTCCGGCACCAGCACGAACCGGCCATGTGGCACGCGTGCCATGGTGCGCTCCATGATTCCCAGCCCCGCCGTGTTGCGCTCGTCGTCCGCGAAATTGACTGCCAGCACAGTCGCACGAATATTCGGTAGCTTCGCCTCGGGGTCATAGTCGCGCGAAGCATCCCACGCATACAGGAGATCATTGGCGTCGGCGTTCTTCATGCGCTGCTCGACCATGCGATCGAGGAGACGGTCGGTCGCTTCCTGCGTCGGCGCCTGCGCGTACAGTTGTTTCACACTGCCAGCACTCATTGCGATCAGGCGTAACGCGGTCGTCAACCCCTGCGGCTGCTTTTCGTAGTCACCGCCCTTCCACTCCGGATCGTTGCGGATCGCGTCGACGATCAGGCGTCGCTCCATGCGGTTGCGCCCGGCCACTTGCGTCGGAAAGCAAGCGATCGGCATGACCGCTTCCATGGAATCGGGATGCGCTGTCGCCCACTGCCACGCGTGCATGCAACCCATCGACGTGCCGATGGCGGCGCGCAGGCGCTCGATGCCGAGGCCGGCGGTCATCAACCGGTATTGGGCTTCGACCATGTCCGCGTAGCCATAGTGTGGAAACTTCGCGCGCAGCCCTTCGCTGGGGCGGCTCGACCGGCCATGGCCGATGGAATCCGGAGCGATGATGTACCAGTGCGTCGCGTCCAGCGGCTGGCCTTTGCCGAACAACTCGCCGGCAAGGCTATCCGTCAGGAAGCTGGTACCGCTGCCGCCCGTGCCGTGCAAAAGCAGTACCGCATTGGTGATGTGCCCCTGCGCATTCCGCTCCGGCGTGCCCAGCGTGAAGTAGTGCAGCTTGAGTTCGGGCAGCGCTTCTCCATCGGCAAAATGAAAATCGCGAATGACAAAATCGCCGTGCACTGGCGCCGGATAGTCCGCGCCCATCGCGGCGCCTATCGGCAACATGGCCAGAAGCAGAAACGCGACGAAGTTCGCGTTAAGCAGACCGCTCATCCGGCAGACGGGCGCTGCGTTTCCTTGGTCGTAACGCGATACAAGGTGCGCGGGTGCGACGGATCAGTCAGGGTCGCAGAATGCAGCACGGAGGCGTTATCCCAGATCACGAGGTCGCCGATACCGTAACGAACGCTGTGCTGATACTTCGGTTGCGTCGAATGCGCAGCCAATTCACGTAGCAGCGCGAGGCCCTCGTCTTCCGGCATGCCCTCGATTGCATAGGCGGTGCCGGAAACTGAGTACAACGCCTGGCGCCCGCTGTAGGGATGGCGCCGCACCAGCGGATGGCGGATGAGGGTCGCGCCGCGCTTGTCCTTCTGCTCCTGCGTCGGCGGCGGCGCCGAAGTACGCGAACTCAGGTCGAGGTCGTCGCGATTGCCATACACGTTGAGAGTGACCATGCCGTCGATGCGTTTCTTCATGGCATCGGGCAGGTCCGCGTACGCCTGCTCCTGGTCGGCGAACAACGTATCGCCGCCGACCTGCGGCACCTCGATGGAATACAGCACCGTGGCTCTCGCGGGAATCGTCAGATAAGAATAGTCGCTGTGCCAGTACGTGCCGCCGTCGGACAGGCCGAGTGGCTTGCCATCTTTCACCACGTTCGACAGGATCAGGATGTCCGCGATTTCGGGATGGTGGTACTGGTCGAGCAGATGGGGTTCCGTCGGTCCGAAGCGGCTTGCGAACGCGTGAAACTGCCGCGGCTGCAACGTCTGTCCCCGAAGCGTTATCACATGATGGCGGTGCAATGCTTCGCGCAGTTCACCGAAATCCGCGTCGGCCAAAGGTCGGGCAAGATCGAGTCCCGTTACCTCCGCACCCATGGTCAAACCGGTTCGGGTCACTTCCAACATCTGCGACCTTTCACTTCACGAGATTCGGCATCAACCACCGCGGCAAGGCCAGGATGGCATCGGGAAAGAGAATAACAAACACCAGGACGCCCAGCATCGGCACCAGCAGGATCAGGACGTCCTTTAATGCGTCGCGAACCGTGATCTTGCCCAGCGCGCACGCGATCATGAGGCACAGGCCGTAGGGCGGCGTCACCAGCCCGAAGGCGA
>JBDTTE010000167.1:0-8603 GCA_039930785.1 Betaproteobacteria bacterium | reverse complement strand
CGCGGAGGAAACAAAACAGATGAACAGTTCATTTATTGTGGCGGACCATATGGCGGAACGCGCGAGATTGAGTGCCGGCCAACTCCAATACTGTTGCGGTGTCGCTAACGCATTTTCTTCTTCTCTGCGTTCTCTTGTCTTTCTCCGCGCCTCTGCGTTGGGTGTAGAGCTGTGAATCTTCTGGCGAATCTGGACACCGGCCGAACAGCGCTGCTGGTCATCGACATGCAGCGTGACTTCCTCGAATCCGAAGGCTACGCGGCGGCGGCGGGTCTCGACATCTCACCGCTCCAGGCCATCGTCCCAACCGTGAGCATGTTGCTGGACAGTGCGCGCGCCGCCGGATTGATGATCGTGCACACCCGCGAAGGACATGTCCCCGACCTGTCCGACTGTCCGTCCTACAAGCTCGCGCGCAGCAGTGCGGCTGGCGCAGAGATCGGCAGCCGCGGTCCGCTCGGTCGCCTGCTCGTGCGCGGCGAACCCGGTCACGACTTCATCGACACGCTGCGGCCTTTCGTCGGTGAGATTGTCATCGACAAACCGGGCTATAGCGCTTTTGCGCATACCGACCTGGATCATCGCCTGCGGGTACGCGGCATCGATACGCTGCTGTTGAGCGGCATCACCACCGAGGTTTGCGTAAGTTCGACATTGCGCGACGCGGTGGATCGCGGCTATCGCTGCATCACGGTTGGCGATGCCTGTGCATCCGGCTACGACGATCTGCACTGGGCCGCGCTGCGCATGATCGCCGTCGAAGGCGGCATCTTCGGCGTCTCCGCGACGACCGAGCAGATCCGCGCGGTGCTTTCGACCGGAACAGTCGCGTGACCACCGTGCGCAAACTGTGGCCGCTGCTGACCGCCACGCATCGCTACGAGAAGACGCTTTCCACGCGCAATCGCGGCGCCGGCACCATGATCGAAGCGCCGATCCTCGCGTATCTGATCGAAACTACGCAAGGGCGCGTTCTTTACGACGTAGGCTGCGACTACTCGAAAATTGCCGATCCGGACAAACGCGGCAAGTGGTATGACCCCACGGTCTTCCCCTTCGGCGCACCCGACATGCTCGAAGACCAGCGCCTGCCCGCGTGGTTTTCCCGTTTAGGTATTGCGGCAGCGGACATCGACGCGGTCTTTCTGGGGCATCTCCATTTCGATCACGCGGGTGGTCTCTGTGATGTAGCCGGATGCGAAATACACGTGCAGCGAGATGAGCTGGTCTCTGCACGAGCTCGGGAGGACGCTGGCTATTTTTCCGATGACTTCGCCGGCGATTATCGCTGGAAGGTCATGGATGGCGAATACGACCTCCTCCCAGGTTTGCGCGCGATTTCGACTCCGGGTCATACGGCTGGACACATGTCGCTGCTCATCGAATTACCGAAGGGGCCGCCGGTCCTGCTATGCGGCGACGCCGCCGACCTCATGGAGAATCTCGACGAAGAGATCGCGCCGGGATTGTGCTGGCGCGAAAAGGAGTCGCTCGCGGTCGAAAGTATCCGCAAGCTCAAGCGCGTCGCGAGCGAAGAAGGCGCGCAGCTGTGGCCGAATCACGATATGGGTTTCTATCGCGGCCTGCGGCATTTTCCGGCGTTTCACGAATGAGCGATTACACCTCGACGCAAAGGCGCAAAGGTCGCAAAGGACGCAAAGGAAACCGCAAGTGATTCAAAACCGGCGGGTGATGTCTGCTGGGTCTGGCGATTTTGTTCACGCTACTGATCGTCTTTCTCTGCGTCCTTTGCGACCTTTGCGTCTTTGCGTCGAGACGTATATTTTTAAAGATGATGAGTGAACTCAATACCACTACATCGGTGCCAGCCGCGTATCTAGGCGTCTGGAAGCGTACATTGTTGCGCACGCCGACGAAGGAAGACACCACCACGCAGGTGTACTGGATGCAGACGCAATCGTGGCACGCAGACGTGCGCGTTCCCATCACGCGTCCCGATCTGTCCGAGAAGACCAGCCTCGATCAATTGACCCGACCTGAGCTGATGGAACTGGCGAAACAGCAGGGATTCTGCGGCACGACCGTCGTCGATGAAGACATCTGCCGCTGGCTGCGTCGCTACGATCTGCAGCCGCCAAGCGGGGCCAACGACATCGGCCGCATGGAGTTCGACGGACCGGACCGTGTGCTCGAATATGGCGTGGAGGCAGAGTACTTCGAAATCTGGGAGCGGCTGCCCGCCAGCAAGGGAAAAACCGCCGCAGTGAAACTGGGCGACGATCCGTTGACGATGCTGCTATCGGCCGGCGAATACCTGATGCTGGTGCGTCCGCGCGCCGCGCAGCTGCCTGTTGCGTCCAGTCTGGATAATTTTCTCGAAGGCAAGAACGGACAAATCCTCCGCGAGACGCTGGATTTCGAGATCAGTTTCGGCAGGCGGCGATCACCGACCGCGTGGCGGGTCGGTCTCTCAACACTACCTTGGCGGGAAACAATGGAGATTCAGTATCTGGGGTTGGCCTGAAGTCTGTCGCCGGTGACGTGTGGGCCACCAACAGAGCGCTTAACCGGCAATGGGATTGTTTCAGGCGGCGGCTTGCCAGGCCGTCCGCCTGATCACTACTTGAACGGTTATTTCTTTCGCTTGATCGCCCGGACAACGATAAGCAGCAGTACCGCTCCCACGGTTGCGACCACGATGCTGCCGATCAGACCGCCACCCGCGGAAGCGCCAAAGAGGCTGAACAGGTAGCCGCCGATAAAGGCGCCAATGACGCCGACAACAAGATCACCGAAAAGTCCAAAGCCACCGCCTTTGACGAGCATGCCTGCCAGCCAGCCGGCGATCAGCCCGACGATCAGGAACCAGAGGAAATCCATTGCGCTCTCCTTGCGTAATTGTGGAACCACACAGGATGACCCGGTCGCAAGCGCTCGTAGTGGCTGCCGTCTGGAAAGTCGACAGCCTGCCGAATCCAGAGTGATCCCGGAAACGTCAATCGAGCGTTCTCGTTGGAAAACAGAGCATTCAGCTGTCATGCCGGCGCAATTTAGACCTTCCCCGGGAAAAATACAAACGGTGCTCCTTCGGAGTGATGGGCGATGGGCGACGGGCGACGGGCGATGAAAGGAACCTCATCAACCCTAGGCGGTGAACATACATAAAAACGCCGACGCGGGGTCGGCGTTCTATTTCTCGGGCAGCCGCTTTTATTCGACGATCGCCTGATACACCATCTGCTTGAACAGGTAGCGGTCGTAACGCCTCGCCATGCCCGGCTGGCCCTGCGTCATCCATACGACGACGATGTCGTCCTTCGGGTCGACATAAAATCCAGTGCCTGCCGCGCCAGCCCAGAAGTACTCGCCCGCGTTACCGCTGACTTCGAATCGCCCCGTCTCCCGCCTGACGGCGAAACCCAGTCCGAACCCCGTCCCGGGCGGCAGGGTCGTCACGCCCGAAAACTTCGCGTCGGGACCCAGGTGGTCGGCGGTCATATAGCGCACCGTCGTCGGGCTCAGCAGGCGCACGCCGTCGAGCTCGCCGCCGTTGATCATCATCTGCAGGAAGCGGGCGTAGTCCGCCGCGGTCCCCACGCTACCAGCACCGCCGGCATCATTCTTTTGCGCAACCGTCACGTCGAGCAGGGCAATCGGTGTGTTGGTCGCGGGATCGGTTGCAAAAGGCTGCGCGAGACGACCCAGCTTGTCCTGCGACACGATAAACGCGGAGTCCGTCATGCCGAGCGGCCCGAACACGCGCTCTTGCAGGAATGCGCCAAGGGATTTGCCGGAAATCGCTTCGACGATACGACCGAGAACATCCACCGACAGACCGTATTCGAACGTCGTGCCCGGCTGATGAGCCAGCGGTACTTTCGCCAGGCGCTCGACCTGCTCAGCCGGCATCACGTCCTTCCAGTCCACGCCCTCCTTCGCGTATAACTCCTTGACCTTCGGGTTCGAGGTGAACCCTCCATAGACGAATCCGGACGTATGGCGCAGCAGATCCTGGATGTTGACTTCGCGGTCGGCTGGCACGGTCACATACTTGGTCGCGCCGGTGTACGGATCCGTTGCGGGCACGCTGACCTGCAAATTGGCGAGCGCCGGGAGGAATTTCGAAACGGAATCGCTGACCCGCAGCTTCCCTTCCTCCATCAGCATCATGATCGCCACTGAGGTGTACGGCTTGGTCATGGAATACAGACGGAAGATCGCGTCCTTCGTCATTGGCTTGCCGCTCGCGGGGTCGAGCTGGCCGACGCTCTCGAAATAAATGACTTTGCCGTGGCGGGCCACCAGCATCACCGCGCCGGGATATTGCCCCTTTTCGATCTCGCCCTTGATGACCGGTGCGATGCGCGCGAGGCGTTCCGAAGAGAATCCGACGTCCTCCGGTGCGGCGGTCGGGAGATCGGCCGCAACACCGGCTATCGCAAACGAAGTCGCGAGCGCCAGGCCGCAGATGACGTTACGCAAGGCTTTCATGTCAGGTCCTCCATGGATTGTTTTTTACAAGCCTTGCCAGTGTACCCGCCGCGCCAATTCCTTGGGCGTGGCCGGCTGGATCACTGAGGAGCGGCCCGCACTTTGACGAACACGGAAAATATTACCCAGATGAGGGTGAACCCCATCAGCGCGCTCGCCGCAATTCGCGTAACGATGCCCGGCCACCATTCATAACCGAAATAGGAATAAACGAAAGACTGCAGCGCGAAATCCATGAGCGACCAGGACAGCCACGCGAAAATAATCGGCAGCGTCGTATTCGCCAGCAATCCCGAGCGGCAGTAAGGACAGACGAACACTTTTCTGATGACGTGCGTCGGAAGACGATTGCTGCAATTCGGGCAGCACAGGCTCAAGTCATTCTCGGTCCGATGCCTGGACTTGCCAGATAATCGCGTGACGTTACGCCAGCTTTCGGTCGAGCAGGCGCTCGAGTACGCTAAGCGGGGATTGCGATGGATCCCGCATGGCGGCGATGGGCAGATGAAACGTTTGCTCGAACGCATGTTGGCCAACCATGGCAGCATGCGACACCTGGTCGGTATACACGATCCACGTGCTGCCCGGCGCGAACTCGACTACGCGTTGCGCGACTTCGGACTGGTACTTCGGATTTGCCTTCATGCCATCGTGAATCCTCAGCATGTAGTGGTCGTAGGCGCTGCGTCTCTCCTTGGTAATGTGAAGCCAGTCCAGGACTAAACTTGATCCGGGCATTGGTCCCCGCACCGAAGGCAGGTAGTGTCGCGCGACATCTTCGAAGGATTCGCCCAGTCTCCAGCGACGACTTTTTCCGTTCGGATTGACGTTGGTGAAGACGCGCAGGATGCGTGTCCCGTGAGTTGGCGTGGCGGGAAAGCTGTCGACATGCAGGCGCGTGTCGTCTTTGCGCCACGACGTCGGCCGCCCCTCGATCTCGACAGGTCGGAAGCTCGTGCGCGCCTGGTGCAATCCGGCGTTGTAATGCGGCAGCAGGTTGCGCAGCAGGTTCCGGCTAGATTCGGCGTAGCGCTTCATCATGGCGTGCAGCCGTTCGCCTTCTTCCCCGGCAACGCTGGTTCCCCGCAGAACGCCGCTCGCAGGATCGAAGCTGACGCTCTTGCGCTGCCCGACCACCTCGGGAGACAGGAATCGGGTCTCGCCGCCTTCCAGTGGAAAATCCAGATCAGGAAACAGCAAGACACTGCCGCGCTCAAGCTCATGGATGGCGCGTGCCCGGTCCTCCGGGGAGGCTGGCTCGTCCCAGCTTGAAATCGGAAGGCTGACGATATCGGTCATGCGAATTGGGGTTGTCCGTGTTGCTCGATCGAAGAGTCAGCCGGGATAGTGCCTCTGCCGTGCGCGCGCTGCAAGCACGCCGGTGCGTCCGGAGTCAGGCGCCGGCCCCTGCCTCCAGCTCGACCGTGCGGGCCGATACCATCGTTCCCTCGATGGTGAGTTCCGCTATCGAGATCGGCAGTTTGAAGCGCCGCGGTCCCGCGCTGCCAGGATTGACGAACAGGACGCCTTCGCGTTCCTGTGTAAAGGGTTTATGCGTATGACCTGAAACCACGACATGCACGCCCGCCGCACGAGGGTCGATGTCAAGATCGCCGAGATCGTGGATTGCGTAAACGTAGATATCACCGATCCTGACCAGCTCGGTTTCAAGTATTTTTTCTGCCCATGCGCCTCGGTCGTTGTTTCCGCGCACGGCGGTGACCGGCGCAATTTTCGAGAGTTCTTCGAGAACGCTGGCGTCCGTGATGTCGCCACCATGGACGATGTGATCGCAGCCAAGAAGGAACGCTTTCGCTTCCGGCCGAAGAAGACCATGGGTATCCGAAATGATGCCGACCCGAAGCATGATCCGATTGAGTTCAGCCGCCGGGCGTTCCGATTGCCGTATCCACGATCGACTGCGCCTCAGTCAGGATGCGACGCAGGTGCTCTTCGCCCTTGAAACTCTCGGCGTAGATTTTGTAAATATCCTCGGTGCCGGAAGGACGCGCGGCGAACCAGCCGTTGGCGGCGACGACTTTCAATCCACCGATCGAAGCGCCGTTGCCCGGCGCATTGGTGAGTTTATTTACGATCGGCTCACCGGCAAGGTCCGCTGATTTGATCTGCTGCGGCGTCAGCTTCGACAAGCGTTTCTTCTGTTCGGTGGTGGCTGGCGCGTCGACGCGATCGAAGTACGACTTGCCCAGTTCATTTTCGAACGAAGCATAGATTTCACCGGGGTCGCGTCCGCTGCGCGCCATGATTTCAGCGGAGAGTAACGCCGGCACCATGCCGTCCTTATCCGTCGTCCATGATTGACCGTTCATGCGCAGGAAAGACGCACCGGCGCTTTCCTCGCCGCCGAAGCCGAGCGATCCGCTGGACAATCCATCGACGAACCACTTGAAGCCGACTGGGACTTCGTAGACTTTTCGACCGACCTTGGCAGCGACACGATCGATCATCCCGCTGCTGACCGCGGTCTTGCCCACGGCTGCCGCGGCATTCCATTGCGGGCGATGCCGGAACAGATGGTCGATCATGACTGAAAGATAGTGGTTGGGCGGCAACAGGCCCACGCTCGGCGTGACGACCCCATGGCGGTCGTGATCGGTGTCGCAGGCGAACGCGATGTCAAAACGATCCTTGAGCTTCAGCAAATTCTGCATCGCGTATTGCGACGAAGGGTCCATGCGAATCTTGCCGTCCCAGTCGAGCGGCATGAAACGGAAAGTCGGATCCACCGTTTCGTCGACGACAGTAAGGTCGAGGCGATGCTTCTCGGCGATGCGCGCCCAGTAATGCACGCCCGCTCCACCCAGCGGGTCCACGCCGAGGCGCAGCTTCGCTCCGCGGATCGCGTCCATGTCGAGCACGTTGGAGAGGTCGCTCACATAGGCGTCGACATAATCGTGCCGGTGTGTCGTTGACGCGCGCCGCGCGCTCGCGAGCGATATCCGCCGCACGCCGTCGAGTTTGTTGCGTAACAGCTCATTGGCGGTTGCCTCCATCCACGACGTGATGTCGGTGTCCGCGGGGCCGCCGTTTGGCGGGTTGTATTTGAAACCGCCGTTGTCGGGCGGATTGTGCGATGGGGTGACGACGATGCCGTCGGCCAGTCCACTCGTGCGCCCACGGTTGTACGTAATGATGGCGTGCGAGATCGCGGGTGTAGGCGTGTACTCGTCCGCCGCGGATATCATCACTTCCACACCATTCGCCGCGAGTACTTCGAGCGCACTCGAACCAGCCGGCACGGACAACGCGTGGGTGTCGATACCCAGGAACAACGGGCCCGTAATGCCTTTACCTTTGCGATAGCGGCAGATCGCCTCGGTGATGGCGAGCACATGCCACTCGTTAAAACTCGTAGCCAGCGATGCCCCACGATGCCCCGACGTACCAAACGCGACACGCTGGGCCGGCACCGCCGGATCAGGTATCTCCGTGTAGTAGGCCGAAATAAGCCGGGGTATGTCGACCAGGCTCGCTACCGGAGCGGTCTTGCCTGCAAGGGGGCTGATGTTCATGGAGGTCGTGACCGGAAGAGGAGCGTACGTTGGTTTGGTTTTCCGGCACGAAAAAGTTCAATCGCCGGTGAACCTCGCCAGGAAGGTATTGAGATCGACTACTTCGCCGTAAGCGGATGCCAGCGCTGCCATGAATGCACCGTGGACTTGCGTGGCAGGGATGAAGTCGTGGAATGTCAGATTGCTTGCGGCGCAGGCGTCTTCGACCACCACGCAGCGATAGCCGAGGTCGCAAGCCGCGCGGACAGAAGCATCGATGCAGAGATTGCTCATTGCCCCACAGAAAACCAGTTCTTTCGCGCCCAGCACGTGCAGGACTTTTTCGAGCGTCGTGTCGCGGAACGCGTTCGGGTAATGCTTGGTGATGAGCATGTCCTCGCCCTGCGGCGCGACGCGTTCGTCAATTTCGACGCCCGGTGTGCCTTCGCGCAGAAAGTCGACCGCCGGATCCTTCTCGATGTGCCTTACATGGATGACGGGCAGGCTGCCAGCGCGAAACATCGTTACCAATACCGCGGCGCGCTCAACCGCCCGATCCATTTCGGGCAGCGGAGCTTTCCCGCCCGCAAGGTAATCGCGCTGCATGTCGATCACGATCAGGGCAGTTTCGAACATTTA
>JBDTTE010000166.1:0-8635 GCA_039930785.1 Betaproteobacteria bacterium | reverse complement strand
AGACCAGCCCCCAGGAAGCGCAGCTTGTATTCAAGCAGGCCGCCGACCAGGGCATTCGCTACATCGCGCAGGGCAATGGGTCGAGCGTGGCGCTGGCACTGTCCGATGCTGTGGCGAAACACAACGAACGTTATCCCGATCGCAGCGTCATTTTCCTGAACTACGCGGCGGTCGATCCGGCGCTGACCAACGACAAGTGCAACTACTGGCACTTCCGCTTCGACGCCGACGGCGACATGAAGATGCAGGCGCTGACCACTTACATGGCCACGCAGAAGAGCATCAAGAAGGTCTATCTCATTAACCAGGATTACTCGTTCGGGCAGGCGGTGTCGAAGGCGGCGCGAGCGATGCTGGCGGCGAAGCGACCGGACATCGAGATCGTCGGCGACGACCTGCATCCGCTCGGCAAGGTGAAGGACTTCGCGCCCTATATCGCGAAAATCAAGGCGGCCGGGGCCGATTCGGTCATTACCGGAAACTGGGGCAACGACCTCGCGTTGCTGATCAAGGCCAACAAGGAAGCCGGGCTCAAGGTCGACTTCTATACGTACTACACCGGCGCGGCGGGCGCCGTGACGGCATTCGGCGAAGCCGGCGCCGGCCACGTCAAGCAGGTCACCACCTGGCACTCGAACATCGGCGGCAAGGCTGCGGGCGAGCACAACGCCGAATATCGCGCGCGTTACCCCGAGGCGCAGGACGACCTCTACTATTCGACGGTCCGTGAGTCCGTCAACGCACTGGCGCTGGCCATCGACAAGGCCGGCAGCGCCGATCCGGCGAAAGTCGTTCCGGTGCTGGAAAACCTGAAGTTCGAGGACGATTCCGGTCCGGTGTATTTTCGGGCAGACAACCACCAGTTGATCCAGCCGCTCTACGTTTCGACTCTGGTCAAGGCCAACGGCAAGGACGTCAAATTCGACGTCGACAAGTCCGGGTTGGGTTTCCGCACCGACGCGCGCATCGAGGGCAAGGACACCGTGATGCCGACGACGTGCAAGTTTCAGAAGCCGTGAAAATGCAAATGCAGGGGCTAGGGACTAGGGGCTGGGGACTAGGGGATGAGCGCGCCGCGCCCGCTAGTCCTGAATTTATGTCGTCTGTGTCTCATGCTCCGGCAGCCCGGGTCCTTTGCGCTTTCCCCTAGCCCCTAGTCCCTAGCCCCTAGTCCCTAGCCTCTAGCCCCTGGAACATGGAATTCTTCCTCATCACGCTGCTGAACAGCCTGTCCTACGGACTGCTGCTGTTCATGCTGTCATCGGGGCTGACCCTGATCTTCAGCATGATGGGCGTGCTGAATTTCGCTCACGCCAGCTTCTACATGCTGGGCGCGTACTTCGGCTACCAGATCAGCGGGTACATCGGGTTCTGGCCGGCGCTGATCCTCGCGCCGCTGTTCGTGGGCCTGCTCGGTGCGGCGACCGAGCGCTTCGGCCTGCGCACCGTGCACAAGTTCGGCCACGTCGCCGAACTGCTGTTCACCTTCGGTCTTGCTTATGTGGTCGAAGAGATCGTGCACCTGATCTGGGGTCGCGCGCCGGTGGACTATCGGATTCCCTCGCAACTCGATTTCACGCTGTTCACGCTCTACACCACGCAATACCCGGCTTATCGCGGATTCATGATGCTCGTCTCGGTCGGCATGCTGCTGGCGCTGTACCTCGTGCTGACGCGCACGCGCATCGGCCTGGTGATCCAGGCTTCGCTGTCACATCCGGACATGGTGGAATCCCTGGGGCACAACGTCCCGCGTGTCTTCATGCTGGTGTTCGCGGGCGGTACGGCACTGGCGGGCCTGGCCGGCGTGATCGGCGGGAACGCATTTATCACCGAGCCCGGCATGGCGACCGCTGTGGGTAGCATCGTGTTCGTGGTCGTCGTGTTCGGCGGCATGGGATCGCTCGCCGGCGCTTTCTTCGCCTCACTGATCATCGGCGCGATACAGACGTTTTCCGTCGCGCTCGACTACTCGATGCTCGATCTTCTGGAAAAGGCCGGGATCGCCATCGCACCGACCTCACTGTGGCACGGCTTCTGGTCGATCTCGATCTCCCAGACCGCACCGGTGCTGCCTTATTTACTGATGGTGCTGATGCTGATCGTGCGGCCGCGCGGCCTCATGGGCACGCGAGAGGGATGATGCGCGTGTCGCCTGTCACCACGTTCGATCGAAGCTCCGGAGCGCAGTCATGACCCGCGTACTGAGCACGCGCCGGATTGCATTCTGGATTGCGGTGGCGCTCGTATTCGCCGGGCTTCCGCTTATTTTCAAACAGAGCTTCGCGTTGTCCATGCTGTCGCAGATGGGCATCGCCGTGATCTTCGCGTTGTCGTACAACATGCTGCTCGGCCAGACCGGCCTGCTGTCTTTCGGTCACGCCGTCTACTTCGGGCTCGGCGCGTTCTTCTGTGCGCACGCACTGAATTTCATCGGTGCCGGTACGTTCTGGTTTCCGGTCACGCTGGTTCCTCTGATCGGCGGTGTCGCGGGATTGCTCTTTGGGCTGCTGCTCGGTTTCGTGACGACGCGGCGGGCCGGCACGCCGTTCGCGATGATTTCGCTCGGCATCGCGGAGATGGTGGCCGCGAGCGCGTTGATGTTCACGACTTTCTTCGGCGGCGAAGGCGGCATTTCCACGAATCGCCAGGTCGGCAAGGGCGTCCTCGGCCTGACTTACGGACCGCAAATACAGGTCTACTATCTCATTGCCGGCTGGTGCCTGGTCACGATGATCGCGATGTTCGCGCTGACGCGCACGCCGCTCGGACGCATGGCCAACGCGGTGCGCGACAATCCCGAGCGCGCGAAATTCGTCGGCTACAACCCGACGCGCGTGCGCTGGTTCATGATGGCGCTTGCCAGTTTCTTTGCCGGCATCGGCGGCGGCCTCGCGGCCATCAATTACGAAATCGTCACCGCCGAAACGCTCGGGCTGGTTGCGTCGGGCAACGTCGTGCTGATGGCGTTCATCGGCGGAATCGGTCATTTCTGGGGGCCGATCATCGGCGCCGTGCTGGTGACGCTCCTGCAATCCGCGCTGTCCAACTACACGCAAGCCTGGCTGCTGTACTTCGGCCTGTTCTTCCTGGTCATCATCATGTTCTCGCCGGGCGGCATCGCCAACCTCATCGCCTTGCACAAGCCCGTGTGGAATGCCGGACTGACCAAACGACTGCTGCCCTCGTACGCCATGTCCGCGGCCGCTGGGGCGGTCATGCTGGCCGGGTTCTTCGCGCTAATCGAAATGATTTATCACTACGAAGCCAAGGAAACCTCGAGCAAGGCGTTTTCCTATTTTGGATTGGAGCTCGATCCGACGTCGGCGGGTTACTGGGTCGGCGCCGCCGTGGTCATGGCGATCGGCCTGGTACTGGTGTTCGGTGCTAAAAAATTCGTATCGCGGGCTTGGGAAGACATCACACCCGAAATGCAGCGGCAGGGAGTCATCTGATGGCCGCTCCCGCGCTGCAGCTCCACGACGTGCGCAAGAGTTTCGGTCGCACGGCCATCATCAACGGCGTCAACCTGGCGATCGAAGCCGGCGAACGCCACGCGATCATCGGGCCGAACGGCGCGGGCAAATCGACGCTGTTCAATCTGATCAGTGGCCGCTTCGGCGTGAGTTCCGGTCGCATCGAACTGCATGGCGGAATCATTTCCGGCCTTGAACCCGAGGTCATCAATCGAAAGGGGCTGGCCCGCAGCTTCCAGATCACGAACATCTTCCCGCGCATGTCGGTCTATGAAAACGTGCGCTGCGCGGTGCTGTGGTCGCAGGGTTATCGCTATTCATTCTGGCACCGCGTCGACGCGCTGGAATCCGTGCGCGAGCGCACCGAGGGCATCGTCGAGCTGATCGGCATGACCAAGCGCCGCGAGCGCATGGCCGGCGTGCTGACTTACGCCGAACAGCGCGCGCTCGAAATCGGCGTGACGATCGCCGGTGGTGCGAATGTCGTGTTGCTCGACGAACCGACCGCGGGGATGAGCCGCAGTGAAACCGACGAAGCCGTAGACCTGATTCGCAAGGTTACGGAAGGGCGCACCCTGGTCATGGTCGAGCACGACATGGGCGTGGTGTTCGACCTGGCGGATCGCATCTCGGTGCTGGTTTACGGCGAGATCATCGCTACGGGCACGCCGGAAGAAATCCGCGCAAACGAAGCGGTCAAGGAAGCTTATCTGGGCACCGAAGAGCACTAGGGCAGACGCTCTAAGGCAATCGCTAACCGCAGAGGACGCGGAGGACGCAGAGGAAATGCAAAAGAGGAATGACGGAACGGTGGGCACGGCGCACCTACGCTCGATGGCCGATTGCGTATTGCTCGCTGCCGGGTCTGGTTTATCCTCCGCGTCCTCCGCGTCCTCTGCGGTGAGAGCTTAGGACTTACAGCCATGCTAGAAGTCAGCGACCTGCACGCGTATTACGGCAAGAGCCACATCCTGCATGGCGTGCACCTGCGCGTCGGCGCGGGCGAGATCGTGAGCCTGCTCGGCCGCAATGGCGTAGGCCGATCGACCACGATTAAATCCATCATGGGACAGGTCGTCTCCACCGGGTCGGTGAAATTCAAGAACGCCGAGCTGAGCGGAGAGAAGACCCACATCATCGCGCGTCGCGGCCTCGGTTACGTGCCGGAGAATCGCGACATCTTTCCTTCGCTGACGGTGAAGCAGAACCTGCTTCTCGGCATGAAAAAATCGCGCCAGCAGGGTCGCTGGAGCATCGACGATATGTACGCGCTGTTCCCGCGACTCAAGGAGCGCGCCGATGCGCCGGCCGGCGTGATGTCCGGCGGCGAACAGCAGATGCTTACGCTTTGTCGTACGCTGATGGGTGACCCCGATCTGGTCATGATTGACGAGCCCACGGAAGGCCTGGCGCCGAAGATCGTCGAACAAGTGGCGCACCTGTTCGAGGAAATCAAGAATCGCGGCGTATCGATCCTGCTGGTCGAGCAGAAGCTGACCATCGCCATGAAAATTTCGCAACGCGTGTACGTGATGGGCCACGGCAAGATCGTGTTCGAGGGCACGCCGGAGGGCCTGCGCGAGAACGAGGGCGTTCGCAAGGAGTGGCTGGAAGTTTAATCCGGCCAAGTTCTGTTCAACGCAAAGGATTCACTTCAATACCCCCTTGAGGGGTACGCAAAGGTCCGCGAAGGAGTTCAACAGCGGGAACTGGGCAAAACGTCAGCCTGATCAGACATGCACAGTACGTTCGTAGGTTTTAATCTACCGCATAGCTTTCCTTCGCGTAACTTCGCGTACCCCTCAAGGGGGTATTGAAGTGAATCGTTTGCGTTTCAAGATCTGAGGTTTTCTAAATGACCAATCTCGTCGATTTCCAGAAGCAGGGCAGCATCGGCGTCATTACGCTGAACAATCCGCCGGTCAACGCGTTGTCGGTCAACAAGGGCGTGCTCCAGGGCTTGCTCGATGCGTTCAAGGAAGGCGATCACGATCACCACATCCGCGCCTTCGTCATCATCGGTGGCGGTCGCAATTTCAGCGGCGGCGCGGACATCAGCGAATTCGGCAAGCCCTACGATCCGGGCAAGGCCACCCTGGCGGATCTGCTGGCTTACATGGACACGATCACGAAGCCGATAGTCGCGGCGGTGTCCGGCCCCACGATGGGCGGTGGACTGGAACTCGCGCTGACGGCGCACTATCGCGTCGCGCTGACCGGCGCGCTGATTGGCTTGCCGGAAGTCAAGCTGGGCATCCTGCCGGGCGCCGGCGGCACACAGCGTTCACCGCGACTGATGGGCGTGGAAAAAGCGCTGAACCTGATGGTGACCGGCGATCCGATTTCCAGCGAGAGCGCGAAGGAAGTCGGCCTGGTCGACGAAGTCGTCACTGGCGATCTGCGTGCAGCGGCGATTTCTTATACGAACAAGCTGGTCCGGGAAAACCTGGGGGTACGCCGTGCCAGCCAACTGACTGCAGCAGTCGAGCAGCCGGATGCCTTCTTCGCGGAAGCGCGCAACCGCATCGGCAAGGCGTGGCGCGGCTATCCCGCGCCGCTCGCCATCGTAACCTGCGTGGAAGCGGCGGTATTGCAACCGTTCGCGAAAGGCCTCGCGGTCGAGCGCCAGCAATTTGAGAAGCTGGTGAAGTCGGACGAGTCGCGCGCGCTGCGCCATTTATTTTTCGCAGAGCGCCAGGTCAGCAAGATTCCCGATGTGCCCGACGACACGCCGGTGCGCGAAATCAAATCTGCCGCACTGATCGGCGCCGGCACGATGGGCGGCGGCATCGCCATGAACTTCGCCAACGCCGGCATCCCGATCAAGATGCTCGAACTGAACCAGGCCGCGCTCGACAAGGGAATGGACATCGTGCGCAAGAACTACGCGGCGACGGTCGCGAAAGGCCGCCTGTCGCAGGAAGTCATGGACAAGCGAATGAGCCTGTTCACCGGCGTTACCAGCTACGACGACATCAAGAACGCGGATATCGTCATCGAAGCCGTGTTCGAGGACATGGCGGTCAAGAAGCAGGTATTCGAACAGCTCGACAAGGTGTGCAAGCCGGGCGCGATCCTCGCTACGAATACCTCGACGCTCGACGTCAATGAAATTGCCGCTATGACTTCACGCCCGCAGGACGTGCTCGGCCTGCATTTCTTCAGCCCGGCGAACGTCATGAAGCTGCTGGAAGTGGTGCGCGCCAGGAAAACATCGAAGGACGTGCTGGCCACGGCCATGAAGCTGTCGAAAGCCATCAAGAAGGTCGGCGTGGTCGCCGGCGTGTGCGACGGCTTCATCGGCAATCGCATGCTGCACGGCTATTTCCGCGAAGCGGGCTTCCTGCTCGAAGAGGGCGCGCTGCCGCAACAGGTCGACAAGGTCATCGAGAATTTCGGTTTCGCCATGGGCCCGTTCCGCGTGGGCGACCTCGCCGGACTGGACGTGGGCTGGTACATCCGCAAGCGTCAGGCCGCGACGCGGCCGGCGCACCTGCGCTATTCCAAAGTAGCCGACCAGGTCTGCGAACTCGGTCGCTTCGGCCAGAAGACCGGCGCGGGCTGGTATCGCTATGAGGCCGGCAACCGTAATCCGATTCCCGATCCGATTGTCGAGGACCTGATCGTGAAAGCATCGAAGGAAGCCGGCATCCAGCGGCGCGAAATCTCGGACCAGGAAATCCTCGAGCGCTGCATCTACGCGCTGGTCAACGAGGGCGCGGAAATCCTCGAAGAAGGCATCGCGATGCGCGCGAGCGACATCGACATCGTTTACATCTACGGTTACGGCTTCCCGCGTTTCCGCGGCGGCCCGATGTTCTACGCCGACATGGTCGGCCTCGACAAGGTGCTGGAATCGGTCAAGCGCTTCCATGCCACGCACGGCGAGTTCTGGAAGCCGGCGGCGTTGCTGGAGAAGTTGGCGGGCGAGGGCAAGAAGTTCAACGGCTAGATCTTTTCACCACGGAGAACACGGAGGACACGGAGAAAATCCGGAGCGGCATGAATGGAAGTAAACGCAGCGAATCATGCTACTTCATTCGATATTTTTCCCATTTAAATGGCGTTTGGTTTTCTCCGTGCTCTCCGTGTACTCCGTGGTTCAGATTTGATCTTGGAGAAACAACATGACTGATGCTGTAATCGTTTCCACCGCACGCACGCCGCTTTGCAAAAGCTGGAAGGGCGCATTGAACATGACCCACGGCGCAACGATGGGCGGTCACGTGGTCAAAGCCGCGCTGGAACGCGCAAAGCTCGACCCCGCCGAAGTCGAAGACGTGATCATGGGTTGCGCCACGCCGGAAGGTGCGACCGGACAGAACATCGCGCGCCAGATCGCCCTTCGTGCCGGCATGCCGGTGACGGTGTCAGGCATGACCGTCAATCGCTTCTGCTCTTCGGGATTGCAGACCGTTGCGCTGGCGGCGCAGAGAATTCTCGCAGGCGAGGCCGAGATCTTTGTCGCCGGCGGCGTGGAATCCATCTCCTGCGTCCAGAACGAAGCCAACAAGTACATGATCCACGAAGCGTGGCTGGACGAGCACAAGCCGGAGATCTACTGGCCGATGCTCGCCACCGCCGAGATGGTGGCCAAGCGCTACAAGATCGGGCGCGAAGTGCAGGACCGTTATGGCGTGCAAAGCCAGCTTCGTGCTGCCGCGGCGCGTGCAGCGGGTAAGACAAAGGACGAGATCGCGCCGATCGCCACGACCATGAAGATCGTGGACAAGAACACCGGCCAGGAATCGACCAAGGCCGTCACGGCTTCCGAGGACGAAGGCATTCGTCCCGATACAACTTACGAAGGCGTATCCCAGATCAAGCCCGCGATCGAAGGCGGCGTCATT
Source organism: Betaproteobacteria bacterium (assembly GCA_039930785.1). Taxonomy (GTDB): domain Bacteria; phylum Pseudomonadota; class Gammaproteobacteria; order Burkholderiales; family JACQAP01; genus JACQAP01. The sequence continues at coordinate 309 of JBDTTE010000166.1, read as the reverse complement.
TCCGCTGGTAACGCCAGCCAGTTTTCCGATGGCGCGGCGGCGCAGGTGGTCATGAGCGACAAGGCTGCGGCGCGCAAGGGTCTCAAGCCGATGGGCATCTTCCGCGGCTTTGCGGTGGCCGGTTGCGAGCCGGACGAAATGGGTATCGGCCCGGTGTTCGCCATTCCGAAACTGCTGAAGCAGACCGGCAAGAAAATCGAAGACATCGGCCTCTGGGAACTCAATGAAGCGTTCGCCGTGCAGGTGATTTACTGCCGCGACAAGCTCGGCATTCCCGACGAACGGCTCAACGTCAATGGCGGCTCGATT
>JBDTTE010000165.1:0-8800 GCA_039930785.1 Betaproteobacteria bacterium | reverse complement strand
GTGAAAAGCGCGCTCGGATTCTCTGACGTTCAGGATCTCCCGGCCCGATAGGCCGGGAGCGCAGCGCTTCGCTTACTTCTTCAGGCTGTCGCGAATCTGGCGCAGCAGCAACACGTCTTCCGGCGTCGGCGCCGGTTCGGCGGGCGCGGCAGGCTGGGCCTGCCTGAGCCGGTTCACCTGCTTGATCATGATGAAGATCACGAACGCCAGGATGATGAAGTACAGCAACACGGTAAAGAAATTGCCGTAAGCAAACACGGCCCCGGCTTTCTTCGCTTCAGCCAGCGGCAGGCCCGCCGGTTGTCCATTCAGCGCGATGTAGTAGCTGCTGAAATCCAGGCCACCCGTGACCTTCCCGATCAGCGGCATGATCAGGTCGTTGACGAGCGAGTCGACGATCTTGCCAAACGCACCGCCGATGATGACGCCGACCGCGAGGTCCATGACGTTGCCCTTGACCGCAAACTCCTTGAACTCGCTGACTATGCTCATGTTCACTCCCCGCTGTACGTTTTCATTTGATGCGGGCGGCTCGCGGTATTGCGAAACCGGCCCGTGTCCCCATCTTCGTTTTTAAGGCAGCCTTGAAAGCCGCCGCCGCAATGCTGGTCATAACGCCGCCGGGTGTCAACCGCCGCAGGCGCGCGGCGTTATCGCGCGCCCGGATGCGCGGGTGGCGACCTTCTTCCCCGCGGAACGCCGAACGCCATCGGGCGACGAGACGTTGAACTAGATGAACGGCAGAGGGTCTGAACTTTCCGTAAGCATCTTCATTTTGTAGCGGGCAAACCCGCTCGCTTCATTCCTTCGTGGCGGCCGATAGCCCGCTTCGCATTCCAGGAGGTCAACTCAAAATGTTTTCCAAACTGTCTGCCAAAAAATTGCTGGCCGCCGCGGTTATCCCGGCGGTATTCGGCGTGTATTACTCATTCGCGTTACCGGGCCATGAACCCGCCAATGCAGCGGCGCAAACCAGCGCACCCGCGCACGACAGCGCGTCCCGCACGCAACGACTGCCCGACTTCACGCGTATCGTCGACGAAAATGGACCGGCCGTCGTGAACGTCGCCGTGTCACGCGGCGCACCCGCGGCGGAACAGGGTCAAGGCCCTGGCGCGGCTCCGGGCCTGTCGCCGGACGATCCCCTGCAGGAATTTCTCCGTCGTTTTGGCCAGCAAGGTCGCGGGCCGCAAGGCCAGGGTCCGCAAGCGGCACCCGAAATCCAGCACGGTCTCGGTTCGGGATTCATCATCAGCCCCGACGGCATCATCCTGACCAACGCGCACGTGGTGGCCGAGGCTACCGAGATCACGGTCAAGCTGACCGACCGTCGCGAGTTCGATGCCAAGGTCCTCGGCGTGGACAAGCGCACCGACATCGCGGTGCTGAAGATCGAGGCGAAGGACCTGCCGTACGTCAAGATCGGCCATGCCAGCGACCTGAAGGTTGGCGAATGGGTGGCTGCGATCGGCTCGCCGTTCGGTTTCGAGAACACCATCACCTCGGGTATCGTCAGCGCCAAGGCGCGGGCCCTGCCGGATGAGAACTACGTTCCGTTCATTCAGACCGATGTCGCGGTCAATCCCGGCAATTCGGGCGGCCCGCTGTTCAACATGGACGGCGAAGTGGTCGGCATGAACTCGCAGATCTTCAGCCGCACTGGCGGGTTCATGGGGCTCTCGTTCGCGATCCCGATCGACGTGGCAATGCAGGTCAAGGACGACCTGATCAAGAACGGCAGGGTGACCCGCGGCCGCATAGGCGTCCAGATCCAGGACGTTAACCAGGCCCTGGCGAATTCCTTCGGCCTGCCGAAGCCGCAGGGCGCGCTGATCAGCGGCGTCGAACCGGATAGCCCCGCCGCCAAGGCAGGCCTGAAATCCGGCGATGTGGTGCTGGGCGTCAACGGCAAGGAGATCAACCAGCTCTCCGAACTCTCCGGCGCGATTGCGGCGACCAAGCCCGGCAACAACGCCCGTCTGCAGGTCTGGCGTGAAGGCAAGAGCAAGGACGTCGACGTCAAGGTTGGTGAGTTGCTCGAGCAGAAGCTCGCCGCCGCGCCCGCTGGCAACGAAGGGCAAACCTCGGCGAAGCTCGGCCTGACCTTGCGCGAACTCGCACCGGACGAGCGTGCCCAGTTGAGGACCGAAGGCGGCCTGGTTGTGCAAAGTTCGGCTGGCGCCGCGGCAAAAGCCGGGATCCAGCCGGGCGACGTCATCCTGGCCTTCAACGACACGCCGGTTAAATCCGTCGAACAATTGAAGAGCCTGATGAAAAAGTCGGACAAGACCGTTGCCCTGCTTATCCAGCGGGACGCGAACCGGATGTACGTACCCATCCAGGTCGGTTAAACCTGCCTGTTCCAACCAGTAATGGCGCGCTGCCGCGGCGGCGCGCCTTTTTTTACGGCATTTTCAGCCGGTCGCGCCATCGATCGGCATTTTCCGCGCTGCTTTGAAATGCCTAAAATCTAGGCGGGACAAATCAGCACCGGGACAGGGACAGCCCGGAGCGCCACGACTGGCGCCACGTCTTGCGGTTAACGCGGATTCGTGGCTCAATTTTCGAATAAGAAGACATAAAAAACATAACTAAAGCAGTTTCAAGGTTTCTTCGTGTCTATGAATCAAAGCAACCGGCTATCAAGGGAGGCCGAGGTGCCCGATAAAGAAAGGGACTACTCGGACCTCAGTCCGGAGTTGGTCGATGTTGTGCGCGCTTTGCAAGCTTCGCTCGCGGAAAAGCGCGTTCGTCAGCAGCTGCAATCCGTCGTCACCGAGCGGCCGTCGAAGCTGGAATCAGCCTACAACGCGCAACAAGCCAAACAGCGGCCCGAAGAGCGCCCGGACGTCACGGGCCATCCGCAGCTCCTTGCCGCGGTGGTGGAATCGGCGGACGCCGCCATCCTCAGTGAAACCTGGAACGGCGTATTGCTGAGCTGGAACAAGGGCGCAGAACGGGTGTTCGGCTTCACGGCGGCAGAAATGGTCGGCAGCACCCGCGCCTGCCTGATCCCGGAATTCCTCAAGGAAGAAGACGCCAAGGTCATGAGCCATGTGATCGAGGGCAAGGCGACGCTCAACCGCGAGACAGTCTGGCAGCGCAAGGACGGCAAGTTCGTGGATGTCGCCGTGAGCTTCTCGCCGGTGGTGGAGGACGACAAGGTCGTCCGTCTCTCGATCGTCGTGGCCGATATTACCGAGCGCAAGCGCATGGAGCGCGCGCTCATGGAAAGCGAGCGCAAGCAACGGCAGCGCGCGGCGGAACTCAGGATCGTCCTCGACGCGGTACCCGCTGCCGTGTGCATAGCCAACGATCCGGAATGCAAGTCGATCACCGGCAATCGCATGGCCTACGACCTGTTTCGGCTTCCCCAGGGCAGCAACCTCTCCCTCGGCGATGACGAGACCGTGAACCCCTTCACCTTCCGCATGTTCCGCAACGGCCGCGCACTTGAGAGCCACGAGCTTCCCGTGCAGATGGCGGCCTTTCGCGGCATCGAAGTGCGCGATTTCGAACAGGACGTCGTGTTCGACGACGGCACCATTCGCCACTTGATCGGCAACGCGGCGCCCCTGCGCGACGCGGGCGGCAAAGTGTACGGTTCGGTTGCGGCATTCATCGACATCACCGCGCGGCGCACGATGGAAGAGCAGATCCGGCGCATGGCGCATTTCGATGCACTCACGAACCTGCCGAACCGGATCCTGCTGATGGACCGCCTGGAACAGGCGCTCGCGATTTCCCAGCGCAACCATTCCAAGACGTCGGTCATCTTCATGGACCTGGACCACTTCAAGGACATCAACGACAACATGGGCCATCACGTTGGCGACATGCTGTTGCAGCAGGTGGCAGAGCGCATTCGCGGTGCGCTGCGCGAGGTCGACACGGTATCGCGCCTCGGCGGCGATGAATTCGTCATGGTGCTGCCGGAACTGCGGCACACGGAAGACGCCACGACCATCGCCCAGAAACTGCTGCGCGCGCTCGACGAGGATTTCTTCATCGCGGGCGACAAGCTTCGCATTTCTCCCAGCCTCGGCGTCAGCATCTACCCGGATCATGCCGGCGATGCGAGCACCCTGATCCGCATTGCCGACAAGGCCATGTATCATGCCAAACAGTCAGGCAGAAATACCTACCGGTTCTACGACGAATCGATGAAGTCCTGACCTTGTCGCAAGCACCGACGCCTCGCGTCGCACGTTTGCGACGGCAAGAGGTTGCGGATGAACGAGAATTGGTATCGCGATGTGGTGGAGCTGTCACAAGACGCCATTTACGTCTGGTGTGACGGCTGCTTCGTCTTCGCCAATCGCGCCACCGCCCGGATTTTCGCAGTCCCCTCCCCCCAGGAATTGATCGGCAGGCCGGTTTACGATTTCATCCATCCGGAGTTCATCGAACTCGCGAAGTCCAGGATGCTGCAGTTGCTGGAAACCGGCGGCCCGCTGCCACCCATCGAATTCAAAATGCTGCGCGCGGATGGCGGTGTAATCGACGTCGAAGCCATGGCCACCTTGTTCGACTACCAGGGACGCCCGGCGGCGCATGTCATCCTGCGCGACATCGCCGAACGCAAGGCGCTGCAACGCGACCACCTGCAGCGCATCCAGGAGGAAATCGAGCACAGGCGCGTAGCGGCCGAGCGCGACTATTTTCATCAGTTGTTCGAATCCGCACCGAACCTGACCTGGACCGCCCGGCCGGACGGCCATGTTGACTACGTGAACCGCCGCCTGCTGGACCATCTGTCGGTGGACGAGAAGAAAATCCACGGATGGCAGTGGCAGCAGTTCGTGCATCCGGAGGACTTGCCCGAAGTGACCAGCCGCTGGTCACACAGCCTTGCCACCGGCGAGGCCTACGAAATCGAAATGCGCCTGCGCCCGAATTCCGGAAAAGATTATCGCTGGCAAGTATCGCGCGGGTTACCCGTACGCAATCAGCACGACGAAATCGTGCGCTGGGTCGGCACGATCACCGACATTCATGACCAGAAGGAAGCGCGCGCGATGTTGGCGCAATTGCAGATCCGGCTGGCCGAGGCGGTACGCCTGCGCACGGAGGACCTGCTGAACGCGAATGCGGCACTGCGCGATGAAATCGACGAACGCAGGCATGTCGAAAAAGCGCTACGCGACTCGCGGGAAAAATTGCGCAAGTTGTCCGCGCACCTGCAGTCTGCCCGGGAATCCGAGCGTGCCGCGGTGGCGCGGGAAATCCATGACGAGCTCGGAGCGACCCTGACCGCCGTAAAAATGGACCTGCATTGGTTCGCGAGGACGCTCGCGGAACAATCGCCTCCACGCGCGGACAAGCTCAACGAAGCCCTGGAACTCGTCGATTCCGCGATCCAGTCCGTGAAGCGCATCGCCACGGAACTGCGTCCCAGCATCCTGGATCACCTGGGCCTGTGGCCCGCCTTGCAATGGCAGCTGCAGGAGTTCGAACTGAATTTCGCCATACCCTGCCACATAGATCCCGCGCCCGATGGCGTGGTTCTCGAGAGCGATGCCCAGACGGCGGTATTCCGGATCTTCCAGGAGGCGCTCACCAACGTCGCGCGTCATGCCAAGGCAAGTTCCGTCCGCGTGGAGTTACGCGCCGAACGCAGCGGAATCGTGGTCCGCATCAGCGACAATGGCGTGGGCCTTCCACCTGGCAAGATCATGGAACCGGACGCATGCGGCATCCAGGGCATGCGCGAGCGGGCGCGCAGTTTCGGCGGTGACGTCAAGTTCGAACAGACCGACGGCGGGGGGACCACCGTGCTGGTGAGATTCCCCGCGCGCTTCAAGACCGCAAGAACGCGGGCGCCAAGATCGCGAAGCGGCGTGACCTGAACAGGGCATAACCCATGACCAAGGCGCTGATCGTCGACGACCATACCATCACGCGCGCAGGATTGCGGCGCATCCTCGCCGACGCTTCCAGTCCAATGGACGTCGGGGAGGCGGCGACGGGTGCCGAAGCGCTGGAAATGGTCGAGGGCGCCCGATGGGATATCGTCATGCTCGACATCAGCCTGCCGGATCGCAGCGGCCTTGAAGTCCTCAAGGCGATCAAGAAGGCGGAGCCCGATCTTCCGGTCCTTGTACTGAGCATGTATCCGGTGGATCAGTATGCCCTGCGCGTGCTGCGCGCCGGCGGCGCGGGCTACCTGACAAAGGAAAGTGCGCCCGACGAATTGCTCGAAGCCGTGCGCAGGGTGACAGCGGGCCTGCGCTACATAACGCCCGAGGTTGCGGAATGCATCGCGCAGGACTGGAATCGCAACCCGGTGCAGGCCATGCACGAGACGTTATCCGACCGGGAATTCGAAGTATTGCGGCTCATCGCTTCCGGAAAGACGGTCGGAGAAATCGCCAAGGATCTCACTTTGAGCGTCAAGACGGTCAGTACTTATCGCGCGCGGGTCCTGCAGAAGCTGCATTTGCGCCACAACGCCGAACTGACCCACTACGCCGTAGTGAACAATCTGATTTATTGAACGCAACGGGTCTGTGCTGCGCTTTGTAAGGGAGGCCTTACGCGCCGACTGACCGGCGACCCACTGCGTGAGACTTAATGCTCAATGTTGCGTGAGCGTGCCAAATGCATGGTTGCAAGATAAAAATAACCCGCTAAACTTACGTCGTCTCACACAGGGATTGGGGCAGGAATCGTCTGCCAGTGGGTCCAGCAGTTCCCCGCTCTCGCCGGAACCAAGAGTCCGCGAACAACCCTCTCCCTTTGCTTGCCCGGCATGGCGATTCGCCCGCTTCCCCGGGGCATTCGATGCGTGCCGTAAAACGGTCGCGAACCATGATCGCGTTGAAACGCCATTGGCCAGCAATCGCTTTCGGGACCGCGCTGGCATTGCTCGCCGGCATGTCGGCCCTCGCCTATTTCAGCGTCCAGAAATTCATCGATCGCGCGAACTGGATTTCGCACACGCAGGACGTGCTGCGCGAAACCGACGCAATGCTTTTCGAACTCACGGAAATCGAAAACGGCGTTCGCGGATACCTGATCACGGGCGACGATTCCTTTCTGGTGCCCCATCTGGGCGGGCTGACCCTCATTCCGGCGCGCCTGCGCATGCTCGAGGGCCTGACCACCGACAACGAAGTCCAGCAGAAGCAGGTCCACGAACTCCAGCGCCAGGTCGAGCAACGCCTGCAGAAGGCTTCCGCAATGCTTGAGACGGGCTACAAACGACACCTCCCGGTCTCCGAAAACGCCAGAAACCAGATCGAGGCCGGCCAGAAATCCATGAACATGATTCGCAGCATTGCGGGTGTGCTGCGATTGCGCCAGGAACAACAGCTGGCCGAGCGCGTTGAGGATTCACGTCGAAGTGCCGTGTCCGCAACCGCGGTGCTCATCGCCGGTACGCTCGTCGGTGTTGCGATGCTGGTTCTCGCCTTCGTCGTCCTGCGCCGGGAAATCGGCCAGCGATCACGATCGGAGCGGGCCGCGCAGGCTTCCGCCGCCGAAGCCACGGGCCTCTACAACGATGCGCCCTGCGGTTATCACTCGGTCGACAAGGACGGCTACTTCACCCACATCAACAATACCTCGCTGCGGTGGCTCGGCTATGCGCGCGAAGATCTCGTCGGGAAAAAACGCTTTGTCGATATCGTCTCGCCAGGCGATCTGTCGCGGGCGTATGAGAATTTCGGCAAGCTCAGGCGGGGAGAGCTGCTCACCAATGTCGAATATCACATGGTGCGCAAGGACGGCAGCAGGTTTCCGGTTTCGATCAATGTCCTGCCGGTGCTGGATGAAAATGGCAAATTCCTCCTGAACCGCACGACGATGTTTGACATCAGCGCGTTGCATGCCGCGCGATCGAAGCTGGAAGACACGTTGAGTTTTCTGGATGCAATCATCGAAAACATACCCAGCATGCTGTTCGTCAAGGATGCAGCCACGCTGCGCTATGTTCGCATCAACCGCTCCAACGAAAAACTGCTGGGCATATCCCGCGACAACGTGATCGGCAAGAACGACTTCGAACTGTTTTCCAAAGAGCAGGCGGAGAGCTTCATTGAAATGGATCGCAAAGTCCTGGAGTCCGGCGAGATGATGACAACAGTGGAAACACTGTCCACGCCGAAGGGCAAGCGGGTCCAGTACGCCCGGAAACTGGTGGTGCCCGATGCGTCCGGCAAACCGCTTTATCTGCTGGGCATCACCGACGACATTACGGCGCAGAAAGCCGCCGAGGAGGCGATTCGGGCGCTCAATGCGAACCTGGAAGCGCGCGCCGAGCAACTCCAGACGGCCAACAAGGAACTCGAGAGTTTCAGTTATTCCGTGTCGCACGACCTGCGCGCCCCGCTGCGCGCAATAGCCGGCTTCAGTCGAATTTTCGAAGAGGATTACAGCGACCGCCTCGATGATGAAGGCCGGCGGCTGCTGAAGGTCATCCGCGATAACAGCCATCGCATGGGCACGCTCATCGACGACCTGCTGGCATTTTCACGCCTGGGACGCCAGGCGCTGACAACGCAGAAGATCGACATGAAGGGACTCGCCACGGCGGTAATCGAGGAAATGCGTACCTCGGGCATAGAGTCCAACGTCACCATCGGCGAACTGCCGCACGCCCGGGCCGACCCCGCCCTGCTCAAGCAGGTATGGGTCAACCTGCTCTCGAACGCCATCAAGTACAGCGGCAAGAACCCATCGCCGAAAATAGATGTCGGCTTCGAGCCAGGGGCGCAGAGGAATGAAGCACCGGTCTACTTCGTGAAGGATAACGGCGTGGGCTTCGACATGCAGTACCAGAACAAGCTGTTTGGCGTCT
>JBDTTE010000164.1:0-8833 GCA_039930785.1 Betaproteobacteria bacterium | reverse complement strand
GGTTGGTCGTGATGCATCATGTGCCCGGCGTCCGCGATGGTTTCCTCGTGCAACGAGGCATAGCAGGCGCGATAGCTGTCGAGCAGGTCCTTGTCGCCCTTCATCCATTTCCGCATCCATTCGCCGTCGCCCCACAGCCATAGCACCGGCGCCGCGATGTTGCGCCAGCAGGCCATCGCTTCCTCGGCGCGATACAGCACCGGGTGGACCATCTTGTGTAGCGGATCGGCTTGCAGATGGATGCTGCCGTCGGTCCGTGCGCCGGCCCAGTGCGGCGCGAGGAAACGGGCGCGCTCGTCGCTGATGCGCGGATTGTTTTTCTTCAGGCGATCGGCGACTTCCTCGAAATTCGCGTAGGGGCGCAAGGTCGGTGGGTCGCGAAGCTCAGCCAGCCATTTGGCGTACCGCTCCGGCGCCTGCTCCGGTTTGGTTGGAGGCAGGCCGAAGCCTTCCGCGAGGACCAGTTTGCCGACGCGTTCGGGGCGAATGCCCGCGTAGAGGTTGGCGATGTTGCCGCCCATGCTGTGACCGACGATATGCGCGGGCGCTTCCGGCTCGAAATGATCGAGCAGGACGTCGAGGTCGGCGATGTAGTCCGCAAACCAGTAACCCTCGTTGGTCCACTCGGACAAGCCGAATCCACGCCAGTCCGGCGCGATGACATGCCAGTCGTGCCGCAATTCGTCGACCGCAAACTGGAACGAGGCCGACACGTCCATCCAGCCGTGCAGCATGAAAAGCTTCGGCGCAGATTCGTCGCCCCAGGTGCGTACGTGATAGCGCAGCCCGCGAATCGGGAGGTATGTGGAGGTGCTTGGCTTCATAGCAATTCCCGGTTCACCTGCAGATTGGGCATCAGATAAAAGGGGCGAGGGACGAGGGGCGAGTCAAGGTCAAAGCTTTCTGTCGTTCCCTCGTCCCTCGTTCCTCGCCCCTCGTCCCTAAATTCATTCCTGTCCCATCATGGGCTCGGGTTCCTCGTGGCGGCGAATGCTCAGGTAAGAGAGCAGCGCCAGCGCGAGCCCGATCAGCAGCATCCCTGTCAGCTCCGAGCGCCCAACCTGTTCACCGAACTGGATCCAGGACGCAACAATCGCGATGACCGGAATGCCGAGCGAAGAAAGGCTCGTCGTGCCGGCGGGCAAGCGGTGCAGCACATAGAGCCACGCCAGCCAACCCAGTCCGGTGGCGGCGATGCCGTTGAAGAGCGTCACGCCGATGAACGTGCCCGACCAGATCACGGGCGGTCGGTCGATCAGCAATTGGCATAGCACTACGGGCACCAGGCCCACCAGCATTTGCCAGAACGTAAACGCGAGCGGCTCGACTTTTGCGCGATTGTGCAATTGCTTGGCATAGATCACGCCGATGGCCCAGCACATGCCGGCGATGACGGCGAGCGTCTTGCTGAACATCGAGGTGTGCATCTGCCAGGGTTCAAGCACGAACACCAGGCCCGCGACGGCGAGCGCCACGGAGATCCACTGCAAGCCGTGGATGCGCTCGTGCAACATGGGCCACGCGAATACGAGGACCCAGAAGGGCATGGTGAACACGAGGATGGACGTCTTGCCCGGGCCGCCTTCGGATAACGCCCAGGTGTTGAGCAACAGGAAGGCGCCGGTCTGGATGAGCCCGATGAGGAGCAGGGCTTTCCAGTGTTCGGGCTTCAGCGAGCGCCGCGTCCACAGCAACCCGACCAGCAGCGTAAGCGCGCCCAGTTCCAGGCGCAGCGCCACGACGTCGATGGAGCTTGCGTAGTTCAAGCCGATTTTCGAGGTGATCCAGCTGTAGCCCCACAGGAGGACCAGCAGGATCATGACGATCACCGCCCGGCGCGTTTCGCGGGGGTTGATCATGAGCCGCTGGCGTTTTGCGGCTGGAGGTCGCCGTCGAGCGCGACGCGCTGGTCGAATACGAAGCAGCGGCCCTTGAAATGCGCGTCACCACACTCTTCGAAATATTGCAGGATGCCGCCGTCGAGCTGGAACACGTTTCGGAAGCCTTTGCCGAGCAGCACCGGCGCCGCCTTCTCGCAGCGGATGCCGCCGGTGCAGAACGTGACGATGGTCTTTTCCTTGAGCGAAGGATCGAGGGCGTCGGCGGCTTGCGCGAATTCGCCAAAGGCTGACAAGCGTAAATCGACAGCGCCGTCGAACGTGCCGGCGTCGACTTCGAAGGCGTTGCGCGTATCGATCAGCACGATGTCGCGGCCCTCGTCCAGCCAGCGCTTGAGTTCCAATGGCGCTACAGCGGGCGCCCGCTCCCGCGCCGGATCGACGCCCGGCACGCGCATCGTGATGATTTCCTTTTTGATCTTCACCAGCAGGCGGTCGAAGGGCTGGTAAGCGGAAACGCTGCGCTTGAAACGCAGGCCGGCCAGTCGGGAATCGGCCTGGATCAGGGATTCAAACTCTTCGGCGTGCGCCTCGCTGCCAGCCAGCACGATATTGACGCCTTCGGCGCTCAACAGGATAGTGCCCTTGAGCGCCAGTTCACCGGCGCGTTGCAGCAGCCGGGACTTGAGTTCGTCCAGCCCGTCAAGCGGAACGAACTTGTAGCCGGCCAGATTGGTGAATTGCATGGATCGATGGCGTTGCCAGGAGGAGACAGGCATTTTACCAAGCTAAAACTCATTCTCACCGCAAAGGCGCAAAGGTTACGCAAAGGAATCCTGAAGAACGGAACACAATTGGCCGGTCATAGCGTATGAGTTCTGAGGGAATCGCTTACCAATCATGTGCTTCAGTTTTTGATGATTTCCTTTGCGTGCTTTTCTTTGCGCCTTCGCGTCTTTGCGGTGAAGGAATAAGTTTTTCGGGCGTAAAATATTTCGATGCAACCAAAGTTCGTCCACCTGCGCCTCCACAGCGAATATTCGATCGTCGACGGCATCGTCCGCATCGACGACGCGGTGGCCGCGGCGGCGGCGGACGGCATGCCGGCGCTGGCGCTGACCGACCTCAGCAATCTGTTCGGCATGGTGAAGTTCTACCAGGCCGCGCGCGGCAAGGGATTGAAGCCGCTGATCGGTTGCGATGTCTGGATTGCCAACAATGCCGATCGTGACAAACCCACTCGAGCATTGCTGCTGTGCGCATCTCGCGCCGGGTATCTGCGCCTGTGCGACTGGCTGACGCGCGCCTATCGCGGCAACCAGCATCGCGGCCGCGCCGAGATCGACAGGCAGTGGCTGCTGGAATCCGGGACTGAGGGACTCATCGCGCTGTCCGGCGCGCACTTCGGCGACATCGGGCAGGCGCTGCTGGCCGGCAACGCCGTACAGGCTAAAGCCCATGCGGAATTCTGGGCCGGGGCTTTTCCGGGGCGCTTCTACATCGAAGTGCAGCGCACGGGCCAGCCCAATGCCGATCACTACGTCAAACATGCGGTGAATCTGGCCGGCGCGCAGAAACTGCCGGTCGTAGCGACGCACCCCGTACAGTTTTCGAAGCGCACGGATTTCGTTGCGCACGAAGCGCGCGTATGCATTTCGGAAGGCTACGTGCTTTCCGATCAGCGTCGGCCGCGGATGTTCACTGAGGAGCAGTACCTGAAATCCCAGGCGGAAATGGTCGAACTGTTCGCCGACCTTCCGCAGGCGCTGGAGAACGCGGTCGAGATCGCGCAGCGCTGCAATTTCGCGCTCGAGCTCGGCAAGTCGCGACTGCCGCTTTTCCCCGTGCCCGACGGCATGACGCTGGAAGCATTCCTGCGCAGCCGCGCGCTGACGGGCCTCGAAGGGCGCATGCTCCTGCTCTATCCCGACGAGGCCGCGCGCGCCGAACAACTGACACGCTATCGCGACCGCCTCGAATTCGAGATCGTGACCATCCTGGAAATGGGCTTTCCCGGCTACTTCCTGATCGTGGCCGATTTCATCAACTGGGCGAAGAACAACGGCGTGCCGGTCGGGCCGGGCCGCGGCTCGGGCGCCGGATCGCTGGTGGCGTATTCGCTGGGGATCACCGACCTCGATCCGCTGCGCTACAACCTGTTGTTCGAGCGTTTCCTGAATCCAGAACGCGTGTCGATGCCGGACTTCGACGTCGACTTCTGCCAGGACGGCCGCGATCGCGTGATCGATTACGTACGCAAAAAATATGGCAACGAATCGGTGTCGCAGATCGTGACCTTCGGCACCATGGCCGCGAAGGCGGTGGTGCGCGATGTCGGACGCGTTATGGAGTGGAACTACAGCCGCACCGATGAACTGGCCAAACTCATTCCGTTCCAGCCGGGCAAGCTGATCACGCTGGAGATGGCGCGCGAAATGGAGCCGCGGTTGCGCGCCCGCGAGGAAACTGAAGAAGAAACACGTGAACTACTGGCGCTCGCCAGCCAGCTTGAAGGCCTGAGCCGCAACGTCGGCATGCATGCGGGTGGCGTGCTGATCGCGCCGGGCAAGTTGAGCGATTTCTGCCCGCTGTATGCCGCGTCCGGCTCCGAAAGCACGGTGTCGCAACTGGACAAGGACGACGTCGAAGCGATCGGCCTGGTCAAGTTCGACTTTCTCGGCTTGACCACATTGACGGTGCTGGACTGGACGCTGCGCTTCATCACGCGCCTCGACCCGACCGCGAAGATCGCGCTCGAACTATTGCCGCTCGACGACGCGGCGGCCTACAAGATTTTTGCCAGTGCAAATACCACCGCCGTATTCCAGTTCGAATCGCGCGGCATGCGCGATCTGCTGAAGCAGGCGCGTCCCGACCGCTTCGAGGACATCATCGCGCTGGTGGCGCTGTATCGTCCCGGCCCGATGGAGCTGATCCCGGACTTCATCCATCGCAAGCACGGTAAGAAATTCGACTACCCCGATCCGCGCGTGGAAAGCGTGCTCTCGGAAACCTACGGCATCATGGTTTACCAGGAGCAGGTCATGCAGATGGCGCAGATCATCGGCGGCTACAGCCTGGGAGGCGCCGACCTGCTGCGTCGCGCTATGGGGAAAAAGAAAGCGGAGGAAATGGCGCAGCACCGGAGCATCTTCCGCGAAGGCGCGGGCAAGAACGGCCTGACGCCATTTCAAGCAGACGAAATCTTCGACTTGATGGAGAAGTTCGCCGGCTACGGATTCAATAAATCGCACGCCGCGGCTTACGCGGTGGTCGCGTACCACACTGCTTATTTCAAGGCCCATCATCCTGCCGCGTTCATGGCCGCCAACATGTCGGCGATCATGGACGATACGGACAAGGTGCAGCAGTTTCACGACGACACGCTCGCGAACAAGATAGAGATGCTGCCGCCCGATATCCACGCCAGCGAATTTCGGTTCGTGCCCGTGGATGAAAAGCGCGTGCGCTACGGCTTGGGTGCCATAAAGGGAACGGGCCAGGCTGCGATCGAGTACATCATCGAAGCGCGCGCCAGCGCGCCGTTCGTGGATCTATTCGATTTCTGTCTGCGCGTGGACCGGCGCATTGTCAACCGGCGCGTCATCGAAGCCCTCGTCCGCGCCGGCGCGTTCGATTCCCTCAATGACCATCGCGCCAGCCTGATGGCGTCCGTGGGGATTGCCATGGAAGCGGCGGATCAGGCCACTCGTTCCGCCTCGCAAGTCAGCCTGTTCGGCGCCGCCTCCACCACGGTGGAAGGGCCGAAGCTGCTGGAGGTGCCGCAATGGAACGAGGCGGAAAAACTGCAGAACGAAAAACTCGCGCTCGGCTTTTACTACAGCGCGCATCCGTTCAAATTCTATGAAGAGGAGTTTTCCTCCATCGCGCGCACACGGTTGGTGAAATTGCAGCCACCGGCGCCGGAGGAAGGCGCGCGGCAACAGAATCTCGCCGGTGTGGTCGAATCGGTGCGCATGCAAAAGACGGCAAGCGGTCGCATGATGGTCATGCTGCTTTCCGACGGTACGGCGCGCGTGGAAGTGGTGGTCTACGACGAGGTGCTGGATCGCCATCGCAGTCTCGTGCGCGAGGACGCCATCGTGCTCGTGGAGGCGAAGGTGCGATCCTTCCGTCGCGGCGGCGAAGACGGCGCGGACAACCTGGTCATGCGCATCGCTGCCGAGAAGATTCACGACCTGGCCGGGGTGCGCGCGCGTTTCGGCCGCAATCTCGAACTGTCGATGAACGGCCAGGCCGACGCCAGGCGATTGAAGAAAGTGCTCGAACCGTATCGAAACGGCAGCTTGCGCGTCATGGTCGCCTATACCAACGGCAACGCCGCCGCGGAATTCGATCTCGGAGAGGAGTGGAAAGTCCGACCGGACGATAACCTCATCGCCGAGTTGGGCAAATGGCTGGAACCAAAAAACGTGCGGATCGTCTACCAATGAATAGTGTAAAAATCATCGACTCGCGGCTGCTCGACGCCCTTTCCGTGGAAGCGGCGACGACTTCGCGGCGAAGGAAGAACCTGAACTTTCACTCGCACGAATCGGCACCGGCCAATCGATTGTTGAATGCGCTGGAACCGGATTCCTATATCCAGCCGCATCGGCATCTCGACCCGACCAAGGGCGAGACGTTGGTCGTATTGCGCGGGGCCGTTGGCATGGTGATTTTCGACGAAAACGGCGTCGTATTGCAGCACGCCGTATTGCGGGCGAGTGGGGGCGCGATGGGCGTCGACATACCCAGCGCGACCTGGCATACGTTCGTCGGGCTCGAACCCGGTTCGGTCATTTTCGAGGCGAAGGCCGGGCCGTACGCGCCGCTCGATCGCAAAGAGAAAGCATGGTGGGCACCGGTCGAAGGCGATGAGACGGCATTCGCCTACCTGGAACAATTGAACAGCCTGTTCGAATCGGAGCAGGCCTACTAGTCATCCCGTTAACGATTGCCCCTGGAATTGTGGACGTCCTCGACTCCTTTCATCCTGCCGTAGCGAACTGGTTCCGCCGTACCTACGCCGCACCGACCGAGCCGCAGATCCAGGCGTGGCCGGCCATCGCTTCGGGCAAAAACGCGCTCATCGCCGCGCCGACCGGCTCGGGCAAGACGCTCGCGGCGTTTCTCGCGACCATCGATGCACTGGTCCGACTTGGCGTGCGCGGCGAGTTGCGCGACGAGACGCAGGTCGTTTACGTTTCGCCGCTGAAGGCGTTGTCGAACGACATCCAGAAGAATCTGGACGAGCCGCTGGTCGCCATTCGCAAGGAATTGATCGCGACCGGCCTGCCGGACGTGGACATTCGCACGGTCGTGCGCACCGGCGACACGCCGCAAGCCGATCGCGATCGCATGCGTCGCAAGCCGCCGCATATCCTGGTGACCACACCGGAATCGCTGTACATCCTGATGACCAGTGAATCTGGCCGCAAGATGCTGGCGAACGTGCGCACGGTCATCGTCGATGAAATCCACGCCATGGCGCCGAACAAGCGAGGCGTGCATCTGGCGCTGACACTCGAACGCCTGCAGCACCTTACGGGGGGGCAACTGACTCGCGTCGGCCTGTCCGCCACGCAAAAGCCGATCGACGAAATTGCGCGCTTTCTCGTCGGCGGTGGCCAGTCCGGCGGGCTGTTCGATTCGGCCGCCTGCACCATCGTCGATACCGGCCACGTGCGCCGTCGCGACCTCGCGATCGAAGTGCCGGGTTCGCCGCTGGAAGCCGTCATGTCGACGGAAGTCTGGACGCAGGTTTATGACCGCCTGGCGGAATTGATCCGCGAGCATCGCTCCACCCTTGTATTCGTGAATACGCGCAGGCTGGCTGAGCGCGCGGCGCGCGCGCTTTCGGAGCGCTTGGGCGAGGATCAGGTCACGTCGCATCACGGCAGCATGGCGCGCGAGAAGCGGCTCGATGCCGAGCAACGCCTGAAGGGCGGGCAGCTCAAGGCGCTGATTGCGACCGCGTCGCTGGAGCTGGGGATAGATATCGGCCACGTCGACCTGGTCTGCCAGATTTCCACGCCGCGGCGTATCGCGGCATTGCTGCAGCGGGTTGGCCGTTCGGGCCACGCAGTGGGCGGCTTGCCGAAGGGCCGGCTGTTCCCGGTGTCGCGCGACGATCTGGTCGAATGCGCCGCTATGCTGGATGCCGTGCGGCGCGAAGAACTCGATCGGATAGCCATTCCCGATAAGCCCCTCGATGTACTTGCGCAGCAAATCGCCGCGGAAGTGGCGTGCGGAGAATGGGACGAAGAGGCGCTCTACGATCTCATGCGGCGCGCGTGGCCTTACCGGAATCTCACACGCGAGGAATACGGCGAAGTCCTGCAGATGCTGGCAGAGGGATTTTCCACGCGCCGCGGCCGTCGCCGCGCGATGATCCATCGCGATGCAGTCAACCGAAAGTTACGAGCGCGCGATGGCCTGCGTCTCACGGCCATCACCTCGGGCGGCACCATTCCCGATACCGCGGACTACTCCGTCGTGATGTCGCCCGAGGAGATCATGGTCGGCACGGTGAACGAAGACTTCGCCATCGAGAGCCTGGCCGGTGACGTGTTCCAGCTGGGCAATACGTCGTATCGAATTTTGCGCGTCGAGGCCGGGCGGGTCCGCGTCGAAGATGCGCACGGTACACCGCCGTCGATTCCGTTCTGGCTGGGCGAAGCGCCAGCGCGCAGCGATGAAGTTTCGTTTGCAGTGTCGCGCTTGCGCGCCGACATCGACGCGCGCCTTTCCGATTCGCGCGCGACGCTGGACTATCTCGTCGACGAAATCGGCATCGCCATGGACGCGGCGACGCAGATTGTCGACTACCTCGCCAGCGCGCGCACCGTGCTCGGACTGTTGCCAACGCAGAAGAAGCTCGTGTTCGAACGTTTTTTCGACGAAAGCGGCGGCACGCAGCTCGTCATCCACTCGCCGTACGGCAATCGCATCAACCGTGCGTGGGGGCTGGCCCTGCGCAAACGTTTCTGCCG
>JBDTTE010000163.1:0-8852 GCA_039930785.1 Betaproteobacteria bacterium | reverse complement strand
GCATCGGCTGCCGTGCACTCGTACAACATTAACTGGCGCGGCCTGTCGGAAGTGTTTTGCGCGGAGCCGTGCACCAGACGCACGTGGTGGAAGGAACACGTCCCGGCCTTACCCACGCAGGGCACGGCCTTCGAATAGTCCAGGTCGGGCGTGTTGGTCGGATCCATCGCGCCGCAGAAACGGCCGTCGAGGTGATGGTTCCACACCTTGTTGACACGATGGGAGCCCGGCATCACGAGCAGCGGGCCGTTCTCCAGTTCTACATCATCGAGCATCACGCCGATGGCGAGGATGTCGTCGTTGGTGTGCGGATAGAAAGCCCAGTCCTGGTGCCATTCGACCGGTGAACCATATTTTGGCGCCTTCACGTTCAGCTTGGAGCCGTGCATGCGGATGTCCTTGCCGAGCAACGCCTTCAGGATCGACATCATCCCCGGTTGCTTCACGACTTCCATGAAGAACGGGTCGACCTTGTGCGGGGTCTTGATGCGGCGAACGCGCGGATTCTCCGGCGTGTGCGTCGGCTCGAGATCGTAAATATCGTTGTGCTGGGTGATGCCCGAGGCCTTGGCGACCAATCCGGCAATGGTGCTGCGCATGCGGGCAAGCGTCGTCGCGTCGAGCACGTTCTCGACCACGATGTAGCCGTTTTCTCGATAAAACTCGACGTCCTTGCTATTGATCACGACCGTTTCCCTCTTTGAATATGCGGGGTTGGATGATTTTACGCCCGCCCCGCCTTCCCCGGCATCGCAATTTTGCGCTGCTTTGCAGCAAGGACGCCTGTTTTCAGTCCCCGGAAATTGCAATTCGAAACCTTACAATGTCGGGTTGAAATGTAAGAAATCTTATGTCAGTCTACTTACGCTGCAAGGCATGGGAGATCAAGAGAAAAAGTGCCCGACAGAAAACACCGAACGCAAAAATCCAAAATCCATCAGGAGGAGAGTTTCATGACCAGACTTACCGCCATCGCCGCGGCAGTCGGCTTGCTGTGCTTCGCTGCCACAGCTTCCGCGCAAACCATGAAGGGCCCGACCAGCGAGAAGCCGTTCCAGGAAAACTGGGCACCCACCAAGTGGGGCGCGGACGACCGTGCCGGTAGCGCAAACTACTTCAAGGATTCTGCAAAGATCAAGCGCGCGCTGGCTACCGTCAAACAATACAAGGCCATCAGCATCGGCAAGTACTACCATCGCGAAGCCCCGGCCTTCGGTGCACGCGGCTGGCAAATGTCGATCCCCGGCACGCCGACCGGCGGCCCGTTCGGCAAAAACGCCTTGACGTATCACGATGAACTGGTCACCACCGAAATCGGCCAGATCCAGACGCAATTCGACGGTCCCGGCCACATCGGCGTCAACACCTCGAAGGGTATCTTCATGTACAACGGCCGCTATGCGTTCGACGCTTACGAGCGCGGCGCGGGTGGACGTGTACTGGGCATGGGCCCCCTGGGCGTCGAGCACATCGGCGAACTCGGTTTCGTTTGCCGCCTGATCGTCCTGGATGCCGTGGCTTATCGCAAATCGCAGGGTAAGCTGGCCGCCAATGCGGAAATGCTGCCGATCCCGAAAAAAGCGGGTGACATCGGCATCGTTACCGGGGACGACGTTCAAGCCATGGTCAAGGCACAAGGCCTGGGCGAGATCGGGCAAGGCGACTGCGTCGCACTGCATACCGGCCAGGGCAACACCTGGGGCAACGCCAACTACAAGAAGATGACCTCGGAGCAACGTGCCGCCGCGCGCGCAATCTTCGCGCAAGGCGAACCGGGCTTTGGCATCAGCGCCTGCCAGTACATGGCATCCAAGGAAATCGCGCTGACGCTGGGCGACACCTCCGCGAACGACGCGCAACCCGGTGGTGAAGAAGACGGCTTTGCCGTGCCTTGCCATACGGAAATGCAAACCCGCCGCGGTATCTGGAACCTGGAAAACGTCGATACGGAATCGATGCTTGCCGCTGGCGTGAAGGAAGGCGCGTTGATCTTCTCGCCGCTGCGCATCATCGGCGGTACGGGATCGCCGGCCAACCCGGTCGTGCTGTACTAAGCCTCAAGCAACAAAAGTTCTACCCCTCATTCACCGGCGGTCGCGCAAGCGGCTGCCGGTTTTTTTTATGGGCGATGGGCAATGGGTAATGAGCAATGGGTAATGCGAGTAAAGCACTAGACGCATTTACTCATCACTCATCGCCCATTACCCATTGCTCATTACCCATTACCCATTGCCCATCACTCATCGGCCGGCTTCCGGCCGATGCAGGAAACCCACGCCTGCGAGAACATGCCATGCGGCATGCGGCCCCATTCGCGCCAGGTCGCGGCTATCGCCGGCTCGCCTGCCTCTTCGTGATTGACCGCCAGGAAATCGCCGATTGTCGTGAGTGGATCGTAATTTTCATAGCGCGAGCGCATCACCAGGGCTTCGAAGCCGGCGCGCTCCAGATACATGCCCAGCTTGTGTCCGCAGTACACGTCGCCACCGTTTCGGTTCTGCAACGCCTTGTATGCCTCGAAGGCGAGCAGCAATTTTTCCGTCGGCGGGGCCAGTAGAAATCCACCCCAGTCCGGCGTGCACACGCCGATCATGCCACCGGGTTTGAGTACGCGTTTCAATTCGACGGCCGCCTTCACGGGATCTTTCAGATGTTCCAGCAACGCGTGCGAAAACACGGCGTCGAAACTGTTGTCTGCGAACGGCAGTTCATAGACGTTGGCCTGCCGGAACTCGACGTTGGCGATGCCTTGCACTTTCGCTTCCGATCCTGCGAGTGCGATTTGGTCGCCGTTGAAATCGACACCTATGACCTTGCCTGGGGCAATTTGCCTGGCGATGTCGCGGGTGATCGTGCCGGGGCCGCAACCGCAATCGAGCACGGTCGATCCGGTTTTGAGGTACGGAAGGAAAAATGCGCCGTTGGGATCGAGGCGGCGGCGAACCATGAAGGCCGCTGCGGCCGCGCTATAGCCGGGTGTGTAGGTTTCCATTTTGAATGGCCGTGACGATCGTGACTATCGTGACGGCGTGACTGTCGTAAAAGCGGGAGTGTAATTCATCGTCGCCGTCGTTTGAATCACGGAGTCACGGCGTTACGACAGTCACGGTAGTTACGCGCAGTCACGGCATTGCGATAGTCACGGTAGTTACGCGTAGTCAGTGCTAAACTTTTCACCGATGCTCAACAAACCCTTCATTGCCAGCTTCCTTGCGGCCACTCTCGCCGCGGCGGCGCCCGCTGCACTAGCGTGCGGCGAGCCCTTGCGCGGCGACATGGTCACGGCGGAGCGGCTGGTCGGCCCGACCGCGTCCGGCGAAGGCGCGAGTTTTCATGTACTCGGTGCAGGCTGGTTCCACGCGATCGAAATCATCAAGCGGGGCGGGAATTCGGACGATACGGTCGTCACGCTGGAGCTCGATGGTGAGCCGATGATCACGACTTCGTTCGCCGATCTGAAAAACCCGATGATGGAAATCAACACCCCGATGATGATCGTCAACGTACGCGCGTCGGGCGACACGGAAACGATGACCATCTGGTACGCCCCCGAACTCAAATTCAGGTCGATGGCCGCGGTGCGAATAGACGTGCAGGAAGAAGGCGTCGAAAGCATCAAGATGCGCGCCGTCATGAATGCACCCGCACCGCACGAGCATGTCGCGGGTCAGCAGATCGGTAACGTCGCGGCGCTGCCGGCATTTAAGTAATACCCCCCTCTCCCCGGCCCTCTCCCTCCAGGGGAGAGGGAGCTCTGAATCTATTTGGAGCTTGTCGCTTTTCGCGCTGTGCGCTTCTAGACTCCCTCTCCCCTGGAGGGAGAGGCATCGCTGACACGGCGTTGGCGGAGCCATCCGGGGCGGGAAGCGATGCTTTGACGCGCTACCCGCAAACGGCTGATTCCATCAGGAACGTGTTCGCGCGTCGGGGAGAGGGGGCGGGGTTACTGCTTATACAACTCCACCACGCTCGCACGAATCGCGTAGCCGACATTGATTTCGGATGCGCCGTCGACCAGGCTCAGCGACTTCTTCGCTGACACAGCGCTCAGCCGTCCGGTCACCCACACAGGGGAGAACACCGTGACGTTCGAAACCGGCTTGTCGGTCTTCACATGCACGATTTGATTGGGCGGCGGTGGCGGTGTGTGAATGCACGCGCCCACGTACGGCACCAGCAGAAACTCCGTGATGTCCTTGCCGGAAAACTCCAGCGGAAGGATATAGCCGGGCATGCGCACGGTCTGGCCGTCGAGTTCGGCGTTGACCGCACGGCCTTGTTGCCGGCCGCCTTCCATGTATTCCTTGCGCCTGGCCAGCATCGCATCCACATCGAACCCGGCTTCTTCCAGCTTGCGCGAGGTCGTGCGTTCGTTCTCCACATCGTATGTGGCGACCTTCTCACCGCGCGCCTTGCGCTCTCGTATGCCGGCGATGTCGGTCAATTGCAGGGCCTGCAACTTCGAGAGTCGGGAGAAAGACTGGTCGGCGGGCGGTCCCAGATCCTTCCACATGATCTGGCGCGGCTCGTCGGACGAACCGGCCAATCCGGCGCCAAACAGAAAACTGGCGAGCAGTAATGCAATGACTGACGAAAGCTTCATCGGGTTCAAGTCTCAAATACGTACGATCATGCCATCCGCCAGCGACAACCGGTAACTGCGCCAGGCGGGAATCAGCCCGATCAGCAAGCCGGCCGCCAGGACGACACCGAGAAGCAGCGCCTCGCCGGCCGAAGGCCAGGTTACCGCAATGTATAAGCCCAGTCGCGACTCCAGCCAGGTACGACCGAACAGCAGCGCCGCATAGAGTCCCGCCACGCCAAGCAGCATGCCGGTCACGGTTAGCACAGTCGCTTCACCCAGAATCAGCGCGAACACCTGCACCGGTCGCGCACCCAGCGAGCGCAGCACGGCCATCTCGCGCCGTCGCTCGCCCAAGGACGTCAGCAACGAAACAAGCATGCCCGATAGGCCGACCACCACGACCAGCGCGGAAACAGCGAACAGCGATTTCTCCAGTGCGCCGGTGATCTCCCACACTTCCTGTAACGCCACGCCGGGCAAAACCGCTGTCAGCGGTTCATCTGCGTACTCGTTTACTGCGCGCTGGACCGACAACACGGCGCCACGCGATTGCAGCCCAACCAGAAACGCGGTGATGGCCTGCGGTGAATCCGCGCGGTGATCGCCGCCGATGATGGCAGCGAGCGGATCCGAGCCCGCAGTAACCTCTTCGTGCACCGCGTCCAGGCCGGCCAACGTCACATGAACGGTGCGGTCCACCGGCGTGCCGGTGCGCGCAAGAATGCCCGCGATACGGAAAGGATGCTGGTCATGCTCAATGAAGCTGATATCGCCGGCACCGTGGGCAATCACGATCGAGTCGCCGATGCGGTAACGCAGTGCCCGCGCGACCTCTGCGCCAAGCACCGCGTCGTGTTCATCCCCCAGGGCCTTACCCTGTTCGACAACGAGGCTGCGATCGCGGCCGAAGCGCAAATGCTGGAAGTAAGCGGACGTGGTACCGAGCACACGATAGCCGCGATGCGAATCGCCGAGGGCAAGCGGAATCGTCCACGCGATATCGCCTCGCCCGGAAAACGCGCGATAGCTTTTCCAGCTGACGTTGTTCGTGGCATTGCCGATGTGGAAGACGGCGGCAAGCAGCAAGTGCACCGGGCTGGTCCGCGCGCCGACGACGAGGTCTGTGCCGGAAATGGTCGAAGCGAAACTTTCGCGCGACTCGTGGCGGATGCGCTCCACCCCCAGCAGCAGAATGGTCGACAACGCGATCGACAGCGCCGTCAACACGGCGGTGAATTTACGGTTGCGCAGACTCTTTAGCGCGAGCGCGAGAATCACGACGCCCTCCCCGGTCGAGCCGCGCCCGCGCGATTGAGTTCCCCGAACGCGATGACGCGATCGAAGCGCGAACCGAGCGCTGCATCGTGGCTGACAAAAACCAGCGTGGATCCACTGCGTTCGCATTCGCTGAACAGCAGGTCCAGAAACGCGGAGCGACGATCCTCATCAAGCGAAGAGGTCGGCTCGTCGGCGATGACAAACTCAGGCGCACCGATCAATGCACGGGCCGCGGCCACGCGCTGCTGCTGCCCCACACTGAGCGCCGTCACCGACCGGTTCAGCAACGCGACGTCCGCCATGTCGAGGTGCCCCAGCAATCGCACCGCTTCGGCTTCGACGCTCCCTGCCGCATGTACCGCGCGCTCGCGCCGTCGCGCGGAGAATCCGCACGGTAGGCAGACATTTTCCAGGACAGACAAATAGGGAATCAGGTTGAACAGCTGAAAGACGAAGCCGATGTGGTCGGCACGGAAGCGATCGCGCGCTGCGCCACGCATGCTGGCCGTCTCCGCGCCCAGTATGCGTATCGTTCCCTGGCGCGGCACGAGCACGCCGGCCAGCAAGCTCAACAGGGAAGATTTTCCGCTGCCGCTGGGGCCACGCAGGAATACACGTTCGCCGCGATCTATGCGCAAGCTCTCGATGTCGATGACGTCCGCCGCCCCCGCAGCCCAGGCGAAACGCACGTCAGACAGTTCGATCACGGCTTCCGGCATTTGTGGTTTTCTCGGGCGTGGGGATAGTGCCTAAACACTACATCTCGACGCAAAGGCGCAAAGGACGCAAAGAGCGCAAAGAGCGCAAAGGAAAGCATGAAAAATTCGAGGAAGTGGCTGGTCTATGCTGACATTGGCGGACCGACTACGGTTCGGAGGCTATCGAACCCGAACCGCCACGAACTTTGTTTCGTTCTCCTTTGCGCCCTTTGCGTCCTTTGCGCCTTTGCGTCGAGATTTGCCCTGGAGTTTGCGCGTTCAGGTTACATCGAGCTTGAGCTCTCCGATGCCATCGATCTCGATCCGCACTTTGTCGCCGGCATTAAGCCACTTGGTTTCGACCACGCTGCCGAGCGTGACGAATTCTCCGGCTTTCAGCGGACCGAATCCATGCTTTGCGCGCACGTTCGCCAGCCAGGCCAGTGCTTCGAGGGGATGGCCCATGACCAGTGCGCCGGTACCGCGGCCGGCTTCGACGCCGTTCACGTAGGTCACGCCGCTCAACTTATCGAGCTCCAGCCCGCGCCAATCCCGCACCGGTTCGCCGAGCAGGCAGCCGGCATTGAAGAAATCATCGGCGATGAGTGTCGGCACGCCAAGCGTACGGAAATTCGCATAGCGCTCGTCGACCAGTTCGATGGAAGCCATCACCGCGCCCACGGCTTCTCCCGCGGCGTGGCGGTCAACCGGCGCACCGGAAGGCGCAAGGTCGCGGGTGAGTTCCACCGCGATCTCGCACTCGATGCCGAGCCGCACGAAACCCGAGGCCGGCACCGATGTCGCACGACGGCGCACCGCCTTTTCGAACACCACGCCAGCGCACGGATTCGGGATGCCGAGGAACTTCTGCATGACCGATGTCGTGCAGCCGATCTTGTGACCGATCTGCCTGCCCATGCCGGCTTCTGAAAGCAGCCGGTTGAGTTCGTGCTGCAATGCGTAGCCTTCCGCCTCCGATCGCGGCCGCATTGCGCGAGGCAAATCGGTGATGGGTTGCAGGGCAAGTCTCTGTTGCAACAGGCGGGTTGCCGCCTTACTCGGTGATGCGCTCAATGCTGCTCCCTTGTGATGTCGCTAACGAATCCGCATTGCACCATAAATCGCGTGATCGGGCCGCGAATCCTCCTTGCATGGGCAAGACCTCACTGGCGCGGTGGTTTGCTTGACACTCCGGGCACCGCTTCAACATAATCATTTCGCTTTGCCGAATTGCGCGCCGCGAGAAGCAAATAATCAAAAACACGAGCGCGTAATCAAAAACATAACTCACGGAGGAGACATCATGAACGGATCGTCACGCATCCTTCGCCGGCTTGGTCTGCGCCATGGACCTTTTATGCGTAGTGGTTGGCTCCTGTCGTTCGTCGCTGCCTCGGCCCTCGCCTGGGCTGGTGCCGCGAACGCGCAGAGCGCCGCGCAAACCGCCGTCGATGCCGCGAAAAAAATCTGTAACGGCAAGACCATCACCATCGTCTGGGAAGCCGGCCTGCAATCGCTGGACCCGAAGAACTTCTCCGGCCCGCTGTGGGAAAAAGAGACGGGCTGCAAGGTCAACGTAATCGAAGTCCCGACCGAGGAAATGTTCACGAAGATCATGCAGGAGTATCGCGCCGGCACCGGTGCATACGACGCGCTCAACGTGATTCCGGCGTGGATGCCCGACCTGGTACAGGCCGGCGCGCTGGAGCAGCTCGATGCGATGGTCGACAAGTACAACTTCCGCGGCGAACTGCAAAAAATCGCACCGACGTATCGCGACAACCAGATGACGGTCAACGGAAAGATCTACGGCTTTCCGGATGACGGCGATGTGTTCGTGTTCTATTACCGCAAGGACATCTTCGCGCGCGCAGACTTGAAGAAGGCGTTCAAAGCCCAATACAAGTACGACCTTGCGCCGCCGAAGACCTGGAAGCAATTCGATGAGATCGGTTCTTTCCTGACCGAAAAGCTGAAGACCGAAAAAATCTATGGCGCATCGTTCTTCCGCCAGCCGCCGTACACCATGTTCATGTTCCAGGAGCGCTTCCGCGTCGAAGGCGGCAAGTTCTTTGACGCCAACACCATGAAGGCTACGGTGAACAGCCCGGTCGGCGTCAAGGTGCTGACCGAGATGCGCAACGAGAACCGCTTCATGCCGCCCGGTGTGGAGAAGTTCGGCTTTGTGGAAAACCTCGCGACCTTCCTGAAGGGCGAGAGCGCGATGACAATCTCGTGGCCGCCGTACGGTCGCTTCGCCGCCGGATACCTCGGCAGCGAAAAAGCGCTGG
>JBDTTE010000162.1:0-8868 GCA_039930785.1 Betaproteobacteria bacterium | reverse complement strand
GATCGCTTGCATGATCAGGTTCTGATGATGTCAGCGACGCCTTTCACGAATATGCATCGGGCAGCCATCATGAACCTTGTCGCTCGCCGACTACCGTTCATAACGGACGGAACGGAATGGGCAAAGGCAGGGGCGGTGATCACCTACGCGCCAAATACATTGACGCTGTATCGGAGGTCCGCCAGCTATGTGGACAAGATTCTCAGAGGTGCGAATGCGGGGGATTTACCCATAGAACAGGTGAGCAAGTTCGAATTGATCGTGAACCTCAAAGCGGCGGCGGCGCTTGGCATCACGGTACCGCAGTCAATTCTCCTTCGAGCCGACGAGATAATTCAATGAACTTGCGCGCGAACATCCTTATCGTGGCCTTCGCCGTGTTCGGGCAAGTATCACCGGGTTTGGCCCGCGAAACGAATGACGTGCCCGTCATTGGCATACTGCGAGCTTCGTCGGCTACGGCACGGGATCCGACCTACGACGCCCTGGACTCGGCCCTGCAACGGATCGGTTATTTCATCGGCAAAAACATCCGGCTCGAGCAGCGGTTCGCGGAACGCGACGCGCAAAGGCTGCCACGCCTGGCGGATGAACTCGTGCGCATGAAAGTGGATGTGATCATTGCGGGCAACGAGGCTTCGTTGCGAGCGGCGAAACTATCCACCAGCACGATTCCCATCGTCGCGATCGCCTACGATCATGACCCGGTGGCGGCCGGGCTGATCCATAGCATGCGGCGCCCGGGCGGCAACATCACGGGAATCTATTCGCGCCAGGTCGAACTGGCTGGAAAACGACTGGAACTGCTCAAGGAAACCGTGCCCGGCCTCAAGCAGGTAGCGGTGCTGCATGAAGCCACGGGGCCCAGGCCCGCGGGACTCGATGCACTTGGTAAACAACTGGGGTTGCAACTGCGCACGGTGCCGCTGGCAAATGCGACGGAGTTCGGTGCGATATTCAAACGGGCGCGCGAGGATTCGCAAGCGGCGACACTGGTGTTCTCGTCGAGGTTCTTCGACGATCGGGAGCGCATCGCGGCCAATGCGATCGAAGCCGGACTGCCGGTCATGTCGCCGGAGCGCGAATTCGTCGCGGCAGGGGCCCTGATGTCGTACGCGCCCGATCGGCAGGAGATTGCAGGACGCGTAGCCTATCTGCTCGACCGCGTATTGCGCGGTGCCAATCCCGGCGAGCTTCCTTTCGAGGAAGCGAGTCGGTTCAAGCTGGTTATCAATGCCAGGACGGCGAAGGCGCTGGGCGTGAGGATTCCGCAATCGGTGCTGATGCGCGCGGACGAGGTGATCCAGTGATGCGTCGGCGCAGCCTGTTTCTGAAATACGCCATCCCGCTCGTGCTGCTTTCCAGCGGCGCTGTCATCGTCAGCGGCCTGGACCAGATGTATTTCTCCTATCAGGAGAGCAAGACTGCGCTTGCGCGCGTCCAGCACGAGAAGGCCGTCGCCGCGGCGATCCGCATCGAACAGTTCGCGCGCGACCTTGAGCATCAGGTTGCGTGGATAGCGCAGGCGCAATGGGGACCGCGCGGCATCACGCTCGATCAGCGCAGGCTCGACTCGCTGCGCCTGCTGCGGCAGGTTCCCGCCATCACCGAAGTCAGTCATCTGGATCCGGAGGGCCACGAGCAACTTCGGGTGTCGCGGCTCGCGATGGATGTCGTCGGCAGTGGCCTGGATTTTTCGCACGATCCGAAGTTCACGGAAGCGCGGAGCCGCAAGACCTGGTTCAGCCCGGTTTATTTCCGCAAGGAGTCCGAGCCGTACATGACGGTCGCACTGGTCGGCAACGGAGAGAATGCGGGGGTCGTTGCCGCCGAAGCCAACCTGAAGTTCATCTGGGACGTGGTGTCGGGTATGAAGGTCGGGCAGGGTGGCGTTGCTTACGTTGTAGATGCGAAAGGTCGATTGATTGCGCATCCCGACATCAGCCTGGTGTTGCAGAACACGGATCTGTCCAAACTCCCGTTGATTCGCGATTCGATCGCACAAGGCGGCGTAGAAAGCGTCGCTGTCCAGGCCATCACCGGACGGGATGTGCAGGGCCGCGAAGTGCTCTCCGCTTCCGCGCCGATCACGCCGCTCGGATGGAACGTTGTCGTCGACCTTCCCCTGCGCGAAGCGCTGGCACCGCTGTATTCGTCGTTGTTTCGGACCGCCCTCCTGCTGTTGGTTGGCATCGCTGTTTCAGTGCTGGCCAGTCTTATCCTTGTGCGTCGCATGGTCGCGCCCATACACGTGTTGCAGACTGGTGCCGCCAAAATCGGTGCCGGTGCGCTGGACCAACGCATCGAAGTCGAGACCGGCGATGAACTCCAGGCATTGGGCGAAGAATTCAACCGCATGGCGGAGAAGTTGCAGGAGTCATACGCGGGCCTTGAGCAGAAAGTCGCGGAGCGCACCAGGGAGCTGACCGAGGCGCTGGAGCAGCAGACAGCAACCAGTGAGGTGTTGAAAGCGATCAGCCGAACCACATTCGACCTCGACGCGGTGCTGACGACCCTCGTCTCCACCGTAATGCGGTTGTGTCAGGCCGATCAGGGCGGAATGTTCCGGCTGGAGGATGGTGTATATCGTTTGGCGGCGGGTCATGGCGTCGTCGGGGAGTATCTTGCCATCGAGCGCGCTGCGCGCATCAAGCCGGGACGCGGGAGTGTTGTGGGTCGCGCGGCTCTCGAACGCCAGACGGTGCAAATTGTCGACGCCTGGAGCGATCCCGAATACGAGATCAAGGATGAAGCGAAAGTCGGAGGAGTGCATACCATGCTCGGCGTGCCGTTGATGCGAGATGGCGTGCTGATCGGCGTTTTCTCGCTTGCCCGAAACCGCGTCGAGCCATTTACCGCCAAACAGATTGAGCTGGTTACGACCTTTGCCGACCAGGCCGTGATCGCAATCGCGAATGTGCGCCTGTTCCAGGAGCTGCAATCGCGCACGGAACAACTCGGCGAATCGGTCGAACAATTCCGCGCGTTGGCTGAAGTCAGTCAGGCGGTGAACTCGACATTAGACCTCGAACAGGTGCTGTCGACCATCGTTAGCCGTGCGGTGCAGTTGTCGGCGACGAACAGCGGCGCGGTTTACGAGTACGAGGAGGCTGACGAGCAGCTGCGATTGCGCGCGACCTACGGGCTGGAACCGGATGTCGTCGAGGCGATGCTGGCCAAGACTTTGCGGCTGGGCGAGGGGGCGACAGGCGAGGCAGCGCAAACGCGCGCTCCGGTTGAAATCGCCAACGTGGGCAGTACGGACCTTTACGACGACGAGTTGCGGAAGGTCATCGACCGGGCAGGCGTGCGATCCCTGCTCGCGATTCCATTGCTGAGGGAAGGTCGCGTGCTGGGCATACTCTCCGTTTCCCGTAAAATCGAGGGGACTTTTCCAGCGGAAGTTACCGCCCTGTTGCAGACCTTCGCCGCACAATCCGCCGTTGCAATCCAGAATGCGCGGCTGTTCAGGGAGATCGAACAGAAGGGTCGGGAGCTCGAGATCGCGAGCCAGCACAAGTCGCAGTTCCTCGCCAACATGAGCCACGAATTGCGCACGCCGCTCAATGCCATCCTCGGTTACACCGAACTGATCGTCGACAAGATCTACGGCGAGGTGCCGGACAAAATCACCGACGTGCTGGATCGCGTGCAGAAGAGCGGTCGGCACCTGCTCGGTCTCATAAATGATGTGCTGGACCTGTCCAAGATCGAGGCCGGGCAGCTCACGCTAACGCTTTCGGATTATTCGGTACACGACGCGGTCCAGTCCGCGGTTACCGCGGTCGAACCCCTCGCCAAGGAAAAAGGATTGCGCCTCGTCGTCGACATTGAAGCAAAACTGCCCGTCGGCCGTGCCGACGAGCGGCGCATCGTGCAGGTATTGCTGAATCTCGTCGGCAATGCGATCAAGTTCACCGAGGAAGGCGAGGTCACCATACGCGTGCGCCGCGACAATGGCTTGTTCGTGGTCGGCGTCTCCGATACCGGGCCGGGCATACCAAAAGCCCAGCACGAAAGGATATTCGAGGAATTCCAGCAGGCGGACGGTTCGGCCACGCGCGCCAACGGAGGCACAGGACTCGGCCTTGCGATCGCGAGGAAAATAATCGAACTGCACGGCGGCCGGCTCTGGGTCGAGTCCGTTGTCGGGCAGGGATCCACTTTCACGTTCAGCCTGCCAGTGCAGACGGAGCGCCGGGAGCTGAGCGCGTGAGCAACGCATCGGGGAGGAACGTCGCATGAGCAAGCGCATTCTGGTCATCGAGGATCAGGAAGACAACCGGCGGATCGTGCGCGATCTCGTCACCGCCAGCGGTTATGTGTTGCTCGAGGCTGCAACGGGCGAAGACGGCGTTGCGATGGCTTCGCGCGAGCGGCCTGACCTGATCCTCATGGATATTCAGTTGCCCGGCATAGACGGCTACGAAGTTTCGCGACGCATCAAGGCCGATCCGCTGCTCAAGCACATTCCGATCATTGCCGTGACGTCGTACGCATTGAGCGGCGATGACCAGAAAGCCTTCGCCGCCGGTTGCGACGGCTACGTGACCAAACCGTACAGTCCGCGACTGCTGCTTGCGAAGATCCGGGAATTCCTGCCGGGCTGAACATGCACACGCCGCCGCGCATCCTGGTCGTCGACGACAATCCGGCCAACGTCGATATCCTGCGCATGCGGCTGCTCGCGGAGGGCTATGAGGTCCTGACCGCGGCGGACGGCGAGGAGGCGCTGGTCGCCGTCAAGGAGCACGCGCCCGACTTGCTGCTGCTGGACGTGATGATGCCGAAGCTGGACGGGATTGAAGTGTGCCGCCGCCTCCGTGCCGATGCGACGTTACCGTTCATCCCGATCATCGTGGTGACGGCGAAATCCGAATCCAGCGACGTGGTCGCCGCGCTCGAAGCGGGCGGCGACGAGTTTCTGACCAAGCCCGTGGACAAGGCCGCGCTGATGGCGCGCGTGAAATCCATGCTGCGCATCAAGTCATTGCACGACACAGTCCAGGGTTGGGGCCGCACGCTGGAGCAGCGCGTGACCGAGCAGGTTGCCGAACTGGACAAACTGGGCCGCCTCAAACGCTTTTTCTCGCCGCAGCTCGCGGAACTGATCGTCGCGGGCGGCGCGGAAGATCCGCTCAAGAGCCATCGGCGCGAAGTGGTGGTGGTGTTCCTCGACCTGCGCGGTTTCACGGCGTTCGCGGAAACGTCCGAGCCGGAGGAGATCATGGGCGTGCTGCGCGAATACCACGCCGAGATGGGAGAGATCATTCTCGCGTGCGAAGGCACCCTCGAACGCTTCGCCGGCGACGGCATGATGGTGTTCTTCAACGATCCGATTCCGGTGCCCGATCCCGCGGTTCGCGCCGTACGGATGAGCGTCGCCATGCACGAGCGTCTGGCGCCGGTCACGGAGAAGTGGCGCAAGCGCGGCTACGACCTTGGTCTCGGTGTCGGCATCGCGCAGGGCTTTGCAACGATAGGCGCGATAGGCTTTGAAGGGCGCTGGGATTACGGCGCAATCGGTACAGTCACCAATCTTGCCGCGCGATTGTGCGGAGAGGCCAGGCCGGGGCAGACTTTAATTTCCACGCGAGTGCTCGGATCCGTCGAGGGACTTGCCGAGATCGAGCCGCTGGGCGAGATGCAGTTGAAGGGATTTTTGAAGCCGGTGCCGGCTTTCAACGTGATCAAACTGACCGCTTAGCGCAATTCAGCGCACAATAGCGCACGGAATCGGACAAGGAGGTAAGATCATGCAAAAGGCATTCTTCTTTCTGGCGTGTTGTCTGACTTTCGCTTCAAACATCGATATCGCCGGGGCGCAGCAACTGCCCAAGACCGGCATCATCAATTTTCATACCGGTTGGGGGAAGCCGACGGGCAGCGACATAGAAGTCGCCAAAAAGCGCGTTCAGGGGGCAGGCGTGCTAACCGGCGTGACTTTCAACGACAAGGGGTCCGGGCCGCTGCATCAGGGCGCGGCGACTTGCTCTTATATTTACTTCGCCATCGAAAGTCAGGGCAGAAGCAAAGTGTTCTGCGCGTTTGGCGACGCCGATGGTGACAAGATTTTCACCGAATCCAATGACGCGACGGGCACGCCCGATGGATGGGCGGGCGGATTGAACGAGATCATCGGCGGTACGGGGAAATACAAAGGCATCACTGGAAAAGGGCCGTGGAAGACCAGGTATACCAGTCGCAACGGAGAATCCTGGTCCATGCAGCAACTCGAATATCGGCTGCCCTGAACCGAGTTTTCGCCGGAATGTGGCGATATGCGCCCACGCTTACGGTTTAAATCCGGTAATGCTGAACACTGGCACCGGATGCACAACGCCTTTGAACGTGACGTCGCCGAGTGGATCCGCATCGACAGCATCCTCGATACTCGCGAAGGTTTTTCGATCGGTGAGTATTTGTCCACCTTTGGCGGCGGCGCACAGCCTCGCCGCCAGGTTGGTGACGCCGCCGATACAGGCGTAATCCCACCTGCCTTCGAAACCGATTGCCCCCAACGTCGCATAACCCTGCACCAGCCCGATGCCGAGGTCGAGATCATAGCCGCGCTTCTTCCATCCGCTCCGCAGGGTCGTGAATTGCTCCTGCATCAATAGCGACATGCGCACGGCGCTGGCAATCGGATTGTCGAGTTTGATCGGGTCGTTGAAGAAAACCATCATGCCGTCGCCGGTGAATCGCTCCAGCACACCTTCGTGGGCGACGATCAGTGCACCCATGACCCGGTGATAGTCCACCAGCACGCCCATGACTTCTTCCGGCTCGCAATTTTCGGTGAAGGCCAGGAAGCCGCGTAAATCGAGAAACACAACGACGACTTCGCTGCGGTGGGTCTTCAGCAATGCGTCGCCGCCAGACCCTAGAATGGATTCGGCCAGCTGCGGGGAGAAAAACGCCTTCAGCCGCCCGAGGCGATCGAGCAGGCCAACCTGCCGCTCCACGCGGTCTTCGAGAGTTCGGGCCCATTCGCTCAATTCGTCGCGCAGTGCTTTTTTCTCCAGGCTCGCGCCGACCCGGGCCTTGAGCAGCGTCGGATCGAATGGCTTGGGCAGGTAGTCCTCGGCACCCAGTTCTATGCAGCGTACGACGCTTTCCATTTCCTCGATCGCCGAAATCATGATGACCGGGATATGGCGCAGACCGGTGTCGCCCTTGAGTTGCTCGAGTACCTGGTAGCCGTTCATGCGCGGCATCATGATGTCGAGGAGGACCAGGTCGAATTTCCTCGAACGCAGCAATTCGAGGGCCTGCATGCCGTCATTCGCCGTGGTGAGGTGCGAATAACCCGCGCGCTCGAGTCGGCGCATCAGCGTGTATCGGTTATCCTCGTTGTCGTCGACGATGAGCAGTTCGGCGGTGGAGGGCGTCACGATTTTTCCTCCGGAACCAGTGCCCGTATCTTGCGGATCAGGCCGGGCAGGTCCACGGGCTTGGTATCGAAATCGTCGCAACCCGCCGCCATGGCTTTCTGTCGGTCCTCGCTCATGGCGTTCGCCGTGAGTGCGATCACCGGAATGCCCCGGGTTTGCGGTGCAGCCTTGATCCGGCGTGTTGCCTCCCAGCCGTCGAGCCCAGGCAGACTCAGATCCATCAGAATCAGGTCGGGCCGTTCGCTCGCCGCCATGGCCACGCCTTGCTCGCCGTCTCGTGCGATGACGACGCCGAAGCCGTTGCGCTTGAGGCGATTCTCCAGCATGTAGATGTTGTCGTCGTTGTCTTCTACGTAAAGAATCTTCATCGCGCGACCTGCCCGGGGGCATTGCCATCAACCGGCAATCGGATGGTGAAGGTCGAGCCGCGGCCCGGCGTGCTGTCAACGGTGATGTCGCCGCCCATCATCTGGCAGAAGCGCCGGCTGATCGCCAGCCCGAGTCCGGTCCCGCCGTAGCGGCGCGTGGTGGAAGAATCGGCCTGCACGAAATTCTGGAACAGCGTGGCGATCTGCTCGCTGGTCAGGCCGATGCCCGTGTCGGTAACCGCGATCTCGATCCATTCGCGGCTTTGCAGAAGCGCGCGCTTGACGCCGATCGTGACGCGGCCCTGCTCCGTGAATTTGACCGCATTGCTCGCGAGGTTCAACAGCGCCTGGCGAATTCGCCGCGGATCGGCATGCATTGATCCGGTTTGGGGCTCGCACTCCACCACCAGGCGGTTGCCGTTCTTCGCGGCCATCGGGGCGATGGTTAGCGCAACGTCTTCCACCAGGGGCGCAATCGCGAAGGACTCGTAGTTCACATCCATCTTGCCGGCTTCAATTTTGGACAAATCGAGGATGTCGTTTATCAAGGCAAGCAGATGATGCGCCGCCCGCAATACGCGACCGATCGGTTCCGCCTGGTCGTCGCGCTTCAACTCGCGCGCATCCTCCTGCAGCATTTCGGTGACGCCGATGATCGCGTTGAGCGGCGTCCTGAGCTCGTGGGACATGTTGGCGAGGAATTCCGATTTGTGTTGCCCGGCTTCGGCGAGCATGCGGATCGCAGTGTATTCCCGGCGCGCGAACAGATCGATCTGGTAGGCCGTGACCATCCCCAGCGCATTGGCGAAGCCGAGGACCGTCGTGTGCGTGACCAGATCGCCGCCGGTCAGAATGTCCGCATGGCCGAGATAGACAATGTAAATCGCGGCACTTGCCCATCCCGCGATCAGCGCCGGAACGAAACGCAGGCGCAGGATGCTGTAGATGTTCAATGTGTGGACCACCAGCACGATCAGGATCCCGATGAGCGCAAACGACGGCTCAATGGATTGACCCGAGGCGTAGACGCCGGGGGCGGCCGCCCACGGACTCAGCAGCGCGGGCGGCACGATCACGGCGATCCAGGTTATTGCGCCAGAGACCAG
>JBDTTE010000161.1:0-8909 GCA_039930785.1 Betaproteobacteria bacterium | reverse complement strand
GGACAACCTCGCAAAAATTCTCGAGAAGGGCGTCGGCCGCGGCTTTTACAAAGCAGAGGACGTGCAGTCGACGCTTGGCCGGCTGCGCACCACCACCGATCTCGCCGCCTACGCGGATCGCGATCTCGTCATTGAAGCGGTGTTCGAATCCGAAGCGGTCAAGGCGGAGGTGTTCCGGAAGCTCGACGTGATCTGCAAGGCAGGCTGCATCATCGCCACCAATACCTCGACGATCTCCATCACGGCGCTATCTTCGTACGTGAAACCCGAACGCCGCAGCGACTTTCTTGGTACGCATTTTTTCTCACCGGTGTCGCGCATGAAGCTGGTCGAAGTCATCCCGGCGCTCGACACCGCGCCCGAAGTCGTCGATCGCACCATTGCCGCATGCAGGGAAGCCGGCAAGACGCCGATCCGGGTCAAGGATGTCGTCGGATTTGCAGTCAACCGTGTGCTGCATGCCTTCATGATCGAAGCCGTGCGATTGGTCGAGGAGGGCGTGGCGACGCCCGAGGAAGTCGACCTGGCGTGCAAGCTCGGCCTCGGCCATCCCATCGGGCCTTTCGAATTGTCCGATGCGGTGACCAATAAATTGTCATTGCAGGTCCAGGAAATTTTGCATGACGCCTATGGACCGCGTTTCCTGCCGCGCCCGCTCCTCAAGAGCATGGTGCAGGCGGGTTACGACGGCAAGAAAGCCGGGCGCGGGTGGTATAAGTATGAGAAGAAGTGAGGCGTGAGGGGTGAGGGGTGAGGCGAAACTGCGACACAGAGGCACAACGGTGCGAAACCATAAGGAACGAGCGTGAGGTACTGGGAAGATTTCAAGGTCGGTGAAGTCGAGCAGATCGGCGGCAAGCTGGTCGATCGCGAAGAAGTCATCGAATTTGCGAAGCAGTTCGATCCGCAGCCGTTTCATATCGACGAGGCGGCGGCGAAGGAGTCGATGTATGGCGGATTGATCGCCAGCGGCTGGCATACGTGCGCGATGATCATGCGCATGATGTGCGATGCCTACATGCTGCAGTCGGCGAGTGTCGGCTCGCCTGGCATCGATAATCTGAAGTGGCTGAAGCCGGTGCGTCCCGGCGACACGATCCGTGCGCGTCGCACTACCCTGGAATCCCGGGCATCGAAGAGCCGCCCCGATATCGGCATCGTTAACAATCTTTGGGAAGTATTCAATCAGGACGGAGAAATGGTGATGTCCATGCAAGGCTACGGCATGTTCCGGCGCCGCGTTTCCGGGAGTGCCGCGACGTGAACACGCTGTTCAAGCACAAGGTGCACGTGCTGTACCGCAAGGAGGAGCTCGATCACGAAAAGCTCGAGGGCAAGGTCGCCATCGTGCTGGATGTGCTCTTCGCGACATCCACGATCATCACGGCGCTGGCGAATGGCGCGACCGAAGTCATTCCCACGCTGGACGAAGCCGGCGCGCGCGCCGAAGCGCAGAAACACCCGGAAGGCAGCTACGTTCTGGCGGGAGAGCTCTACGCGGAAACGCTGCCGGGATTTGCATCCCCCACGCCGCTCGCCTTGCTCGAGGAGAATCTCGCCGGACGCAAGCTGATCTATTCGACGACGAACGGCACGGTCGCGTTGCGGCAATCGGCGCGCGCGGATCATGTCTACGCCGGCGCGCTGCTCAATGGCGAGGCCGTGGTGAATCGCGTCTTGAGCAAGCATCCGGGCAAAACCATCCTGATCGTCTGCTCGGGCTCGATGGGGATGGTTAATCTCGAAGACCTGTACGGTGCCGGTTATTTCGTCGATCTTTTGTCGCGTGCGCTCAATGAAGACAGCGATTTTTCCGATGCGGCGCTGGCCGCACGCAGCCTGTTTCGCGCTGAAGACCCCACGGATTGCCTGCTGCGTGCACGCGTCGGCCGCCTGATGGTCGAGCGCAATCTCGTCCATGAAGTGCGTTTCGCGGCTCGCCTCAGCACGCTGGATGCGGTGCCGCTCCTCGAAGGCGGGCGGCTGCTGGCGTGAAGGCCCTTCGTCTTCTCTCATTCGTGCTTGCGCTGGCAGCACCCGTCGGTGCGCTCGCGGCGCTGGACTGCAGCCATGCCAAAACCAACGCCGAGAAGATGCTGTGTTCGAACTCGCGGCTGGCGGAAGCGGACCAACGACTTGCCGTGGCGTATCGCGGTGCGATGCGTCGCGGCGCCGATCCGAAAGAATTGATGGAAGCCCAACGTGCCTGGATCCGCGACGCGCGCGACGTCTGCAACGAGGCCGAGTGCATGCTTAAGGCTTACGAAGAACGCATTTCGGACCTGGAAAACACGCGCTAGGGACGCGCGCGCCGGGCGCGTCCCTAAATGGAAATCGGACGCGAGAGATCCTGTCCGGGGAACATGGAGTCGAGCAGCAGGCGCAACTGGTCCGCTGTCATCGGGTTCAGTGCCGCGCCGGGGCGGCGCACCGTGTTCGAGGAAATTGCACCGCGCAGTCGCAGGATTTCCTTGCGCACGGCCACGCCGGGTTGCTGTTCGAACACGATCAGCGGCAGGAAGCGCGCATAGATTTCCCGCACTTGCTTCCAGTCGCTTGCCTGCGCGGCCCGGACCATCGCCATCAGTGCTTCGGGAAAAGCGAATCCCGTATTGAATCCGCTGGAGCCGGCTTCGAGGTCGAACAATCCGTACAAGGCGCCGAGACCCGTCAGGATCGGAATGCGGCGTTCCTTCATGCCGGCGATCAAAGTGCGGATTTTCGGCGCGGTCGGCACAGCCTCCTGCTTGATGCTCGCGACGCGCGGCAACTCCCGCACCAGGCGCAGCAGTAACGGAACGCCCATGTGGACCTGCGTCGAAGCGGGGTGGTCCTGCGCGACGATCGGGATGCCGATGCCGTCGGAGATGGCCTTGAAGTAGTCGAAGACGCGGTCGTCGTTCGGCACGGCTTCCGCGTGCGGCGTGACCATCACGGCCTTTGCGCCCAGCTGTTCGGCCATTTGCGAGAGGTCGCGCGCGGCCAGGGTGCCGCTGTGGCTGGTGCCGACGATGACCGGCATGCGCCCGGCGGCCTCGACGGCCGTGCGAATCAACGCTTCGCGTTCGCGATCGATCAGGCGATTCGCCTCGCCGAGCACCCCGAGGATGGTGATGCCATCGACGGCGAGGCTGCCCATGAATCTAACCAGGCGATCGAAGGACTCCAGGTCGATGCCTTCCTTTTCATCGAATGGCGTGGCGAGGATCGGATAAACGCCTTCGAAATTCAGTGTGGCCATGCGCTTGGTCTCCAGAGAGCGCGCATTGTCGGGCGCGCGCGGGGCGCTGTCAAAGAGCAGCTACAATTGCGCGTCTAACAACATTACATGGGAGAAGAACATGGACATGCCGATCAACCAGCTCAAGCGCGCGCTGCGCGCGGGGCGCACGCAGACGGGTTGCTGGCTCAGCCTTGCGAGCCATGTGTCGGCCGAGATTTGCGCGTCCGCCGGATTCGACTGGGTGCTGGTGGATACCGAGCATGCGCCGGCCGACCTGCAGAACGTGCATCACCAACTGCACGCGATTGCCCCCTATCCGACTGCGGCGCTGGTGCGCGCCTACTGGAACGACACCGTGCTGATCAAGCGCCTGCTGGATGTCGGCGTGCAGTCCTTGCTGCTGCCTTACGTGCAAAGCGCGGAAGAAGCCAAGCGTGCGGTGGCTGCGGTACGTTATCCGCCCAAAGGTATTCGCGGTGTGTCGGCGAACTCGCGTGCCAATCGCTTCGGGCGCGTGCCGGACTACTTCAAGCACGCGGATAACGAGATGTTGCTGATGGTGCAGGTCGAAACGCGCGCCGCCGTGTCGGAAATCGAAAAGATGGCGGCGATCGATGGCATCGACGGCATCTTCATCGGCCCCCAGGATCTCGCGGCCGACTATGGCCACCTCGGTAATCCTGCACATCCGGAAGTGCAGGCGGCGATGGCGGATGCGCTGACCCGGATCAAGAAAACCGGCAAGGTGTCCGGCATCCTCGCGTTCAACGAGCCCGATGCACAACGCTGGATCGCGCACGGCGCGCAATTCGTCGCGGTGACGTCCGATCAGCACCTGCTGGTACGCGAGAGCGCGGCGGTCGCTTCGCGATTCAAGACGACCTAGACCTTCACCGCAGAGGCGCAGAGGCGCGGAGAAAAGCACGCAGAGGAAACTGAATCCATTTCGGTGAAAAATCCGCGAATTAATTGTTCTGGTGGCATCCGGTCATTCGACGAGGAGATTATTTCGTACTTCTCTGCGGTTCCTCTGCGCCTCCGCGCCTCTGCGGTGAGATTTGGTCCAGGCGACTGAGTATCACGTCCGCGATCGCCGCAGGTTCCGCGTCGATGTCGGCCACGATCGCATCCGTCGGCTCTTCCAGCGTGGCGAACTGCGATTCGAGCAGCCCGGCCTTCATGTAGTGGTTCTTGCGTGCTTCCATCCGCTGGCGAATCAGGTCGAAGCTGCCTTTCAGATAAACCCAGCGAATCGGCACGCCGCCTTGCGCCAGGCGGTCGCGATACTTCTGCTTGAGCGCCGAGCAGGCGAGCAGCACACTTTCGCCTTGCGCATTTTTTTCAGCGAGCATGGCGTTCATGCGGTCGAGCCACGGCCAGCGATCTGCGTCTTCGAGTGCGATGCCGCTGCGCATCTTTTCGATGCTGGCGGCGGAATGAAAGTCGTCCGCATCCTGCAGCGACCAGCCGGTGCGCGCGGCAAGCGCTTCTCCGACGCTGGTCTTGCCGGAACCGGAAACACCCATGAGCACGACAATCATTTTGGTTTCGACGTTGCAGTGGCGGGTTGCACTGCGTGGCCGCCGAATCCCGCGCGCATCATCGCCAGCAGTTTCGACCCATAGTCGGCCTTGCCCTGGCTGGCGAAGCGGGCCATGAGCGCCAGGCTCATGACGGGTGCCGGCACGCCGAGTTCGACGGCTTCGATGGCTGTCCAGCGGCCCTCGCCGGAATCGGCGACGATCGGGTCGATCGAGTCCAGCGCCTGCCCGCCTTTGAGGAATTCCGCGGTGAGGTCCAGCAACCAGGAGCGCACGACACTGCCGTGGCGCCACATCTCCGTGATCTCGGCCAGGTCGAGGTTGAATTCCTCTTTGGCCTTCATCATCGACAACCCTTCGGCGTAGGCCTGCATCATTCCGTATTCGATGCCGTTGTGGATCATCTTCACATAGTGGCCGGAGCCGACCGGGCCGCAGTGCGTCCAGCCGTTCTCGGGCGCCAGCAGTTTCACAAACGGCTCGACCCTGGCGAACGCGTCCTTGTCGCCACCGAGCATCAAGGCGTAACCGTTTGCCAGTCCCCACACGCCGCCTGACACGCCGGCATCGATGAAGTGAATGCCGTAGGCGGCGGCATCTTTTGCGCGGCGTTGCGAGTCTTTGTAGTTGGCGTTGCCGCCGTCGACGAGTACGTCGCCTTTCGCCATAAGCTTGGCGAGGGACTGCAGCGCCTGTTCGGTGATTTCGCCCGATGGCAGCATGACCCAGACCACTCTCGGTGCGGGCAACGCAGAAACGAGCGCCGCCAGATCGGCGTGCAGCGAAACACCCGTTTCCTTATCGAGCGCCGTTCGCGCCGCGGGACTTACATCAAACGCGGCCACCTTTGCGCCACCGCGCGCCATGCGCCTCACCATGTTCGCGCCCATGCGTCCCAGTCCCACCATGCCGATCTGCATCTGTTTTCTCCGTCATCGTTTCCCGATTGGCCATTGTCGCGGCTCGAAACGCCCCGCGCAATGCGCAGGCGGATTGATTTCCGGTACATTGCATGACCGGACAGTCAAGTGAAAGGGAAGGGCATGGCGCGGGCGGTGTTTAGCAATCTGGAGGAGTTGGCCGGCAAGGCAGGCCAGGAGGTCGTGGTCAGCGACTGGCTCGAGGTAAAACAGGAGCGTATCGATCTGTTCGCCGACGCCACCGGCGACCATCAATGGATCCACATCGATGTCGAACGGGCGCGCCGCGAATCGCCGTTTGGCGCACCGATCGCACACGGTTTCCTGACGATGTCGCTGCTGAGCCACTTCATCAACGAGTCGCTGGATTTCGGCGGTACGAAAATGGGTGTGAACTACGGTTTTAACCGCCTGCGCTTCACCGCGCCGGTCAAGGCCGGTTCGCGCTTGCGTGCGCGCTTCAAGCTCAAAGCGTTCGAGCGCCTCGAAGGCGGCGCGCAAATGACGTGGGATATCGTCATGGAATGCGAAGGCGAAACCAAGCCGGTGCTCGTCGCCGAGTGGATCGGCCGGCGCTATGTCTGAGGCGTTTCCGGCTGTATTCGTATCGCACGGCGCGCCGACCCTGCCACTCGATCCGATTGCCGCGCGCGATTTTCTGTCGGGGTTGGGGAAAACGTTGGGTAAGCCCACAGCGATCCTGGCTGTTTCCGCGCATTGGGAGAACTCGGAAGCCCATGTCAGCGCCGCCGCCAGACCGGAAACCATCCATGATTTTTATGGTTTCCCGGAGGCGCTATACCGGATGTCCTATCCCGCGCCGGGCGCGCCCGACCTCGCGCAACGCGTGCGCGATCTGCTCGACAAGTCTGGCATTTCAGCTCAGGTTCATCCCACACGCGGACTCGATCACGGCGCCTGGGTGCCGCTGCTGTTGATGTATCCCGACGCGGATATTCCGGTCACCCAACTCAGCGTCCAGCCGCCGCTCGGCACGCGTCACCATTTCGCATTGGGCGAGGCGTTGCGCGAATTGCGCGAGGACGGCGTGCTGATCCTGGCGTCGGGCGGCGCGACGCACAACCTGCGGGAGTTCGGCCGCCATGGAATAAACGCGCCACCGCCGCTTTGGGTCACCGGTTTCCAGGAATGGCTGGCGCAAACGATCGAATCCGGCAACACAGACGATTTCCTGCACTACCGCGAACGTGCACCGGAGGCGGCGCGCAATCACCCGAGCGAAGAGCACTTC
Source organism: Betaproteobacteria bacterium (assembly GCA_039930785.1). Classification (GTDB taxonomy): domain Bacteria; phylum Pseudomonadota; class Gammaproteobacteria; order Burkholderiales; family JACQAP01; genus JACQAP01. Next base: position 1,973 of record JBDTTE010000161.1, on the reverse strand, counting down.
CTGCCGATCTACGTGGCCGCCGGCGCAGGGACGTCCGGCACGAAGGGTCGTCGCATCCACCGCAGCTACAGCTTCGGCACGTTCGCGATGGACGCCTATCGTTTCGATTGACATGCCCAGGCAGGATTTCAAATTCGGGCACCGCTTGCGCGTGCGCTGGGCGGAAGTGGACCGGCAGGGCATCGTATTCAACGGCCACTACCTGACTTATTTCGATGTCGGCGTTACCGAGTATTACCGCGCGCTGGGCTATCCCTATCCCGACGGGCTTACGCAGAACGGCACGGATTTGTACGTACGCAAAGCCGAAGTCGAATATGAAGCGTCTGCCGAGTACGACGACGAAATCGACGTTTGCGTGCGCGTTGCACGACTGGGGCGATCCAGTTTCGATTTTCGCGTGGAAATATTCCGCGGCGACCAGATGCTGGTCGGTGGCAAGCTGGTCTACGTCAATGCCGATCCGGTTGCGCGCAAATCGTCGCCGTTGCCGGCTTTTCTGCGCGAGGCGATAAAGCGTTTCGAGCGCGTGGCGCCCGCCGAGGCAGACGGCAAACCGGCCGTTTAAATACGCCGGATCGCAATTCAAAAAGGCGGGGCCGCGGTGTCATACTGGCGGCCGCCATTCAAAAGCAAACAGCCGAAAACAAAGAGGAGCCGTCATGAATTTCGAGTACTCGGACAAGGTCAAAGATCTGCAGCGCAAAGTTTCCGCTTTCATGCAGGAACACGTGGTGCCGCGGGAAGGGCGTTTCTACGAGGAGATCGCGGAAAATCGCGCCAAGGGCAATCCCTGGATTCCGACGCACATTGTCGAGGAACTGAAGCCGAAGGCACGCGCGGCGGGGCTATGGAATCTATGGCAGCCCAAAGACCACGGTGGCGCCCTGACCAACCTCGAGTACGCGCCGCTGTGCGAAATCATGGGACGCAGCAGCTGGGCGCCGGAAGTGTTCAACTGCTCGGCCCCGGATACCGGCAACATGGAAGTGTTGTTGCGCTATGGCTCGCCGGAGCAACAAAAGCAATGGCTCGTGCCTTTGCAGAACGGCGAGATTCGCTCGGCCTTCCTGATGACCGAACCGGAAGTCGCGTCATCGGATGCGACTAACATCCAGTGCAGCATCCGGCGGGAAGGCAACGACTACGTCGTCAACGGCCGCAAGTGGTGGTCGTCCGGCGCCGGCGATCCACGCTGCAAGATTTTCATCCTCATGGGCAAGTCGGATCCGGACAACGCGGATCGTCATAAACAGCAGTCGATGATCCTGGTGCCGGCTGATGCGAAGGGCGTCAAGATCCTGCGCTCGTTGAGCGTATTCGGTTACGACGACGCGCCGCACGGCCACATGGAAGTGCTGCTCGAAAACGTACGCGTGCCGGCGTCGAACATGTTGCTGGGCGAAGGCCGCGGTTTCGAAATCGCACAGGGTCGCCTCGGCCCCGGTCGCATCCATCATTGCATGCGCATCATCGGCCAGGCCGAGCGCGCGCTGGAGCTCATGTGCAAGCGACTCAAGAGCCGTGTCGCGTTCGGCAAACCGGTGGTCGAACATAACGTCTGGCACGAGCGCATCGCGGAATCGCGCCTGATGATCGAACAGGCGCGGCTGCTGACGTTGAAAGCGGCTTACATGATGGACACAGTTGGTAACAAGGAGGCCAAGGCCGAGATCGCGATGATCAAGGTGATCGGCCCCAACATGGCCGAGCAGATCATGGATTGGGCAATCCAGGCGCATGGCGGCGGCGGGGTGTCGCAGGATTTTCCGCTGGCAATGATGTATGCGCATAACCGCACGTTGCGTCTCGCCGATGGGCCGGACGAGGTCCATCGCAACCAGGTGGCGCGGCTGGAGCTGAAGAAGTTCGACGCCGCCAAACCGCACCGCTAGGCAGTGCAAGTAGCAGGCGTGCGCGGCATCGGCATCGGCCGCGTACGCTGTTCCATTGCGCAAGGTTGCAATGCAGCA
>JBDTTE010000160.1:0-8920 GCA_039930785.1 Betaproteobacteria bacterium | reverse complement strand
CCAGCCCATGCTCACAGCTCGCATTCATTCGCTCTTGAACCGGCTGGTACCCGCGCGCCGCGAGGAACTAACCGCGGCACTATGGGCCTTCGCCTATTTCTTCTGCCTGCTGTGCAGCTATTACCTGCTGCGACCCGTGCGCGACGAAATGGGCATCCAGGGGGGCATCACGCAATTACCCGAATTGTTCACCGGGACGTTCCTCGTGATGCTGGCGGCGGTTCCCCTTTTCGGTTGGGCATCGTCGCGGTTTCCGCGGCGCAAGCTGCTGCCCGGCGTGTATCTGTTTTTCGCGGCGACCCTCATCGTTTTTCACGGCTTGATGGAGTCGGGCCTGGCGCCCATGCGCACCGCGCAGGCGTTTTTCATCTGGGTCAGCGTTTTCAACCTGTTCGTCGTGTCCGTGTTCTGGAGCTTCATGGCGGATCTGTTTCGTACCGAGCAGGCGCGACGCCTGTATGGCTTCATCTCCGCGGGCGGTAGTGTCGGCGCGTTGGTGGGGCCACTCGTCTCGGCGACACTCGCCCCTTCTATCGGACCGGCGAACCTGCTGCCGATTTCCGCCGTCATGCTGTGCCTTTCGTTACTCTGCGTTTATCGGCTGGGCGAGTGGTCGAAACGTCATCCGGCCGAACGCAGGTCGCCTCCGGAAAGAGTCGATGAACCGCTCGGTGGCGGCATATTCGCGGGCATCACGCTCGTGCTGCAGTCGCCCTATCTGATTGGCATCTGCATCTACGTGATACTCGGCACGCTGCTCGGCACCTTCCTGTATTTCCACCAGGCCAACATCGTTGCGGTGGATGTTACGTCGCCGGGCGAACGTACCGCGCTGTTCGCGAAGATCGACCTCGCCGTGAATCTGCTGACCCTGTTCTGCCAGTTGTTTGTGGTCAGCCGCCTGATGAACCGTTTCGGTACCGGCGTCACGCTGATTATTCTTCCGGTCATCGGGGCGATCGGATTCTTCGTCATCGGCCTGATGCCGACGTTGTCGGTGCTCATCGCATTCCAGGTCATACGCCGTGCCGGAGAGTATGCGATTGCCAGGCCGGCTCGCGAAGTCCTGTTCACGGTGCTGACCCGCGCGGAAAAATACAAATCCAAAAACGTCGTCGACACGGTCGTGTTTCGCGGCGGCGACGCAGCGAGCGGCTGGCTGTTCGAAGGCCTGAGGGTCCTCGGCCTCGGGTTCGCTGGCATCGCCTTTGTCGGTGTGCCCATTGCGTTGCTCTGGGCGGGCACTGGCTGGATGCTCGGACGTTCGCAGGAGGAAATGCGCCGCAGGAACGAAGCAATCAGGAGGCCCGATGAAGAAATCTTACGATCCGGCGCGTCGCCGGGCAATCCAGGCGCTGGCGGCAGTCGGCGCAGCAGCGATGTCGATGCGGTCGATGGCTGAGCCCGCGCCAGCGATGATCAAGCGCCCCATCCCCTCCAGCGGCGAATTGCTGCCGGTCGTGGGATTGGGCACCTACCAGAGCTTCGACGTCGGTGCTGATGCAGGCGAACGCGAACCGGTCAGGCAGGTGCTGCGACTGTTCGCGCAGCAAGGTGGCACAGTGGTGGACAGCTCGCCAATGTACGGCCCGTCCGAATCTGTGGTCGGAGATCTCGCGGCCGAACTGGGGCTCATCGGCAAGCTGTTCATGGCCACCAAGGTCTGGACGAGCGGCAAGGACGCGGGCATCGCACAAATGGAGGAATCGATGCGGCGCATGAAGGTCGAGCGCATGGATCTCATGCAGATCCATAACCTGCTCGACTGGAAAACGCACCTTGCGACTTTGAAGCAGTGGAAAGCAGCCGGTCGCGTACGGTACATCGGCATCACCCACTATCACTCGGGCGCGTACGCCGATCTGGAGCGCCTCATGAAAACGGGCGACTACGATGCCGTGCAATTCAATTACTCGATCGCGGAGCGCGAAGCGGAGCAACGCATTCTGCCGCTCGCGCAGGAAGCAGGCATTGCCGTGATCGTGAATCGGCCGTTCGCCCAGGCCAGCCTGTTCTCGCGGGTACGCGGCAAGACGGTGCCGGAATGGGCGACGGAATTCGATTGCCAATCGTGGGCGCAGTTTTTCCTGAAGTACATCCTCGGCCATCCCGCGGTAACCTGCGTGATTCCGGCGACAGCGAAGCCGCAGCACCTGGCGGACAATATGATGGCAGGCGTCGGACGTTTGCCCGACGAAAAAACGCGTCGCAAGATGGTCGCGTTCATGGACAGCCTCTAAACCTCAAATCACGGAGTTCCATTCATGTCGCGTTGGCAGGCACGCCGGGAACAGTTCCGCTCCCTCTTGTCAGGCAGCAAGTGCGTCTATCCCGGTTCAGTGTTCGATCCGATTTCCGCGCGCATCGCTGAAGACCTGGGATTCGAGGTCGGGATGCTTGCCGGATCGGTTGCGTCGCTGACCGTGCTTGGCGCACCAGACCTGATCGTGCTGACCTTGACGGAATTCGCTGCGCTGGCGAATCGCATTTGCCGGGCAGGCAACTTGCCGCTGATGTGCGATGCGGACCATGGTTACGGCAACGCCTTGAACGTCATGCGCACGGTGGAGGAGTTGGAGATGGCGGGCGTGGCCGGCCTCTCGATCGAAGACACGGATCTTCCCGTGCCGTTCGGCAGCAGCAGCAAGCCGCGGCTGATCTCCATCGAGGAAGGCGTGGGGAAAATGCGCGCGGCCCTCGCCGCGCGCGCGGATCGAAACCTGATGATTGCCGGCCGCACCAGCGCGCCCTCGATTACCGGTATCGCCGATACCGTCGCCCGCGTCAAAGCCTACGAACAAGCAGGCGTAGACGCGCTTTTCATTGTGGGTGTGAAAACGCGCGCGGATCTCGACGCAATTGCGGCGGAGGTGAAGCTGCCGCTCATACTCGGCGGAGTCGGCGCGGAAATCATGGACCGTGAACTGCTAGCGCAACGCGGCGTGCGCCTCTGCCTGCAGGGCCACCAGCCATTTGCCGCCGCGGTTCGCGCCGTGCATGACACGCTGAAGGCGCTTCGCGACGGCACGGCGCCGGAAAAACTCGTCGGCGTAGCGAACGACGAAATGATGAAGCGCTATATGCGCAACGGCGACTACGCGAAGTGGATGAAGGATTGGCTGTAGGTGGTTTACTCGCACCATCTAAAACTCAAGTCTCATCACGAAGGCACGAAGAACACGAAGAAACACGAAGAAGTTCAGAAGCGGGATATGTTCTTCAATGAGGTCCCGCATAAATTTTTACGCCAGAGTCGACGTTAGCCCCCACTGGAACGCCGGGCGTATAACCTCATCCACCTCTATTTTTCGCTTTTCTTCGTGTTTCTTCGTGTTCTTTGTGTCTTCGTGATGAGATTTAAGTTTGAGGTCGAAGTCAGAGCAACCCCCGCGCCGCGAGATTGCGCATCAGATCATTCACCCCGAAAGTCCACGGCAGAACCTTGTCGCAGTAATTCACCCGGTTGACCAGCATACCCAGCGAATCGGCGCGGATCGACACCACGTCGCCGAGCTTGTGGGTAAAGCCCTTTCCCGGCTGGTCACGGTCCTGCACCGGTGCGAACTGGGTGCCGAGGAACAGCATGGTCCCGTCGGGATACTGGTGCGTGCGATTGACGGCCTGACCCGCGAGGTCGAGCGGGTCGCGGCTGATATTGGCGAGATGGCTCTCGCCGGCCAGCGTATAGCCTTCCGGTCCCGCGATCTCGATGCGGATGTGGGTCCGTCGCAAATCGTCGATGCCGTAGTGCTTGTCGAAGAGCCGGATGAACGGACCAATCGCGCAGCTCGCGTTATTGTCCTTGGCCTTGCCGAGCAACAGGGCACTGCGTCCCTCGAAATCCCGCAGATTGACGTCATTGCCGAGCGCAGCGCCCACCACCCTGCCCGCTCGGTTAATGGCCAGAACAACCTCCGGCTCGGGATTATTCCAGGAGGAATCCGCGCGAATGCCGATCTCGGCGCCGAGTCCGACCGCCGACATGGGTTGCGATTTATTGAATACCTCCGCGTCCGGCCCAATGCCGACTTCCAGGTACTGCGACCACAGGTTGCGCTTGATGAGCGATTCCTTGACGCGCTTCGCTTCCGGAGAGCCGGGTTTGATGGTCTTGATTTCAGCACCGATTTCAGCACCGATCGAACGCCGGATTTCCTCGGCCTGGCCGATGTCGCCCTTGGCATGTTCTTCGATGACGCGCTCGAGCATGCTGGCGACGAAGGTCACGCCGCAGGCGCGCACCGCCTGCAAATCGCACGGCGCAAGCAAGTAAGGTTTGGCGGGGTCGCGCCGATCCGCGTGCGAATTGGCAATCAGGTCGGCGATTGCGCCGAGCGGTTTCGCCCAGCCACTGGTAATCGCATCGCGCGCCACTTTCGCCGGGTCCTGCATGTTGAGCAATTCACTCGCGGTCGGGACAACGCGCGCGAGATCCCACGCCTTGCCGTCCGCGATCGTTACCGGGCTCGGTCCGCCAGCATCGCTGCGCCCTGCCGCCGGCGTCCACGCGCGACCAATCAGCGTCGCCTGTTGCACATCGATGGGCAATACCTGTTCGACAGAGAACTTCATTTCGCTTCGCCTCCCGTCACTGCTGGCGGTTGATCAGGAAAAAATATTCGGGTGCGCACTCCGGCGCGCACATCGCGACCCAGCCATCGTCTTTCGAGTCGAAGCCGAAATAGGCCTCGACGGAATGCCCGAGGTCATTCTTTGCGGTCAGCAATACGACACGCGCGGGTGGTTTTCTGTCCGAGTAGGTCGGCAATGATCCGGTAAAACGCACATGTAGCCGATCGATTTCGGCCTTCGACAATTGGGATGTCTTGAAACCGGTGAAGTAACGGCCACCGGCCTGGCTGCGCGATAGCGCCGGCGCGTACGCCGGGATGGACGGACGATCGAAATAGCTTGCGGGATAGCGCCACGCCCAACCTTCTTTCGCACTTATGAGCTGGGTCGAAGGCGTGCAGATGATGGTTGCGGCTACCGCGATATCCTTCGGCAGCTTGAGCGCAATGTTCTTCGGCGGGTGTTCGCAGTCGAGGAGGCCCTCCGACGTGCCGGCGGACTCCGAATGCGCGAACGCCAAGGTGGTTGCCACCAACGCGGCAGCGACCGCCGCCAGTACGGGCAACAAGAGATTTCGCAGCTTCATCCATCCCCCCGTTTTTTTGGCGATTATACGCAAGACACGCGGCGCCAACCCTGCATCAAACGTACTCGATAGAATGTCGTCCACGGATAGTTCCACAGCACATCGCCTCATGCTTGATCGTTCCCTCGTCTTCCTCGACCTCGAAACCACCGGCGCCACGCCGCATTTCGACCGGATCACTGAAATCGGATTGGTCGAGGTCGACCATGGCCGCCACGTCGGCGAGTGGAGCTCTCTGGTCAATCCGGAGCGACCCATTCCGCAAATGATCGAGTCGCTGACCGGTATCACGGATCAGATGGTTTCGGGTGCACCGACGTTCGCCGACCTCGCCGGCACATTGCACGAACGGCTCGCGGGCAAGACCCTGGTCGCCCATAACGCGCGCTTCGACTCGGGCTTCCTGAAAAGCGAATTCAAGCGCGTGGGGTTGCGCTATGAGCCTGACATACTTTGCACAGTGCGCCTGTCCCGCCGGCTTTACCCCGAGGCCAAGCGGCACAACCTCGACAGCCTGATCGAACGCCATGGCCTCGCCTGTGACCAGCGCCATCGCGCGCTGGCCGACGCGCGAGTCCTGTGGGATTTCACGCAATCCATCCATCGCGACCTCGATGCGGCGCTAATCCAGCAGGCGGTGATCGAACTGCTGAAGAAGCCTGCGCTCCCGCCAGGACTGCCGGCCGACCTGCTGGAACGGCTTCCGGAAGCGCCCGGCGTGTACGCGTTTTTCGGTCCGGACGGCGGCGCGCTGCATGTCGGCAAGAGCATGAACCTGCGCGCGCGCGTCCAGTCGCATTTCAGCGGGGAACGACCGGGCATGGCGTTGAAGAAATTCGATGACATAGTGCGCGCCGAATGGAAGGAGACCGCCGGCGAACTGGGCATGCAGATTCGCTACATCGAATGGGTGCGCGAGCTGCAGCCCTCACGCAACCGAAAATCGCGGCACGATACCGACGCCTGGGCGTTGCGCTGGGATCCGGTGGACGGGCCACTGAAGCCGCTGCCGGTCGATACCGCCGGGATGGATGGTGCGCAGGCGACGGGCCTGCACGGCTTGTTCCGCTCGCAACGCACTGCGCTGAACGCCATGCGCAAGCTGGCCGACGAACATGGCCTGTGCCACATCGGCTGCGGACTGGAAAATAGCCCGGGCCCCTGCCTCGGTTACCGGTTGAAGCGCTGTCGCGGACTATGCGTTGGCCAGGAGTCTGCGCTGGCGCATTCGATGCGACTGATGCAGGCACTGCACGCCTTGCGCGTCAGGGGCTGGCCGCATGCCGGGCCGATCGGCGTGCGCGAGCGAAATCTCATCACCGGACGCACCGAAATCCACGTGCTCGACAACTGGCGCTACCTCGGCACCGTCGATACAGAGAGCGACTTCCACGAGGTTGCGAATGCGCGCAGCGATGCAGATCTCGATGCGCGGCTCTACAAGTTGCTGGCGCACTACTTCAAGGCCGCACGGCGCGACCTCGACATCGTCAGGCCCTGACGTGACCGATCGTCGGATCGGTCAATTCCCCTGCACGAATTCCAGCAAGGCCTTATTGAACGCCACCGGCTGCTCAAGATTCGACAAATGCGAGGCGGATGCCAGCACGTCCAGTCGCGATCCAGGAATGGCTTCCTGTATTGCGCGCGACATGGCAACGGGCGTACCCACGTCCTGCTCTCCTACGATGACCTGCACAGGGCAGTGAATCGCGCCGAGCCGGTCCGTAAGGTTGATTTTTGGAATCGCGCGACAGCACCCGATGTAGCCGGCGGGTTTCGTGTTGCGGATCATCTGGCCAACGCGGGACATCATCGGTTTGTTGGCTTTGTAGAAAGGTTCCGTGAACCAGCGCTGCAAGGTCGGCTCCACCAGCGGCTCCATGCCCTGCTCGGCCGCAATCTTGATGCGGCCTTCCCAGATCGGCCCGGCTTCTGCCGGGATGCGGCTCGATGTATCACATAGCACCAGGCTGCGAAAGCGGTCCGGATGCTTGAGGGCGAACGTCATTCCGATCATGCCCCCCATCGACAGCCCCACGAAATGCGGCTTATCGATTCCGAGTCCATCAAGCAGCCCGAGCAGGTCGCCGGACAGCATGTCCAATGTGTAGTCGGTGGCAGGCGCATCGCTGGCACCGTGGCCACGCGTATCGAAGCAGAGTACTTTGAAGTTGGCTTTCAAAGCCCGTACCTGCTCATCCCACATGGAGATGTCGCATCCAAGCGAATGGCTCATTACCACCCACGGACCCTCGCCCTGGACGGTGTAGTTGATCTCGATGCCGTTGCTTTTGGCCTTCATGGGTTCCTCCCGAATCGGTCGGCGCAGTATAGTGTTGCGCACCAGCAGGCACAATGTCGCGCCACGCGCGCCGAATCGTCGTAACATTTTCCCGGACCGGCGATTCCTTAAAGCGACGCCGGCCATAAAAAGGGAGGATATAACTTGAGACTCGTTCAATTCAGGGAGCGTGACGGATCGCGTCGCGTCGCCACATCCGACGACGGCCGCACGCTGCGCGTGCTCGATGGCATAGCCCGCACCTACGACCTTGCGTTGGCTGCAGCGCGGGAAGGCGTTTCGCTGCAGGCCCTGGCCACGCGCAGGATAGGCAGCGGCACGGCAAACTACGATGAAGTGATCGATGAGAAGCGCCTGCTACCGCCACTCGATCACGCTGACCCCTATCGTTGCCTGATCACCGGCACCGGGCTGTCGCATCTTGGCAGCGCGGCAGCACGCGATTCGATGCATACGAAGCTGCAGAAGGACGAGTCCGAGCTGACCGACTCCATGAAGATGTTCAAGTGGGGCATCGATGGGGGCAAACCCGCAAAAGGGAAAATCGGCACGCCGCCGGAGTGGTTCTACAAGGGTGACGGCCGCTGCGTGGTCGCCCCGGAGCAACCACTGGAGCTGCCACCCTACGCGCTCGACGGCGGCGAGGAAGTGGAAGTCGTCGGCCTCTATGTGATCGGCGACAAGGGCGAAGTCCTGCGCGTCGGGTTTGCGCTCGGCAATGAATATGCCGATCACGTCATGGAACGGCAGAATTACCTCTACCTCGCGCATTCGAAATTGCGTCAGTGCTCTTACGGGCCGGAATTGCTCGTCGGCGCGTTGCCGGAATCGGTCAGCGGGCACGCCCGCCTGGTTCGGGGCGGCGCGCAGATCTGGGGCGCGGACTGGTTGTCGGGCGAATCGAACATGTGCCACTCGATCGGCAACCTCGAGCACCATCATTTCAAGTACCGCGACTTTCGCCATCCCGGCGACGTGCACGTGCATTTTTTCGGCGCGGCGACCGGCAGCTTCACGCAAAAAGTCGAAACGAAAGTCGGGGATGTTTTCGAGATCGATGCGGCGCACTTCGGTAGGCCGCTGCGTAATCCGATGGGTCCCGCAAAAGAGCAGGACAACGTCGTGACGGTGCGGGCGTTGTAAATGGACCTGGATATCGGTAAAAACAAAAGGGCCGCGATCGCGGCCCTTTTGTTCGAGAGAAATCAAAAGCAGGCCGGGGGTAGCCCGGCGGCTAGTTCCTTTTCTTGATCGGCCAAGAAAAGGAACCAAAAGAAGGCCGCCCCTGGCGTCGCGCCCCTTTTTCAAAGGGGTCACCCTGTGCTGCCTGACCCGGCAAGGCGGCTGCGGAACTCGACCTGGCGAGGCGCACACTACGCGCCTCACTGCGGGACTCGAACAGGTCCTCGCCGACACCCCCTTGCCGGGTCGAGCTGCACGGCGCGTCTAAAGGGGAA
>JBDTTE010000159.1:0-8982 GCA_039930785.1 Betaproteobacteria bacterium | reverse complement strand
TTTTGGATTGGCAACATTGGCCAGGATCTGCCCCTTGATGCGACGGAAGCTTTCTGCGATCGGCGTGCGTCCTCCGTCGGGCGTTATCATGCGCTGCCGCCGCATTTGATCCCGATCGATCTTAAGGATCCGCGGACTCTTGACGGCGGGACGCGTTGGTGCAGCCTTCGCCTTCGATTCTGAAATATCCTTGGCGGGGAGGTCTCTGGCGTCACGGAAACTGCGAGGCTCGTTGCCGTCGCTCAACCCGCGCTCGATCCCCGCCATGTCGGCGGGATTCGAAGACTTCGAATTGGACCGTTCTATCGGCCCAAGCATTTCTGCGACTCGTTCAACTATGCTCATACTAGATCCTCGACGCGGTCAACACGAGCGTTGCCATGATGGCCGCATAGGCCGACAGCAAGCTTGCGCACGAAATCAACAGGGCAACGAGTCCTCGAGTCCGGCGCGCTTTTTGTGGCTCCGTCCGGGCCATCACGACGGTTCCAAGTACCGGCAACCCGCTCACGTCTCGCAATCTGCGTTCGTCATTGATTGTGGGTGTGATTTGGCTGACCAGGAATGCGACCCCCAACCCGCCCACCAGCGCTGCGATCAAAACCAGCGACATGAGCAACTTTCGATTCGGCCATTTTGGCATCGACGGTACCTGGGGCGGATCGATCACGCGAATGTCCATAACACCAGACCTCGCTTCCATGTCACCTGATATTTGGGCTGATTCACGCCGCGCCAGCAGGTTTTCGTAACTCTTTTTCGTTACTTCGTAGTCGCGCGTTAATTGCGTGTATTCGGCTTCGTCCTGAGGGACAGCGTCAACTGCGGCACGCAATTCCGCGTAGCGTCTTTGGTACTCGGCCACCCTGGCCCTCAAGGCAGCCGCGTTCGCTTCCGCGGAAGCCAATGAAACGGTCAACTGCTGGTAGACTGGATCCTGGGCCTGCACCGCGCTCGCGGAGGGTCGGTTCTTCTTGATCTCTGCCCGCTTAACCGCCATCTCTGCCTTCCGCTGTTCCTTCAGCTGGTCGAGAATGCGCGTAGCGGAGACGATGTCGGGATGCTGCTCCGTATAGACCAGCCGCATCCCATCGACTTTTTGCTCGAGGGCTTGGATACGTGCGTCAATCTCGAGATGAACTGCCCCGCCCCCATCATCCTCGCTCTTTTCCTCGCCCAGCAAAGTCGGGATCGACTCGCCCTCGGCGAGCTGCCTCTTGATAGCCGCGCGGCTGTCCTCGGCTTCCTTGAGATCCAGATTCGCCTGACTAAGCGCAGTTTGTGCCTCGACAAGGCGCGTGTAGTAGTCCCGTTTGTCACCTGTCATGAAACCCATGTGGCGACGCTTGAAATCGGTCACCGCATCTTCCGCGGCGATCAGTTTGTCGTTGTAAGACTCAAGTTGTTCATCGATAAAATGTCGCGCCGATTCGGCATCCTTGCGTTGATCGCCGAGCGCGCCCTCCATGAACAATGTCAGAAGCGACTGCACTGTCTTCTTGGCCCGCGCAGGATCCGTGTCCGTGTAGGCGATGGTGTAAAGGTTCTCTCGCCCCGCGCTGCTTATGGAGAGTTCCTTCGTCAGGCGCGTAATCAATTGCTCCCGCTCCTCGGTGGTCTTGATCCCTACGTCCATCTCGGCCATGGCAATGACCTTATCGACGTTCGGCCGGCTGATCAACGTTCTGCCCATCATGGTGACCATCTGATCCACGTTCGGCTGCACCGTGAGGCCCGCCAGCAACGGTCTCAGGATCGATTCCGTGTCGACGTGAACCCGGGCAGACGCCTCGTACCGATCAGGTGTCAGATAGATCGCAATCCAGCCACCCAACGCAATGATCCAGGCGAAAACAACCGCATACCAGCGGTACCGCCAGATGTCTTTCAGGTGGGAGCGGAACTGCTCAGCTAGTTCGTGCATGGTCGATTCCTAAATATGCTCGTTCGATCAAAGGTCAGAAAAAGCTCTGCGGTATGACTAAAACATCGCCAGGGCGCATCGCCACATTGGCAGACAGATCTCCGCCTCTCACGAGATCGATCAAACGCACGCCGAATTGCTGTGACTTTCCGGTCCCGGCGCGGAGGATGCTTGCCTTGTTTCCATCTGCAAAATCCGTTATTCCACCGACGGCGATCATTACATCCAGCAATGTCATGTTTTCACGGTACGCTAGCGCCTGGGGCTTAGCCGCTTCGCCAATCACGCGAACTTGCTGACTGTAAGGCCCAACAAAACCGGTGACGACTACAGTGACTACCGGACTCTGTATGTACTTGGTCAGAACCTTCTCGATGTCGCGGCCCAACTGGGTTGATGTTTTGCCGCTGGCCGGCAGATCTTCCACCAGCGGCGTGGAAATTTTTCCATCCGGGCGCACCGTGATGATTCCGGACAGTTCAGGATTGCGCCAGACAACGATATTCACCGTATCGCCGGGGCCGACCAAATAAACAGGATCAACTGGAGCGCTCTGCTTCGACAGGGGCGGATAAGTCGTGCTGCATCCTGTCAAGGCCAGCATCACGGCCACAAAACCAACAACTGACCATTCCCTCATATTCACGGCATGTTCTCCCTTCCACAATTTAAATCGTCGAGTCGAATTAGTGCCTCTTCGGATTTTTCCGGACAACGAATTCCGCATGAAAGCTGAACGGGTTCGCCGATTGGCTCGAAGCAATGCACGCTCACCATCGCTACTATATTTGCAATATTCATCATAAAGCTAGCGGTGAATTTAGCCGCTTCACTGGAACCTCTCTAAGTGCAATTTCTTGAGACAAGACAACGGATAGCCTAACCACCATGAGCCGCAACCGTTCTCGCATCGACTGATTCAACGACCTCGGCCGGCTTTCTTAAAGTCATACGAGCGATGCTGAAATCAGTAAAATTTGCCGGCGACGGATAATTCGGACGCTCATAGAATCCAGCCCGGAACCCTTGGGAGTACTCATCTATCCCTATTTGTGCATAGGCGGAGGGTTTCTCGTCGCGCCTGCGATAGGTTTCCCCATCTGCATATCCTTCGGCACGCTCGATCGACCAGCCATTCGCTTCCATCAATGCTTTGATTTGTTCCTTCGATATCACTTTCATGTCGCCATTCCTTTTCTGCCGATTTCGGGAAAAGACTGTGAATCGATCGTTCGACGCACACCTCATTTCCAACACTTGATGCTAAACCAGGTTTGCCTGCACGGTCGCTTCGATGTCTCTTATCTCGCACCTTTTCCCCATAGCACTACTTCAACTGTCGAAAGGAGGATCATGAAATCGAGGAACAGGCCGTGGTTTTTGATGTAGTAAAGGTCGTACTGAAGTTTTTCGATTGCGTCGTCTATGGATGCGCCGTACTGGTAGCGTACTTGCGCCCAACCGGTGATCCCGGGCTTCGCGCTGTGGCGCAATGCATAAAACGGTATCTGCTTCACGAGCTGGTCGACGAAATACGGCCTTTCGGGTCGGGGGCCGACAAAACTCATATCCCCCTGGAACACGTTAAAGATTTGCGGCAATTCATCGATCCGGTATTTGCGAATGATTCGACCAACGCGCGTGGTGCGATCATCATCGGCTTTCGCCCAGTGCGGAGTTCCGCCGCTCTCGGCATCGACCCGCATGCTGCGGAACTTGTAAAGACTGAAAACACGCCCGCCCTGGCCGACACGATCCTGGCGGTAAAATATCGGCAGCCCGCTTTCCAAATAGATGCAGAGCGCCGTAATGAGCATTATCGGCAGCGCGATCAGAAGGAGTGCACCGCTTACGCTCAGATCAAACAGACGTTTGACGGCGTTGCCCAGAAACCCCTCCCGAAATCCCTCTCCCAGGACCATCCAGCTCGGATTAAGCGATTCGAGCAATACCTGCCGGTACTGGCGCTCGAAGAAGCTCGGCAACTCGACGACCTTCACACCTTTCATTCTGCATTCCAATAACTGATCAACTGGAAATCCGCCGCCGCGTCGATCCCTGACCGCAACGACAATCTGATCGATCGAGTGTTTTTCTACGACAGAAAGCAGTGAATCTCCAGGCGCCACGGTGAGGACCTGGGACAGCGGGATATAGTGTCGCGACGGCTGAAGCGAGACATATCCGACTACCTGCATGTTCGGATTGCGTCGCGCGTTTTCAGCGAGCTTCATCACTCGCGAGCCGGTGCCAAGCACGAGAACGCGCGATTTGAGTACGTCGAGATTGTTCCATTTGCGGAAGGCTGCACGAACGAGAACGCTTCCGGCCAATCCAAGACTTACCATGGTCGCGCCGAGTGCAAATGGCCGCGGATATATGGAAGGCATCAGATGGGCGATCACGCCCATGATGGCGAACCCCAACAAAAAGGCGGTGAGCAAACGCACCCGCACCAACGAGGTGTTGTTCCAGATATCTGCCTGGTACAACCCCATGCTGGACATCACCAGTACCATGCACAGTGCGTATGCGCCGGCCAACGACGGCATCGCATCAGAGGTAATCGCGATCACAGCGCCGGATCCGGCAAAATGCAGGGAAGTTCCGAAGTACGCTGCGAAAAGTAATACCAGCAGTTCCAGCGCTGCGAGGACAATCAATCGCCCCGGAACATAATGGTTGAATAGATGAATCATGACGCCTGCCTTCCGGTTGACGGCGCTGCCGGAAAGAGGCTGACCGCCTCTACATTGCTGCTCTCATCGCCTTCCATGATGCCCTTCTCCCTTACTTCGATTCGAATCAAGTGCGCTCGGCCCCGCGTATTTCCAGTTTTTTAGTTTTTTGAGTTCTTATGCCGTACAAATCATTTCTATTTTTTTATAACCCGCTGCATCTGCGCGCAGGTATCGCTGACGCACGTAGAGTGATCGCCATGACGCGCTGATCTCGGGTCGGTCCAGCGGCGACCGCACAAGAACAATGAAGGGGTTAAGCCCACAGAAAAGTGCGGACAGCATCCGACTCGCTCTCAAGGAAAGCTTCGATGCAGCGGCCCCGGATCGGCAGAAGATATCGTCAGGAACGAAGTCGGGGCGAACGCATCGACGCAGTAGCTGCGCGCTCGCGAATTGCGACAGGAATGCAGTTCGGATTTGTCCGTGCGGCGCAAAGCCCCGTAGGACTGCCGGTGCCCTCAAATTGCGTCCTAATGAAGTACAACGCAGCGCCCTGGATGCCTGCATCGGCCTTCCTCCCTTACACAAAAACACACTACACAACGTGCGTACCACCCATTGCCCACGAGAAGATTATTTGCTCTCGCGCACTTTAGTTTTTTTGAGCCTTGCGGGTAACGCTCTCAACAACCTTGTCACTGACTGCCTACAGCCACTTATCCAGCTCTCAGACCGGTTGGATCTGCATTTGTCGCTCATCAACGACATCAGTCTAACAGCAATGTCGTTGTATAGCGACGTTAGTATATCCCTTATTTCTACTTCGGATGCTAAATATCTGAAATTATTACCTAACTTCTAATAAAATACCCGCAGATCATTGAGTTTGCGGAAGAAAAAACGGGCGCCTGAACGGACTCTCTAATGGCATGGTTACCAAAGACAGGTTTGGACGACCTCGCCATCGCTCAAAAATACGGCAATTCCTTACAAAATTGGACTGTGCATCCTACGTCTCCATTGACATCTCGAGGAGCGGGCATGGTCTACCAAATTTCTGACAGTTGTGAGATTACACGCAGTTAAGACGATCGCAGGTCGCCCGAAGCGCGCGCAGGTAGTAGAGCATTGACGGCAATAAGCCGGCTACCGAGAAAGGTGGACCAAGCACCCAAAGGGACAATGCGGAGATACGAATGAAGCACGCGGTCCGGTACGCCGGGCGCGCCGGTGAGGCACTTCGGGCGCGAAGGAGATTCGATTTCGCAGGTTGGTCGGACTGAACCCTAACCGTCTTGCGACAGACTTCGGATATACCAGCCCATCGCTTTTTCGAGACCTTCGCCGACGCGATGGGTGGGTGCGTAGCCAAGCAGCGTCCGCGCCTTTGTAATGTCCGCCTGGGAATGACGTACGTCTCCCGCCCTGAACTCCCTATAGCTCGGACGACTTTCGCGTACGAGCGGAAAATGGTCCGCGAGCAGTGCGCGCTGTAAGTCGAACAACTGGTTCAAAGATATCCGCTCGGATACGGCAACGTTGTATACCTGATTCAGGGATGCTGGATCTTCGGCCATCGCAGCCAGGAGGTTTACCTGCACCACGTTCTCGATGTAGCAAAAGTCGCGGCTCGACTCCCCGTCTCCATTTATGTACACCGGCTCGTTTCGAATTAGCTGGGAGATCCACTTAGGAATGACAGCTGCGTAAGCGCCATCGGGATCCTGGCGGGGGCCAAAGACGTTGAAATACCGCAGACCGATCGAGGTCATGCCATAACAGCGGGCGAAGACGTCGGCGTACAACTCGTTGGCATACTTGGTGACAGCGTATGGAGATAGTGGCGCGCCAATCACATTTTCAATCTTTGGCAACCCGGGATGGTCCCCATAAGTTGAACTGGACGCGGCATAGACGAAGCGCTTAACCCTGGCGTCGCGCGCGGCCACCAGCATGTTTAGAAATCCCGTTATGTTCGCCCCATGGGTTGCAATCGGATCTTCGATCGAACGTGGTACGGAGCCCAGGGCCGCCTGATGAAGGACGAAATCCACTCCATCGCAAACGCGCCGGCAATCCGCCAGCGTCCGGATATCTCCTTCGACGAAGGTGAAATTGCGCCACGCATCCGCGCCGACCAATGTCCTGACCTCTTCCACATTGCGTGCATGACCGGTCGCAAAGTTGTCAATTCCCACGACAACCTGGTCAAGCTTCAGCAGCGTTTCAAGAAGGTTGGAGCCGATGAACCCGGCAACGCCGGAAACAAGCCAGCGATGGGGACGAGACCGGAGTAGCGCTTGAACTCCCTGGTACCTGGAACTCATTGTCAATAATTGAATTTCGGAAGGTAACCGCTGCTCGACGCTGCCGTTTTCCGGGCCCGGCAAAGTACACGAAACAAATTGCTGTTGATCACAATCTCCAGACGGTAAGACCTGCCTTCCTCAACGCCTTTTCGTCGAACTGGCTCTTCACATCAATGAAACAGCCTCGCTTTGCGACCTTCGTCAAAAAATTGTCGATCGGCATTTCCACAAATTGCCGGTGGGCTACCGCTACTACAACTGCGTCGGCCTGCGGCAAGTCCTCCCACGACTCCAGCTCCAGACCATACTCGTGGCGCGCTTCAGCGGCATCCGGCACAGGATCGTGAACGTGAACGTCTATGCCGAAGGATTTCAGTTCGCTGATGACATCGATCACGCGCGTGTTCCGGATGTCGGGACAGTTTTCCTTGAATGTTAGTCCGAGCACGTTGACGCGTGCCCCGTTAACCGGGGAGCCGTTACGGATCATGTGCTTGACGGTCTGATCGGCGATGAACTTGCCCATACCGTCATTAATGCGCCGCCCTGCCAGGATAACCTGCGGGTGATAGCCGATCATGTCGGCTTTGTGGGTCAGGTAGTACGGGTCAACACCTATGCAATGTCCGCCGACCAGACCGGGTCTGAACGGAAGAAAATTCCATTTGGTTCCAGCAGCCTGCAGCACTTCCATCGTATCGATATCCAATCGGTCGAACAGGATTGCAAGCTCGTTCATCAGCGCAATATTAAGATCGCGCTGCGTGTTCTCAATCACCTTGGCAGCTTCTGCCACCTTGATGCTTGAGGCTTTGAACACGCCGGCGGTGATGATGGTTTGGTAGAGAGCGGCAACCTTTTCCAGCGTGTCCGGATTATCGCCCGACACTACTTTCAGAATTCGGGTCAGCGTGTGCTGCTTGTCGCCCGGGTTGATGCGCTCGGGCGAATAGCCGATGTGAAAGTCGCGTTGCCAATTCATTCCGGAAAATTTTTCCAGGATCGGCACGCATATTTCCTCCGTGGCGCCCGGGTAAACGGTCGACTCGTACACGACGATTGCGCCGCGCTTCATGTTTTTGCCAATCGATTCGCTTGCGCCTGCCAGCGGACTGAAGTCAGGCTGGTGCGCTGCATCGACTGGCGTGGGTACAGCGACGATGATGAAATCGGCCTGAGCCAGCAGTGCTGGATCATTCGTCACTGACAGTTTTTTGGCCGCTCGCAAATCTTCGCTCGATACCTCGCCGGTGGGGTCGATGAATCGGCGGTAGCTCTCAATTTTTGCTTGCGACAGGTCGAACCCGGTTGTCTTGCATTTTTTGCCGAACTCAACCGCAAGCGGCAAGCCGACGTATCCCAAGCCAACTATTGCAACAGTGGTCATTTATTCCTCGTTCAGATTGTGTACTGCAGGCCGTTCCTGCTCAGACATATACCATGCGAATGCCTTGCCCCTGATAGGCAAGACATATCCCAGCGAGCGGTAGTCTCCCTTGCGCAGATCGCGATCGCGCGGTCCCCACCGCTTTGTCACTGCATACGCTTGCGGCAACTAGTGACGATCGACCACGGGAAAAAGTGCCGTGCTATTCCCTTAAGTTTAATGGCAAAAACAAGAAATTAAAATGGCTACTGATGAAATAGTCGGAGCTTGCAATCTGCAAAGGTTGCCGATCGCGTGCCCCACTCCTTCTTCCCGGAGTTTGATTCGTGCATCGCATTGATCAGCGCTGCATATGAAATCAGGACGAGGATGTAGATGTAGCAGTGCTCTGCTGGAAAATTGAGTGCATTGTTTTCTGAGTATTGTTCCGGTGAGTTCGGGATGCGTTGCGAGATAGTTACACGATCGGGCGCTGTCAGCTACTGCCCCCCTACTCGCTCACTGCTCGCGTTCTTCGTCATCGATCGGTCGAGGTCATCGTCATGAAGGCGCGCGCACTGCCGGCACTCCATATTGAATAAAACAATACAGCGCTAAGCGGATGAATGAGCAGTATTGAGATTTTTCCGTTGTCGTTTTGCAACGACGTGGGGCGTGGTGCGGGTTCAGAGAATTGACAGG
>JBDTTE010000158.1:0-8984 GCA_039930785.1 Betaproteobacteria bacterium | reverse complement strand
GAGTGCTTGGTGATTTTCATCATGGGCTCCTTTAGCGGCCTCGGATCATCGCGATGAGGGTGCGCGGTACCAGCGCCACCATCACCAGGTGTACGGCGACGAACGCCACCAGAGCGGCCATCGCAAAGAAATGCACGCGACGCGCGCCCTCGTAGCCACCCATCGCCTCCCGGAGCAACGGGATCTGCACCGACTTCCAAAGCGCAAGGCCCGACAGCACCAGCACTACAAGGTCGGCGATCGTGAACAGGTAGGCCAGACGTTGCAGGCCGTTGTAGTGCCGTGGATCGGCATGCGAAAGTCGTCCACGCAGGGCATCGAGCAGCTCGCGCCACACGACAGTGAAGGTGACCGGGAAGAATTTGCGCGCAAAGCGACCGCTGGAAGCATTCAGCGTCAGATATATGACGCCGTTCAAGACCAGCAACCACATTCCCGCGAAATGCCATTGCAGCGCGCCGCCAAGCCAACCACCGAGCGTAACTTCGCCCGGAAAGCGGAAATCGAGGAATGGCGAGGCGTTATATATGCGCCAGCCGCTTGTGACCATGACCACTACCGCGATTACATTGAGCCAGTGCGCCATACGCATCCAGGCCGGGTGGATCGTAGCTTCGGGGATCGGATTCGGCAGGCGAATCGACGCGCCCGTGGGCAGCCGGACCTTGCTGTCCTTGGCGGACAACTCAAGACTTGGAGTACTGATTCGAGGCATGTGGAGACTCCTGGTAAGTGGACGGGTCCGGCGCTTTGATTCGCCGACTACGCGGCGCAACCGGACTCTCGTCTCATTTCCCCGCGCAGGGAATCACCTCAGACGCCAAGACACCATTTCGTTCGGGGGAACAATGCGGTTGGCTGCAAGTGACCGGTCCCGTTGTGGTCGGGCCATTGCGAATAGCGTCCTCGGCGCGGGCACTTCGCACCAATGACGGTGAGCGCCATCAACGAAGGGTATTAACTGAGGCGCGCCGATCCAGCCTCTCTGCGCAATCCCGCCAGCCTCGTCGATAAGCACACAAGAGCGCCTTTCGAGTTCGGTTATTGCGCACATCGCCGCCGTTGGTGGCATAGCCACCTCGCAGACGGACTGGCAAGGCCGTGGGAATCCACCACCGCCACGAGAATGATGATCAATTGACACCTCTCCAACCATTCTTCCCGGCGTAACGGTGTCTTGGATCTTTCGATGATTCCCAAGGCGAGTTCAATCGAACACAGTGGGTTCGTTCGCTGAGAAGCCGGTCGAAATACCAACCCAAAAGGAAAACGTGATGAATACGAAGATTGCAATTTTGTTTGCAGGAATGATGGTCGCATCCGGATTCGGCGCCGCACGCGCCGCCATGGAGGTCAAGGATCCGGACGAAGCTCAAATTGTCGCGGTGGACCGGTTCAGCGAGAGCGCGGCGCACTTGCAAGTCCGCACCGCCGCCAACGGCATTCCAGGCCCCAACGTGCCAGTGGATTTCGACACCGGGCCTTTCATCACCGAAGGGCTGTCTCCCGACGGCACGCCGGTGCGCTACTACAACTTCGATGTGCGGAGCGCCAAGCCCGCCCCGCTTTATGTGCTGTATCGCATGGGCGAGACCCAACCGGTCGAGGGACAACTGGACGTCATTGATGCGTTGCCGGGAGACGATGGCTACAACGATTTCCACCAGGTTTGGACGGTGGCCGTGCCGCCTGATTACCAGGCCAACAGCATCACGAGCGCGGTGGAGATTCGCGACGCCGGTTATCCCTCGACAAAGACCGACACGCTGCGCAATACGCCGGTCGTGCCCGACAAGTCAGTGGCACGCACTCGGCTCAACGGCGATAACGCGGCCCTGCAACGTGGTTGGTATCGAGGCCGAATCGTGAAGTACTTCAGCTTCAACGAAGCGTCGCTGTCGGCAGGGGGATCCGATGCCGTACCCGTCTCGCCCATATTCGTTGCCTTCAACGTCAACCCGGATCAGCCGAACGGCGGCCCGGCTTCCGGCTTTTATACCGAGCCAGGCTCCAGGCAGACTCACAATGTTGTTTCCACCCTGCCGAGAAATCCTGCCTATTCGCCGTTGTGGCTGGTGAGTGTGTATGACAATGGTGACTGGTCGACGGTGAGCAGTCTCGACACCGTGACCAAAGCCAGGATCCTTGCGGTGGCTGTCGCTAGCGTCAACTGCCCCATTGTCTTCGTTACGCCTTGAGCAGGAGTGTGCCCCCGGGAAACCCCGGGGGCTCATTTGCGACTCCTCAAAGTTAGCGCGGGTAGACGCTACAGAGTGAAGGGTGTTGCCGGAAAGGGCCGAAGGGGATTGGGCACTCGCCGCTAGCCTCCCCCCGCCCTTTTTCTCAATGCGATTCCCGCAATAACGGCGTGCCGCTGCCGCCGACGAGAATATCCAGGTCGGCGCCTTCGTCGGCCTGGTTCACGTGATCGATGTAGAGCTTCACGTAGCCACGCTCTGCCATCGGCTTCGGCGCTTTCCACTTTTTGCGACGCTTCTCGAGTTCCACATCGGAAACATCCAGGTGCAGCCTGCGCTTCGGCACGTCGATCTCGATCATGTCACCGTCGCGCACCAGCGCCAGCGGGCCGCCCGCCGCGGCCTCGGGCGCGCTATGCAACACCACGGTGC
The DNA here is from genome assembly GCA_039930785.1 of Betaproteobacteria bacterium. Classification (GTDB taxonomy): domain Bacteria; phylum Pseudomonadota; class Gammaproteobacteria; order Burkholderiales; family JACQAP01; genus JACQAP01. The sequence goes on along the minus strand of JBDTTE010000158.1, from coordinate 6,354 downwards.
CGTACGCGGTGCCGCTCATGCGCGCGTCCGAAATGCGCACCATGTCGGTGATGCCTTTCTTCAGGATCTTCGAGGGCAGCGCGAAATTGCCGACCTCCGGAAATCCCGGATAGCCCTTCGGACCGCAGCCCTTCAACACCATGATGCAGCTCGCGTCGATGTCGAGCTTTGGATCGTCGATACGCTTGCGATAATCCTCGATGCTTTCGAACACCACCGCGCGGCCACGATGTTTCATCAGCTTCGGCGTCGCCGCGGACGGCTTGATCACCGCGCCCTTCGGCACGAGGTTGCCGCGCAGCACCGCGATGCCGCCTTGTTTCTTGAACGGCTTGTCGATCGGAAAGATCACCTTCTTGTTCCAGTTCTTCGCGGCTTTCACGTTGTTCCAGATCGTCTCGCCGCTGATCGTCATCGCATTCTTGTGCAGCAAGCCGGCTTTGCCGAGTTCGCGCAGCACCACCGGCAAGCCGCCGGCGTAGTAAAAATCCTCCATCAGGTATTCGCCCGAGGGCATCAGGTTCACCAGGCACGGCAGGTCGCGCCCGAGGCGGTCCCAGTCGTCGAGGGTCAGCTTCACGCCGATGCGGCGCGCGATCGCGAGCAGGTGCACAACCGCGTTAGTGGAGCCGCCGATGGCGCCATTGACGCGAATCGCATTCTCGAACGCCTGCTTCGTCAGGATGTGCGACATGCGCACGTCGTCCTTGACCAGTTGCACGATGCGCTGGCCCGCCATGTGCGCCAACACATAGCGACGCGAATCCACGGCGGGAATCGCGGCGTTGGTCGGCATCGCCATGCCGAGGGCTTCGGCCATCGATGCCATCGTCGATGCGGTTCCCATGGTCATGCAATGCCCGGCGGAGCGCGACATCGCCTGCTCGGCTTCCATCAGGTCTGCGTCGTTCATCTCGCCGGTCTTCAGCATTTCCTTGAACTTCCAGACGTGGGTGCCGGAGCCGACGGTCTGGTCGCGCCAGCGGCCGTTCAGCATCGGCCCGCCGGATACGACCAGCGTGGGAATATCGCAGGACGCCGCGCCCATCATCAGCGCGGGCGTGGTCTTGTCGCAGCCCGTCAGCAGCACCACGCCGTCGAGCGGATGCGCGCGGATGGATTCCTCGACATCCATGGAAGCGAGATTGCGGAACAGCATTGCGGTCGGCCGCATGACCGGCTCGCCCAGGGACATCACCGGAAACTCCAGCGGGAAACCGCCCGCCTCGTAGACGCCGCGCTTCACGCGCTCGGCGATCTGGCCGAAATGCGCGTTACAGGGCGTGAGTTCCGACCAGGTGTTGCAGATACCGATGACCGGACGGCCATCGAACAGATGCGCCGGCAATCCCTGGTTCTTCATCCACGAACGGTGCACCATGCTGTCGATGCCGGGTTCGCCGAACCACTGGTAGCTCCTGAGTTTTTTCTTTGCGGCCATTTTTATTCTCCTCGATGAAATGTTGCCGCAATTCTACTGGCTCGCGGCCATCATTCCTTGACCGCGCCGGTCATGCCCGCCACGTAGTACTCGACGAAGAACGAATACATGAGCGCGACCGGCAGCGACCCGGCCAGGGCACCGGCCATCAGCGCGCCCCAGTGGTAGACATCGCCCTCGACCAGTTCGGTGATCACGCCCACCGGCACGGTTTTGTTCTCGGAGGCGGAGATGAATGTCAGTGCATAAATGAATTCATTCCATGACAGGGTGAACGCGAATATCCCTGCGGATATCAGCCCCGGCACCGCGAGCGGCAGGATGATGCGTGTCAGGATCTGCCAGCGCGTGGCACCGTCGATCAGCGCGCATTCCTCGAGTTCGAACGGGATCGAGCGAAAGTAACCCATCAGCAGCCAGGTGCAGAACGGGATCAGGAAGGTCGGATAGGTCAGGATCAGTGCCCAGCGCGTATCGAAAATGCCGATCTGGAACACCATGGCCGCCAGCGGAATGAACAGGATGGAGGGCGGGACCAGATAGGCCAGGAAAATCGCCAGCCCGGTCTGGCGCGACCCGCGAAAGCGCAGCCGCTCGATCGCGTAAGCCGCGAACACGCTGGCGGCGAGGGACACGAAAGTCGACGTGACCGATATCACGATTGTGTTCCACATCCATTTCGGATACGACGTCTCGAAGAACAGCTTGTGGAAATGGTCCAGCGTCGGGTGCACCACCCAGAACGGATTACCCGTGGTCGACAGCAACTCCGCGTTCGGCTTGAATGCGGTGATCACCATCCAGTAGAACGGGAACAACAGGACGAACAGGAACACCAGCAGCGGAATGTAGACCGTGACCCAGCGCCGCGGCAGCGAATCGAGATAGTGCATGCCGCCCTCGCTCGCCTGCGCGCGCTCTTCTTTCGTCTTCACTTGTCGCTTCCCCCCTGCTGCCATCGCCTGCGCTGCAATCCGAAATAACTGAACAGGATCGCAGCCAGCAGGAAGGGGATCATCGCCGTGGCAATGGCAGATCCTTCACCCAGGGCGCCGCCGGGAATCGCACGCTGGAACGACAAGGTCGCCATCAGGTGCGTTGCATTGATCGGCCCGCCGCGCGTCAACACCCAGATCAGCTGGAAGTCCGTGAACGTGAACAGCACCGAGAAGGTCATGACCACGGCGATGATCGGCGTCAGCATCGGCAGCGTCACGAAGCGGAACTGCTGGAACGGCGTCGCTCCGTCGATGCTCGCCGCCTCGTACATCGAAGGCGCAATGGTCTGCAGCCCGGCCAGCAGGCAGATCGCCACGAAAGGCACGCCGCGCCAGACGTTGGCGATGATCGTCGACATGCGCGCAAGGTTCGGGTCGCCGAGAAAGTCGATGTAGCGATCGATCAATCCGGCCTTCACCAGTACCCAGCTGATGATCGAAAACTGCGCGTCGTATATCCACCAGAAGGCGATCGCGGAAAGGACCGTGGGCACGATGAATGGCAACAGCACCACGGCGCGCACGAGGGACTTCAATGGAATGTTCTTGTTGAGCAGCAGGGCCAGCCACAGCCCGAGCGCGAACTTGACCACGCTCGCGACAATCGTATAGAGAAAGGTGTTGAACACCGACAAGCGGAACACGCTGTCGGTCCACAGGTATTCGTAGTTTTCCAGCCCGATCCATTCGCCGGCGCGGCCGACCTTGGTGTCGGTGAATCCGAGCCACACGCCCAGTCCGAGCGGATACGTCAGGAATACCAGCAGCAGCAGCGCCGCCGGCAGCATGAACAGCAGGCCGAGAACGTTGCGATTGTCGAAGAAACGCGAAGCAGTCATGCAAAAACCGTGGAAGTGGTGAAGGCGTGGATGCCGCAAAGGACGGCCGCTTCGCAGTCGCCCTGTACGAGATTCACGACACTAACGGCAGTTGCATCAGTCACGGCATTTCTCAGCGGTAGTACCGCTTCGCCCGCTTTTCGGCTGTCTCCATCGCCTCCTTGATGGATCTGTTCCCCGAGGCCGCTTCCGCCACCATGTTGACGACGACGAAATCCGCCATGCAACCGGCGGAAGCCGCGCCGAGGGTGCCGGCAAAACCATTGGGCAGCATGTCCTTGCAGGTATAGCGAAACGGCGTGTGCTTGGGATCGACGGTCCAGATCGGATTGCGTTCGTAGAAGGGCAACGGCTGCACGACGAAACTCAGCGAGGCCTTTTGCCAAGCCTCGTATTGTTCCTTCTCCATCATGAAGCGCAGGTATTCCCTGGCGGCGTTCGGATACTTCGTGTACTTGAAAATCACGCAGGTAAAAAACAGCGCGCTCAAGGTCTGGTGGCCGACCGGCCCGATCGGGAACACGGCGTGGTTCATGTCTTTCGCGATGGCCTGCATCTTCGCGTCCTGCGAAGTCTTCGCCGCGAAATAAATGGAGATACCGTTGGCGGTCAGGCTGATTTCGCCGGCAAGAAACGCCTTGTTGTTGTTCGAGTCCAGCCACGACAGCGTGCCGGGCGCAAAGGTCGCATACAGTTCCTTTGCGTACTCGAGCGCCTGCGCGGTCTCCTTGCTGTTGATCGCGACCTTGTTGTGTTCGTCCACGACTTTTCCGCCGAATGCCCACAGCAGCCAGTGGCACCAGCCGTTGGCGTCGCCGGTGGCGTTGCCCAGCGCGAACCCCGCCGGCGTGCCGTTCTTCTTCAGGTTCTGGCACAGCTTCAGGAATCCGTTCGTGTCCCTGGGAAATTCCTTGAAACCCGCCGCCTTCAGATGGCTCTCGCGATAGTTCATGGTGTTGCCGCCGCAACCCAGCGGCAATGCGATCCAGCGCCCGGCGCTTTTTCCATAAGCCTCCGCGCTCGGATACCACGGCCCGTATTTCGCGCCGAGGTATTCGCATAGATCGCCGACGTCGAGCAGCTTGTCCGGATACTGGTGGGAATCGTCGTTGGTGGAGAGGATGATGTCGGGGCCGCTGCCGATGTTCGCCGCCACCGCCGCCTTCGGGCGCACGTCTTCCCAGTTTTCGGCGTCGGTGGTGACTTCGACGCCGGTCAGTGCGGTGAATTTTTTCGTGTTGGCGAGCCACTGGTCTTCGTCGCCCTGCACGAAGCGCTTCCAGCGCAGCACGCGCAGTTTCGCGCCGGGTTCCGGTTTGAAGGACAGGTCTTTAACTGCAGCCGCACGCGCCAGGGACGGAGCGCCGAGCACGACGCCCGCCGCCGCGGATGCCTGCAGAAAACGACGCCGTGTAATGTTGTCCATGTTGCCTCCTCGTTTTGGATTTCAGGCGATGCGTGCGCCGGTCGCGGGATCGAACAGGTAGGTCTTGCCCGCGACCGGCTCGAGTTCGATGGTGTCGTCCGGCTTGAATGCGTGCCGTGCACGCGACACCGCCGTGACGCTCTGGCCCGCAATGCGACAGTAGACCTGGGTATCGGCGCCAGTCGGCTCGACCACCACGACTTGCGCCTTTACGCACGCGGCGCCAATGTCGAAATGTTCCGGCCGTACCCCGAGTACGACGTCATGTCCGTCGGCCTGCGCATTCGCAGGCGCGGGCAGCACGCTGCCCGGCGCCAGTTCGACGCCGCGGCCGGTCGCGGTCGTCACGAGCCTGCCTTTAATGAAATTCATCGCCGGCGAGCCGATGAAACCGGCGACGAACAGGTTCGCCGGATTGTCGTAGAGCTCGAGCGGCGTGCCGATCTGCTCGACCTTGCCGGCATTCATGACCACGATCTTGTCGGCCATGGTCATGGCTTCGATCTGGTCGTGCGTGACGTAGATCGACGTGGTCTTGAGCCGCTGGTGCAGCTCCCTGATCTCGGTACGCATCTGCACCCGCAGCTTCGCGTCCAGGTTCGACAGCGGTTCGTCGAACAGGAACACCTGCGGGTCGCGCACGATCGCGCGGCCCATGGCCACGCGCTGGCGCTGGCCGCCGGACAATTGCCGGGGGTAGCGGTCGAGGTATTCGGTCAGGCCGAGGATCTTCGCCGCCTTGTCGACGCGCGCGCGCATTTCCTCGCGGCTCTTGCCGGCCAGCTTCATCGAGAACGCCATGTTGTCGATGACCTTCATGTGCGGGTACAGCGCGTAATTCTGGAACACCATCGCGATGTCGCGCTGTTTGGGCGCCACATCGTTGACGACGCGTTCGCCGATGCGGATCTCGCCGGAGGTAATCTGCTCGAGCCCCGCGATCATGCGCAGCAACGTGGATTTGCCGCAACCGGACGGACCGACGAGCACGACGAACTCGCCGTCGGCCACGGCCACATCTACCCCGTGGACGACGGCGGTATTGCCGAAGGTCTTGCGGACTGCGCGAAGTTCGACGGATGCCATGTCCGTCCTACCGGGAGCGTTCGCTGCAATTCCCGCGGGCAGCGATGCGAATGGCGCGCGCGCAAGCAATGCGATTGTGGCCCATCGATTCTCCCTGGCAGACGATCGAACGGCCCAGTCTAGGGGGAACCGCAGCGCAGCAGCAACGCCACTTTTCTTACGCCCGGAGCGGGCGCGCGCCTGTGGCATACTTATGCCCCTTCACGTTACACACAAATAATCAAAGGGGGAGACAGTGGCTGGAAGATTGAGCGGCAAGGTCGCATTTGTGACCGCCGCAGCACAGGGTATCGGCCGCGCCACTGCGCTGGCCTTCGCGCGCGAAGGCGCCACGGTCTGGGCGACCGACGTCAATGAAGCAAAGCTGAATGAGCTCAAAGGCACGCGTGGCATCGAGGTGCGCAAGCTCGATGTCCTGCAGGATGCCGAGATCGAAAAAATCGCGAAGGAAGTCGGCACGCCCAACGTCATTTTCAACTGCGCGGGTTTCGTGCATCACGGCACCATCGAGCAATGCACCGACAAGGACTGGGATTTTTCCTTCAACCTCAATGTGCGCAGCCA
>JBDTTE010000157.1:0-9000 GCA_039930785.1 Betaproteobacteria bacterium | reverse complement strand
CCAGGGAGAGGGCCGGGGAGAGGGGGGATGGAAAGAGCTTCTCTAGCGCGCCGCCATGCGCGCGCTACCTTCCCGAGTGACCAGCTTGCGCGTCGTGCGCGCACCGCGCGGCTTCGAGTCGACGACGTGCTGATAAGCGTCGGCCAAACGCCTGGCCAGAGCCTCGGCGCTCCACTCCGCGGCATAGGGTCGCGTCTGCGCGGCGAGCCGTGCACGCAATTCGGGATCGTTGCAAAACATCAAGATGTGGCGCGCGAAATCGGCTTCGTCGTCGGCCGGCACCAGCGCGCCGCGCTGCGGCCCGACCACATCGCGCGTGCCCATGACCGCGGTGGAGATGACCGGTACGCCGAGCGCCATGGCTTCCAGCAATACCAGACCCTGGGTTTCGGTTCGTGACGCAAAGACAAACGCGTCCGCCGAGCGATAACAGTCCAGCAGTGGGCCGCGCCGGTCGAGGTAGCCGATGAAGAGAACGTGCGCATGGAGGTTGCGCTCTTCGACGAGCTTTTTCAGCGAGGCAAGCGCGGGCCCTTCGCCGGCGATGATCAGCAGCAGATCCGGGATCTGCTGCCGCGCGCGATCCAGCGCGCCCACCAGGAACGTGATGTTCTTTTCGTACGCCACACGACCGACATACAGCAGCACCGGGCGGGCGGGATCGATGCCGTGCTGGATGCGGAATTCCGTGCCGTTTCCCTCGGAGAATTCCTTCAGCGGAATGCCCGTCGGGATGATATGCATCGGCACCTCGATGCCGTACTCCCCGAGCTTGTCGCGCATCGCCGAAGAAGGCACGATCAGCGCGTCATTGCGATTGCACTGCGAACGCGAGATGCGGCGCGACAGTCCACGCAATATTGCGCGAGGCATCAGCGGCACATAGTGGAACAGATATTCTTCGAAAAAGGTGTGGTAGCTCTCCACCCTCGGTAGCCCCAGCTCGTCGGCGATTTCGACGCCAACTCTGTGCGCGACGAACGGCGTCTGGATATGGACGAGGTCGTATGCCTTCGCGCGTATCTGCGGCATCAATGCGCGTACGCCAGCGGGCTTCATCATGCGATCTTCCGGATCGAAGGGCACGCCGCGCGATGCTACGCGCATCACCTTGTCTGCATCCTCGGTGTGTGACGGATAGGCCGGCGCAATCAGGTCCACCTCATGGCCTAGCGCCGCGAGCTCGCGCCGGAATGTCCGGATGGAAGTGGATACGCCGTTGACTCGCGGAAAATAGACATCCGAGATCATCAGGACTTTCATCGTTTCCCCTTGATCGATTGCATTGCTGCAATCGTATGGTGGAAATATGACAGCCGTGAGACGACGGGCGGCTTTTTTCGGGCGAAGCTAGAAGAGCTGTTGCCCCAGCCACCAGAACACGGCGGCGATAAATGCCGAACTGGGAATGGTCAGGACCCATGCCCAGACGATGCGACCAGCAACCCCCCAGCGTACGGCGGAAAGATGTTGCGCCGAACCCACGCCGACGATGGAGCCGGTGATGGTGTGTGTAGTTGAAACCGGTACGCCCAGTCCCGTTGCAAGGAAGAGCGTGATCGCGCCACTGGTTTCTGCGCAAAACCCACCGACCGGTTTCAGTCGCGTGATTTTCTGCCCCATGGTTTTGACGATGCGCCAGCCACCGAACAGCGTGCCCATTGCGATGGCGCCATAGCAGGCGAACGGCACCCACAACGGCAGCGATTCCTTCGCGCCGGAGACCTGCGCCGCGATCAACAGCATCCAGATCACGCCCATGGTTTTTTGCGCGTCGTTTCCGCCATGACCCAGGCTGTAGAACGCGGCGGAGACAAACTGCAATCGCCGGAACCATCGATCGATCCGTCGCGGCGTCTGCCGGCGGAAGATCCACGCCACGATGATCGTGAGCGCGATGCCCAGAATGAACCCGAGAAGCGGCGACAGCACGATCGCCGCGGCAGTTTTCAGGAAGCCACCGGCGATCAGCGTTCCGACGCCGCCCTTGGCCACGGCAGCACCGGCGAGGCCGCCGATCAGCGCATGCGATGAGCTTGACGGAATGCCGTAGTACCACGTGATGATGTTCCACGCGATCGCGCCGACCAGTGCGCCGAAGATCACGTGGTGATCGACGATGGCCGGATCGACAATGCCCTTGCCCACGGTCGCGGCAACCGCGACACCGAAAATGGCAAGGGCGAGGAAGTTGAAAAAAGCCGCCCAGATGACCGCCCATTGCGGCCGAAGTACCCGCGTGGAGACGATGGTGGCGATGGAATTCGCGGCGTCGTGGAATCCGTTCATGAAATCGAACGCAAGCGCCAGCAGCACCAGGAACACCACGACATGAAAACTCATCGAAGCCCTTTATTATTCTGCGCAATTGCTCCGCGCACAGGCGCAGGGGAAAACCGGCCTACGAATTGTCGAGAACAATGCCTTCGATGATGTTGGCGACATCCTCGCAACGGTCCGTGACCGTTTCAAGCGTTTCGTAGATCGCCCGCATCTTGATGACCTGCCGCACATCCGGTTCGTCGCGAAACAGTTTGGCCATCGCGGAGCGCATGACGTGGTCCGCTTCCGACTCGAACTTGTCGATCTCCGCGCACACCGCCAGGATCCTGGTGCCGTTGTCCATGTTGGAAAGCAGGGAGACCGCCTCCCGGACCTTTTCCGCGCACGTCACACAGATATCGGCAAGGCGCTTTGCATCGACCGTGACGGTGCGAATGTCGTACAGGTAGATCGACTGCGCGGCGTCCTCCATCAAATCGAGGATGTCGTCCATGCGCGTGACCAGCTGGTGAATGTCATCGCGATCGATCGGCGTGATGAAAGTCTTGTGGAGCAACTCGATGGCGGCGTGGGTAATGCGATCGCCGCGCTTTTCGATGGTCTCGATGTTGTAGCAGCGCCGCTGTACGTCATCGAACGCGGCCATGAGGCTCGCGAGTTCCTGGCCGGCCTCCACGATCCGCTCGGCGAGTTCGACGAACAGTTCGAAGAAGCGCCCTTCGGTGGGCATCAAACGGGAAAACACCGGTGGCTCCCCTCGGGACTCGGATTGGTATCGACGGGCAAATTGCGCCTCGTCACTCTTCAGTCTTCGGCCGGCATTGTAAGCCAGCGCAATAATGGCGTCACAATACCGTCACAATCGAGCGAATGTGCCGGGTATTTTCCCAAGGATCGACTGCGCGCGGGGCGTTCGTCGCGCATGAGACAATCGGTCGCCTATGCCATCGACGTCGAGGGCAACGACCAAAGACCACGATGATTGACGAGAGCATGAGCGTACCCGGCGCATGACATTCACCGAATTGCGTTATGTCGTCGCGGTGGCACGGGAAAAGCATTTCGGCCGCGCCGCGCAAGCCTGCTTCGTCAGCCAGCCGACCCTGTCGGTTGCGATCCGCAAGCTGGAAGAAGAACTCGGCGTCGTCCTGTTTGAGCGCGGCCCCGGTGAAATCACGCTCACCCCGGTTGGTACGCGAATCGTCGAGCAGGCTAAACGCGTGGTGGAAGAAGTCACTGCGATCAGGGAAATCGCAGCCCAGGGCCAGGATCCCCTCAACGAGCCGCTGCGGCTGGGGGCCATCTACACAATCGCGCCCTATCTTCTGCCGCATCTCGTCAAGCAACTGCGCAAGCGTGCGCCGAAAATGCCGCTTCTCATCGAGGAGAACTACACATCCCGGTTGCTCGAGCGGCTGCGCGCCGGTGACGTCGACGCAATCCTCATCGCGCTGCCGGTCGACACCACCGGCCTGACCATCCAGGCTTTGTACGACGAGACCTTCCAGGTGGCCGTGCCGGCCGGCCATGAATGGGAGAAACGCAAGCGCATCTCGGCCGCGGACCTCGCGAAACAACCGCTCCTGCTGCTCGGCACCGGCCATTGTTTTCGGGACCACGTGCTCAACGCCTGCCCTGCGCTGAAGCGCAGGACGGCATCGTCGGGAACATTGCAGCAAACCGTCGAGGGCAGCTCCCTCGAAACCATCCGTCACATGGTTGCGTCGGGCGTGGGCATCACCGTGCTGCCGGGTACGTCGATCAATCCGAACGAAAAGCACGGATTGCTGCGCTACATTCCGTTCACACGCCCCGTGCCCGACCGGCGCGTAGTGTTGGCGTGGAGAAAAAACTTCCCGAGGCTGCGGACGATGGAGTTGCTGCGCCAGGGCATCCTCGCGTCTCCCCTCGCCGGCGTTACCTTCCTGGACGCTACTGCGGTCTCGAATTGACCCCAGTCGATAGTCCATGACTATCAGACCGATAAAAACAATCCATTGGATTAATAGTTCCCGCAAGCCGAACATGCTGTCCATGCCCGTAGGGGATTTTAAGGACGAAGCACCATGGACAGGTTCAAGAGCGAGATCGTGCAACAACTCGAGGAATGCCTCGCGGCGCTGGCCGCGGTATGGTGATCTCATGACCCGACCTCCCGTGAGGGGCGTCGAGCGCAAATAACCAGGAGGAAAATCTATGTCAAACGAAGCCAAGTGCCCGTTCAATCACACCGCCGGCGGCGGCACCGCGAGCCGCGACTGGTGGCCAAACCAGTTGCGGCTGGACCTCCTGCACCAGCATTCGACCAAATCGGATCCCATGGGCAAGGGCTTCGACTACGCCACCGAGTTCAAAAGCCTCGATCTGGCGTCAGTGAAGAAGGATCTGGCCGCGCTCATGACCGACTCCCAGGCCTGGTGGCCGGCAGACTTCGGCCACTATGGCCCCTTGTTCATCCGCATGGCCTGGCATAGCGCCGGCACCTATCGCACCGCCGATGGCCGGGGTGGCGGTGGCAGGGGTCAGCAGCGCTTCGCGCCGCTGAACAGCTGGCCGGACAACGTCAGCCTCGATAAAGCGCGCCGCCTGCTCTGGCCGATCAAGCAGAAGTACGGCCGCAAGCTTTCCTGGGCCGACCTGATCATCCTCACCGGCAATGTCGCCCTTGAAACGATGGGGTTCAAGACATTCGGTTTTGCCGGTGGTCGCGCGGATGTCTGGGAGCCGGACCAGGATGTCTACTGGGGCGCGGAGAAGACCTGGCTGGGTGGGGACAAGCGCTACTCCGGAGAGCGGGACCTCGAGAATCCGCTCGCAGCCGTGCAGATGGGCCTGATCTACGTCAACCCGGAAGGCCCGAATGGCAACCCGGACCCGGTCGCGGCGGCCCGGGACATCCGGGAGACTTTCGCGCGCATGGCGATGAACGACGAAGAAACCGTCGCGCTCATTGCCGGTGGCCACACGTTCGGCAAGACCCACGGCGCCGGACCCGCGAGCCATGTGGGCACCAACGCGGAAGCGGGCGACCTCGCGGCGCAAGGCTTCGGCTGGAGCAACAGCTTCGGCACGGGCAGTGGCGGCGACACGATCACTAGCGGCCTGGAGGTAACCTGGACTACCACGCCAACGAAGTGGGGCAACGACTTCTTCAAGCACCTGTTCGGTTATGAATGGGAACTGACGAAGAGCCCGGCCGGCGCGCATCAGTGGCGGCCAAAGGGCGACTCCGGCGCCGGCACGGTACCGAATGCGCACGACCCATCGAAACGCATCGCCCCTTCCATGTTGACGACTGACCTTTCGTTGCGGCTGGACCCGGCCTACGAAAAAATTTCGCGGCGCTTCATGGAGCACCCGGATCAGTTCGCGGATGCATTCGCCCGCGCCTGGTACAAGCTGACGCACCGTGACATGGGACCGCGCGCGCGTTATCTCGGGCCGGATGTTCCGAAGGAAGAACTCATCTGGCAGGACCCGATCCCCGCGATCAATCACAAGCTGATCGATGAGAAGGATATCGCCGCGCTGAAAGCCAACGTTCTGGCCTCGGGCTTGTCCATCCCGGAACTGGTCTCGACCGCATGGGCCTCGGCATCTACTTTCCGTGGTTCCGACAAGCGTGGCGGCGCAAACGGCGCGCGCATCCGCCTGGCACCGCAGAAGGATTGGGAAGCCAACCAGCCCGCGCAATTGGCGAAAGTGCTCAAGGTACTCGAAGCCCTCCAGATCGAGTTCAACAAGACGGCGGCCGGCGGCAAGAAGGTTTCTCTCGCCGACCTGATCGTGCTGGCCGGATCTGCCGGCGTCGAACAGGCCGCAAAGAATGCAGGCGTTAATGTGACCGTGCCCTTCGCGCCAGGCCGCATGGACGCTTCGCAGGAGCAGACCGACGTCGAGTCCTTCGCTGTACTCGAGCCGATCGCCGACGGCTTCCGCAATTACCTCAAAGGGAAGTACATCATCCCCGCGGAGGCGCTGCTGGTCGACAAGGCCCAACTGCTGACACTCACCGCGCCGGAGATGACGGTTCTCGTCGGCGGCCTGCGCGTGTTGAACACCAACGTCGGCCAGTCCCGGCACGGCGTCTTCACCCGGCGGCCCGAGGCACTAACCAACGACTACTTCATGAACCTGCTCGACATGGGAACCGAGTGGAAGGCGGTATCGGACGCCCAGGACGCATTTGAAGGGCGCGATCGCAAATCGGGTGCGCTGAAGTGGACCGGCACGCGCGTCGACCTGACCTTCGGCTCGAACTCCGTACTTCGCGCACTGGCCGAAGTCTATGGCAGCTCGGACGCCCAGGCGATGTTCGTCCGCGATTTCGTCGCGGCATGGACCAAGGTGATGAACCTCGACCGCTTCGATCTAGTGTGATTTAGCAGGAAAAGCCTGGGGATTTGCGTCAGGCAGCCACAAACAAAAGGCCGATCTTCATGGATCGGCCTTTTGTTCCACGTCGCAAGTTGCGCGACTTTAAATCTGCATAGCCCTCTCTAGAGCGTCAGCGTCTTCTTTAGCTCGGGCGGATTGACGAACGTCTTCAGGAAGGCATCGCCGGAACCCTCGGCAAATTTCAGTCCGGCTTCCTTGATGGCGTTGTCGGATACTTTCTCAAGCGGCGTATAGAACGGGTGGTGGTGCTTGACGTACGGATTGTTGCGTGCGGCGTTGTAGCAGAACAGCACCGTCCAGCGCCGACTCGGCGAGCGGTTCTGGTCGGAGCGGTGCAGCGTGTTGCAGTGGAAAAACAATCCGTCACCAGGTTCCATTTCGGCATAGACGGTTTCCAGTTGTTTCAACGCCTGCTCCACTCGCGCAGGGTCTGCGCCAACCTGACTGCCCTCCATCAAGCCGTGGTCGATCCGCCCCAGGTGGTGGGAACCTTTCAACACCTGCAAGCAACCGTTTTCCTTCGTGCACTTGTCGAGTGCGACCATGACACTGGCCATCAACGGAAACAGGCAGCCGTTGTTGTACCAGTAGCCATAATCCTGGTGCCATTCCCACGCGCCACCTTCGAAAGGCTCCTTGGCGGTGAGCTTCGAGTGGTAGTGATAAACCTCTCCGCCCAGCAGCGACTCCATTGTGTCGACCACGCGATGGCTGCGTGCAGCGAGACCGTAGACGCTGTCACCAGGGTGATTCCACAACGCCATTTTGGTGGCGAGGCCTTCCGCATCCTTGCGATTGTAGAAATGGCTGCGTACTGTCGGATCGGTTTCCATGGCCTGCTGCAACAGCTTGGCTTCTTCGGGATCGAACAGGCCGCGCACCATGACGAAACCGTCGCGGTCGTAATCTGCGCGCTGTTCGGGGGTCAGTATCGATCGGTTCATGCTTTCTCCTGGGTTTCTCCCGCGACTGGCATTTCGTGCCGATGTGGCCCCGGCGCGCGCGGTGTAGTTTCAGGATTCTAGCCAACCCCCTACCCGCCGACCAGTCTTGGCTGGGCCCGCGTTTCCAGCCCGCGTTATTTGCCATGCGGCAGATCGTTCGCCGTGACCTGCTTTCGCACCCTATGGCAGAATGCAATCAAAAGAACGATAGGAGGAACCCATGAAACGTTTCGATCCCGTTACCCAGGCCCGCATCGACCTTACGGCCGCGCTGCGATCCGCCGCGCGCATGGGTCTCAACGAAGGCGTCTGTAACCATTTCAGCCTGGAAATGCCGGGCGATCCCACGAAGTTCCTGATCAATCCGCAAGGGTTCCACTGGTCCGAGCTAACCCCAGCCGACCTTATGGTCGTCGACGAAAAAGGCGAGATCGTCGACGGAAAACACCAGGTCGAACCGACCGCGTTTTTCATCCACGGCCGCATCCACCTCGGCAAGCGCAAGAAATGCGTTTTGCACACGCACATGCCCTTCGCGACGGCGCTGACCTTGCTGGACGGCGGGGAACTCGACGTGCGTGCGAACCAGAGCGCGATGCGCTACCACGGACGTATCGGTTACGACCGCGAATATGGCGGCGTGGCACTCGCCAGTGAAGAAGGCGATCGCATTTGCAATGCGCTAGGCGACAAGGACGTTGTCCTCATGCAGCACCACGGCATCATCGTTTGCGGCGAGAACGCGGCGTATGCCTTCGACGATCTTTATTATCTCGAACGTTGCTGCATGGTCCAGGTGCTCGCGCAAAGCACGGGCGGCAAGCTGAAGAACGTGCCCGAGAAAATGGCAGCCGAAGTCGCAAAGCAGATCGCCAGCGAGCGCCTGCAATCGACGCTGCATTTCGAAGCGCTGAAGCGCATCCTCGATCGCAACGAACCGGGCTGGGCACGTTTGACCTGAACGTTTCAATGCAGGCGGCGTGCCGTTCGGCGCGCCGCATCGAAACATCCATTCCACTTGAGAGAATCATCGTGCCGGTCCTGTCCGAGCTGAAAATCGCCGTGCTGCCCGGGGACGGTATCGGCATCGAAGTCACGGAAGTCTGCCTGAACGTGCTGGATGCGGTCGCGAAGAAACTGGGTGGCATCCGCTTTCACTGGGAGGCCATGCAAGGCGGCGCCAACGCGTATCGCGACACCGGCAGCGCGTTTACGGACGACGCCATGAAAGCGGTCGGGCAAGCCGATGCGATCCTGTTCGGCGCGATGGGACTGCCGGAGGTGCGTTATCCAGATGGGACGGAAATTGCGCCGCAACTGGACATCCGCATGGAGTACGAACTCTATGCAGGCGTACGGCCGATACGCAGCTTGC
>JBDTTE010000156.1:0-9056 GCA_039930785.1 Betaproteobacteria bacterium | reverse complement strand
CCGCGCGCACCCCACACCACTGCTGCTGTTATGGCAAAGGCGGCGAGCAGCACCCTCACCACCGGATAGGATTGCCAGATATTGACGAACACCTCGTGCGGATAGATCAGGTATTCGACTGCGACAAAATTGAATCGCGAATTGAATTCGTCGAAGAAGAAATATTCGACGGCGCCGAGATAGACCAGGCCGAACACTGCGGCCGCGAACGCAACGGCGAGCATCCGGCGATGCCACCGCGCCGCAAATATACGACGCGGAACGAAGACCAGATAAATAGCAAAAGGGGCAAACAGGTAGAACGCCGTGATGACGTCGAAAAACAGGCCGACAGCCATCATGGCGGGCAAGTTGGCCAGGCTCAACTGCGCCTGGGAGATCGCGATGCCGGCCAGTACGGTTCGTGTCGCCGTGGAGATGCCGACATAGACGACAAACAACCACCACCAAAGGCGCAGGCGTTCGTCTGCCAATACCGACTTGGCAGCCGTACCGATCGCGTTACCAGCAAAAAAACTTTTCATCGAATGAGATGCGTTCTCATGAAACGCTCTCCAGGACCCTGGACGGGCGCAAGTCTACTGCCCCACGCATTTTTGTCACGCGTGTTTTTTTGTAAATCCAAATCAGTCGCAATGGCGTAGAAGCTTCCAGGAGGAATACCCATGCGCTTGCTGCCCCTGCTCGTTACTGTCTCGCTGCTTACCCTCGCGCCGCTGTCCGGGTTCGCGCAAGGCGTCACCTGGCGCGCATGGTCCGACGCCGTGTTCGAGCAGGCCCGAAAAGAAAACCGGTTCGTGCTGCTGGACCTCGAGGCGGTGTGGTGCCATTGGTGCCACGTCATGGACGAGCAGACCTATCACGACGGCGCGGTGGCACGCATCATCGGCGAGCACTACATCGCGGTCAGGGTGGATCAGGACGCGCGACCGGACCTGTCGCGTCGCTACGAGGATTACGGCTGGCCGGCGACCATCGTCTTCGCGCCGGACGGGCGGGAGATCGTCAAACGCGCCGGTTTCGTCCCGCCGCAACGCTTCGCCTCCCTGCTGGAAGCCGTGGTCAAGGATCCGACGCCGATCAAGTATCGCGACAGCGAACCTGTGCGCACTTATTCAACCAGCCCGCTGCTGTCTGCCGACGTGCGCCGCGAACTCGCGAAGAATTTTATCGACAGCCACGATCCGCTCGTGGGCGGCATGCGGCAGCAACAGAAGTTCATGGATCGCGACAGCGTCGAATACGCATTGATGCTGGCGAAGGCCGGCGACGGCAAGGCGCGCAAGATGGCGACACAGACACTCGCCGGTTCGCTCGAACTCATCGATCCGGTATGGGGCGGCGTCTACCAGTACTCGACGGACGGTGACTGGAAGCATCCGCACTTCGAGAAAATCCTGTTCGTACAGGCGGAGCACCTGCGCATCTATTCCCTCGCCGCACTTGCGTTGGGCGATCGCCGCTATCTCGACGCGGCGCGTAAAGTTTCGGACTACACGTCGGCCTTCCTGCTCGCGCCCGAGGGCGCGTTTTACGCGAGCCAGGATGCCGACCTCGTCAAGGGCAAGCACAGCGCGGAGTACTTCGCGCTTGACGATGGCGCTCGCCGTCGTCTTGGCATCCCTGCAATCGACAAGCACCTGTACGCGCGCGAGAGCGGCTGGATGATCCAGGGACTCGCGCCCTACTACGCCGCGTCGGGAGACACCGGCGCGCTGGATCGCGCCATCACCGCCGCGCGCTGGGCCATCGCACAGCGCGCCCTGCCCGGCGGGGGCTTCCGCCACGATGCGACAGACGCGGCCGGTCCCTACCTGGAAGATACGCTGGCCATGGGTCGCGGCTTCCTGGCGCTGTACCAGGTGACCGGAGCGCGTGAATGGCTGCGACTGGCAGAAGATTCCGCGCGATTCATCGACGCGCGTTTCGCAGGTGGTTCCGGCGGCTATGTCACGGCGGCTGCGACCGGCGCCCTGGCCCCGCTGCCGCAGACAGACGAGAACATCATGATGGCGCGCTTCGCCAACCTGCTCGCGCGCTACACCGGCAACGATACGTATCGTGCGCAGGCCGAGCGGGCCATGCGGTACCTCGTAACGCGCGAGATCGCGCTGAAGCGTCGCACCGAGGCCGGCATCCTGATTGCGGATGCGGAACTGGCCGCCGCGCCCACGCATCTGACCGTCGTTGGCGCGAAAAACGACCCTGCCGCGCGGGCATTATTCACCAGGGCGCAGGGACATCCGGAGGGCTACAAGCGCATCGAATGGTGGGATCGCGCGGAAGGTCCGATGCCGAACCCGGACGTGCAATACCCTGAACTGCCCCGCGCCGCGGCCTACGTGTGCACTCAGAATCGCTGCTCGCTCCCGGTCTACACCGGGGACGAACTGCTCGCGCTGGCGCAACGCCTGAACAAATAAACCGATCGAACAAAAACAAAAGCCCGCCAGAGGCGGGCTTTGTTTTTCTGCTGTCCTTCTTTTCAGTGTTGCGTCTGGGCGACCGCCTTGGTTTGCGTTCTCGGCAATATCAGGATGATCGCCGCGCCCAGCAATGCCACCGCCGCCAGCGTAAAGAACGCAGCTTCGCTGGCACCACCCGTCGCAGTACGAATGCGCCCGATCAGGTCAGGCCCGAAATGTCCGCCGAGGTTGCCGACGGAATTGATCCACGCAATGCCCGCCGCAGCCGCCGTTCCAGACAGGAAGGCCGTCGGCAATGACCAGAATGTCGCCACCCAACACAGGATGCCGACAGTTACGAAGGACAGCGCGATGATGGACGGAATGGGCGCGTGGCCGACCAACGCCAATCCGAGCAATCCGACGATGCCCACCAGCAGCCCGCCGGCCGCGTGCCAGCGGCGCTCGCCCGTGCGATCGGAATGCGCGCCCCAATAGACCATGGCGATGGCGGCGAGGCCCCAGGGAATCATGCTGATCAGGCCGACCGCCAGGAAGTCCTTCTTGTCTACGCCGAGTTCCTGGATGATCGTCGGCATCCAGAAGTTCACTGCGTAGAAGCACACGACGCCGCAGAAATAAACGATGGCAAGCGCCCAGACGCGGTAGTCCTTGAAAGCATCCAGAAAATGGGCCTTCTTGCCGAGCTCGCCCTTCGACGCTTCGTCCTCCTGGATACGCTGGACGATCATGTCCTTCTCCTGCGCGGTCAGCCATTTCGCGGTCTTCGGCCCGTTCGGCAGCAAAACAAACACGAGGATCCCGACCAGCACCGAAGGCAAACCTTCCAGCAGGAACAGCCATTGCCAGCCGCGCCAGCCTGCCACGCCATCCATGTACTGCATGATGCCGCCCGATATCGGCGAACCGATCACATTCGAGATGGCGATCGCCGTCATGAAGAGTGCGATCATCTTCGCGCGACGCGGGCCCGGAAACCAGAACGTCAGATAGAGGATGATGCCGGGAAAGAATCCCGCTTCGGCAACGCCGAGCAGGAAGCGCAGGAAATAGAAACTGAATTCGGCGTCGGTGTAGTTGAACGCCACGGCGATCGCGCCCCAGTGGATCATGGGGATGAACACGAATGCCGAAGAGATGAGGCCCCAGGTGATCATGATCCGCGCGATCCATACGCGCGCGCCGATGCGCTCCAGCAGCACGTTGCTCGGCACTTCGAAAATGAAATAACCGATGAAGAAAATACCCGCACCGAATCCGTAAACGGTGTCCGAAAACTTCAGATCTGGCGCCATCTGCAGCTTGGCGAAGCCGACGTTGACGCGATCAAGGAAGGCAACGATGTAGCACAGGAACAGGAACGGGATCAGACGCCAGGCTACTTTGCCATACGTCGCTTTCTCGAATTCCGGGGAAATGATTGCGGCCATCTGGTGTTCTCCTCTTGAAATATTTTTTTATGCGCTTCTGTTCCGGGAACCTTCGGTTAAGGAAATGCCTGGACCACCCAGCGTGGCCCACCCTGTCCGGCGCCGCGAGATTGTTATCGATTTCCTCGCTTGCGTCCATGAAGCGCCTTGACGCAGTGCAACCGACCTCATCCGGCCTTCTCCCCCAAAGGGCGGAGGAGGAGCCAAAAACCGTTGGTTGCCTGGAGAGCGACAGGAGGGGGAAATGCTCATCTACTACTCCACACCCCTTCTCCTGCGTCACCCTCTCCGCCCATCGGGCGGACAAGGGCACACTTGAAGCGCAGCAGAGGCCGGGGTGAGGTGGCGGGAGGGCGCTCTATTGTCGCTGCGCCGCGCCACGCACTTCGAAGTGCACCCTGTCCAGCTCTTCCCCGCGAGCGTCGAGCAAGGCCAGATCATGACGACCGGGTGTCGGCGCCCATCGTACTGGTCGGCCCGGCTCGCCGATCGCTTCACCATCGAGACGCCAGCGCTGGCCGGGGAGCTGCGGCGCAGCCTGGAAGTGCACTCGCTGCACACCGTCGGGAATGTCCGGATCAAGCGCGATAATGCTGCCGTCGCCGGGGTAGGCGATGCCGGCACGCACCGTTTGCGCGGGCTTCGCGGCAATCACATCGAGTTCGGTACCTGCCAGGAAATATTCCTCCCGCGCCGCTTCCACTTCCTGATCGTAGACGATGCGACGCGCGACAATCTCCGGCGGCCTTTTCGGTTGCACCGAGCCCGCGTTGCGATGCAGAAAATCCATCAGTTCGATCCACACAGGCGCCGCGCCGCTGACACCGGATACGTCGTGCATCGGACTGCCGTCGAAATTGCCGACCCATACGCCGACGGTAAATTTTTCGCTATAGCCTACGCACCAGTTGTCACGCATATCCTTGCTCGTGCCGGTTTTCACCGCAGTCCAGTAACGCGAGGCCAGCGGGTTCTCGAGGCCGAACGTCGTGCTCCGGGCGAGCGGATCGGACAGCATGTCCGACACGATCCAGGCGGCTTTCGCATCGAACACCGGCGTCGCCGGCGTGCGCGGTTGCGCGACCAGGTGCAGGGGCGACCATGTGCCGCCATTGGCGAGTGCGCGATACGCGTTGGTCAACTGCCAGAGGCTGACCTCCGCGGAACCGAGTGCCAGCGAGTAACCGTAGAAATCGCCGTCGTGGACGACGTCGTCGAAGTGCAATGCCCGCAGGCGCTCCACGAAATCGTTTGTGCCCACGAGCATCAAGGTGCGCACGGCCGGCACGTTTAACGACGACGCCAGCGCGGTGCGCGCGCTGACCAGGCCGCGGAAATCGCGGTCATAATTCTGCGGAACATACAGGCCGCTCGGCGTAATCAGGTTAACCGGCGAATCGTCGACCAGCGATGCTGCCGTGATCAGCTTGTGCTCGATCGCCATCTCATACAGAAACGGCTTGAGTGTCGATCCAGCCTGGCGCGGCGCCCGGACGCCGTCTACATAGAAGGTGCTCGTGGCGGTGCCGGCATTGCCGACGTAGGCCAGCACTTCACCGCTGCGATTGTCGATGACGAGTGCCGCGGCATTCGCCACGTGGCGTTCCGCGAGGCCGGCCAGTTGCTGCTGCAGGAGGTAAGCCGCGAAATCCTGCAGGCCGATGTCCAGCGTGGTCTGCACGCGGGGATTTTCGGCAGAGAGCAGCTCCCTTGCAATATGCGGGGCCAATGCAACGCGCGGCGCGATGCTCGGCCGCGCCGGCAGCGATGCCAGCGCGAGTGCCTTCAGGCTCGGACAATCGACCCGCGACTTCATGTTCGACGCCAGCGCGCAAGCGCGCTTCGCCACGCCCTGCGGCTTCGCGTTCGGTCCGCGCAGCAGCACGGCGAGCAGCAGCGACTCCGGCTCGTCAAGCCCGGCGGGTTCCTTGCCGAACAGCGCGCGCGACGCGGCCGCCACGCCCTGCAATTCCCCGCGAAACGTGGACAGGTTCAGATAGGCTTCGAGAATCTGGGCTTTGCTCCAGGATTTTTCGAGCGCCCGGGCCGCGCCGATCTGATCCCATTTCTGCGAGACGGTGCGCTTCTGCCGGGTCGCGCGCAGCGTCGTGTCCAGTTGTGCTGCGACCTGCATCGGGATCGTCGACGCGCCGCGCGGCTGCGAGAACAGCAGCGTATCGACGGCGGCATCGGACAGCGCCAGCCAGTCCACACCGCTGTGCTCGTAGAAGCGTTTGTCCTCGGCGCGAATAATCGTCGCCCGCGCCGCCGGGGAAATATCGCCAAGTGGCGTCCACGCCAGCCGCCGGCCCTGCTGCACGACACGCATCTCGTGCAGCAGCGCGCCATGCCTATCGAGCAGCATGCCTTCCGTGGAGATCCAGTGGGACTTGACCTCGTCGAAGGACGGAACATCCGCAAAAGCTGTGACTGCCGGAAAAGCCGTGACTGCCGTGACTAGCGTGACTGTCGTGACGATCGATCTCAAGGCTCGCGAGGCTGCGCCCGCAAAGGCCGTGAATGCCGTGAATGCCGGGACTAGCGTGACTGTCGTGACTATCGATCTGAAGCGAAACATTCGCGGGTCCTCAGGCTTCAGGTCCTGCGACCCTCACGCCAGTCACGCTAGTCACGGCATTCACGTCAGTCACGGCATTCACGTCAATCACGGCCCCACCGTGACCGGCTCATTCGGCAGTTCACCGAACATCTCCGGCGCATACATGGCTTCGACACGCGTCGTCGGTAGCTCGAAGCGACCGGGATTGTTCAGCCGCACGGTGTATTCGACGACCCACGAACCTTTGGGCACGAAGCGATAGTAGGCGCGGAACGCATCGAAGCCGCGTTCCTCGAACGCCGGCCACACGAAGCCGCGCTTCTGCTCGCCGGCCGAGAGGATTTGCGAATCCTTGCCGAGGCCATTGCCGAGCAACGTTGCACCGGCTGGCACGGGATCATCGACGACGACCCACGACATGTCCGACTGCGCCTCGATTTCGAGGCGCACGCGCAAGGTATCGCCGCGATGGATTTCGCCGGGCTTCTTCGCCTCGACCGGTGTGACGGTGCGAACGATGCGATAGCCGGTGGACAGCGCCTGTTTCAGGGGAATAGCCGCACGGCTTTGCACCGTGACCCACGGTTTGCCGCTGCCGTTCTGGCTGACGGCAAGCTTGCCCTGCCCCGCCGGCCAGGCGAAATCGAAACTGCCCCCCGCCGTTTGCGCGGCCCAGTCGAGCTCGCCGTGTTGCGCGTCGAGCTTGGCCTGTACCTGCCCGGTGACCGGTTCGGATTCGAATTTCGCCGAGAACCGTTCCAGTGCGAGCACGCCCCAGGCATTGGCCACCGTCGTGTTCCAGCGCCCGTGCTGCTGGCGGCCCAACGCGCCGCGCACCAGCCGCGGAATGTCTTCACGCCATTTCTCATCGTCGACCACGTCGAGCAGCAGGCGATTGGCGTTGACGTCGCCGGAGACCATCAGCCACCAGAGGTAATCCTGGCGCTCGGTGGAAAATCCCATCGTGGTTCCCTGAAAATTCAGCCGCGAGCGCAGGATCTGCGCAGCCGCATCGAGTTGCGCGTCGCGGTCCTTTAGGTTCGTGCTGCGCTTCATCAGGCTGTGCCAGTCCAGCACGGTGGAGGTCGGCCACAGGTTAGGCGCCGCGTCGATCGAGTCGAGCAGGTTGGGCTCCACAGGCGCATACCGCGACAGGGCCTCGAGCGCCGCCACCTTGCGAATCGTCAGGTCCGCGGTCTGCAGCGGCGAATCCCGTCCCGCACGACCCGCCACGAAGTTGCGCAACGCACCCTGCATGCGCGCCAGGGCGCCAGCCGGAATCTCCCAACCCGCTTCGTTGCCGATGGCGAGCAGATACGCGGTGAGCGTATCGCTGCCCAATTGCTCCGACGCAAAATATTTGGCGAACCCGTCGCGATCCAGATACGAAGGCAACGCATCCATGGCGCGCGTCCACATCGCGCGATCGCGCAGCGCCACGGCTTTGGAGACACGCTGCTCAAGGCAGCTATACGGATAGGCTTCCATGTATTCGCGGACGCCGGGCAGGTCGTCCGCGAGCCGCGGCGACAACGCGACATGAACGCCGCCGCGACCCGGCACGGCATCGTCGGGAATCTTCACCGCGAGTTCGAACGGACGCTCCAGTTGCATGAGCGTCGCCTGGTAGGTGCGCACCGGCAGCGCCGGGATGACTTTCTGCTGCACCTTCAACCGGTCGGTCGAAGGTTTGCCCTCGGCTGCTGCGTCCGTCGCGGAAAGTTCCCACTTCAGCGCCGTCACGTTGAACGGCACGGCGGTATCCCAGCCGACTTCGCGTGCCTCGCCCGGCGCCAGCGCGACGCGCGTGACGGATAACGCCTGTCCGCCGAGCGTACCGGCGACATCGACGCTCATCGGCCGTTGCGAAGCATTGCGCACCGTGAAGCGCGCGTCGAAATGATCGCCTTCCCGGACCAGCGGCGGCAGGCCTGGCAGCAACGTCAGGTTCTGCGTCGCGCGAATCGAGGCCTGCCCGGTGCCGAACAATCCTGTGCCGGAGTCGGCGACCGCGACGATGCGAAAGGAAGTCAGCGAATCGTTCAGCGGAATGTCCACGGTGGCGCGACCTTTCGCATCCAGCGGCACGCGCGCGGTCCACAACAGCGCGGTGTCGAACAGTTCGCGTGCCGTCTGCCGGCCGCCGCCACCGCCCGATGCCAGCGCCTTGCGTCCATAGTGGCGCTTGCCGACCACTTGCATGGACGCGGTCGACGTGTTCACCTCTATGCCCCGAGGCTGCATCATCGTATCGAGCAGCTTCCAGGAATCGTTCGGTAGCAATTCGAGCAGTCCCTCGTCGATCGCGGCGATCGCCACTTCGCCGGATTTGACCGGCTTGCCGATGGAGCGCTGCGTAACCTGGACGACCACGTGCGCCTTGTCGCGGGTCTTGTAGGTTTCCTTGTCTGGCGTGACCTTGACACCCAGTTCATGCGCGCGCCAACCCACGCTGATCTCCGCCACGCCCATCTTGAACGACGGCTTGCCAAGGTCAACGAGAGCACCCGGCTGCACGCCGGCAACGCGTCCGCGCACCACCAGTACGGAAACGAAAACATTCGGCGCGTAGTTGCCTTTCAGCGGCAACTTGATCACCGGCGCGGTGCCGGAGAGCTGCTGCACGAAGGAATCGACCAC
>JBDTTE010000155.1:0-9065 GCA_039930785.1 Betaproteobacteria bacterium | reverse complement strand
AGTCACGGGTTGATTGCCAGCTCCGCGGAATCGGAGGAAATGCGCAGCGAGGCGAGCTGAGCGCCGTCCTCAACGGTTTTCACTGCGAAGTCGCAAAGGGTTCGCAAAGGAAGAAAATACCAGAAGCGAATAGTTGAACGGGGCAATGATGGCTGGGTAAATGTCTCACCGCGAGGAGCGAACTCGTTATCCTCTGCCAGGCCTTTTTTCCCCCAGTGGCCACCCAAAAACAGCGGGTATCGCATTTTCTAACGACGGGATTGCCTTCTTTCTCGCTAAGTGTTCCCGAAGGAATTGCTGGACAAGCCCGAGCAGATCGAAAAGGGTCGCGAGGTGTTCGAATCGATCTGCAAATTTTGCCACGGCAAGACGGCTTACCCGGGAAAAGCCCCCAAGCTCAATCCCTCGCGCTACACTCCTGAATTCGTATACGACCGGGTCACCAACGGCTTTCGCGGAATGCCTCCCTGGAAGGAGCAGTATTCCGATGAAGAGCGCAGGGCGGTTACGGTCTTCATCATGAGCAAGGAATTTTCGAACTGAGCGTGCGGCACGTCGCCGCGAGCCCGCAACAGACGGGTGGCCAGGGAGACGAGGAGACGCACTTGAAACCAGCTTTGCAACCGGCGGCGGCGTGAACCGTACGCTGGTGCTCAATGTGGTCGGCATGACGCCGGCACTGTTGCGGCATGCGCCGAACCTGAACGCGCTCGCGCAGAAAGGTGCGGTGCGGCCCCTGCGTACCGTTACGCCTGCCGTAACGACCACGGTGCAATCAACTTTCGTCACTGGCACGCTCCCGCGCGAACATGGCATCGTCGGCAACGGCTGGTACTTTCGCGACCTCAGCGAAGTCTGGCTGTGGCGCCAGTCCAATCATCTGGTGTCCGGCGAAAAAATCTGGGATGCGGCCAAACGGCGCGACGCATCATTCACGTGCGCCAAGCTGTTCTGGTGGTACAACATGTATTCCACTGCGGACATCGCGATCACGCCGCGGCCGATGTATCCCGCCGACGGGCGCAAGCTGCCCGATATCCATACGCAGCCGCCGGAACTGCGCGATGAATTGCAATCCGCGCTGGGACAATTTCCGCTGTTCCGCTTCTGGGGGCCGGCCGCCGACATCGTGTCCACTGACTGGATAGGAAAATCGGCGTTGCGCGTGTTCGAAAAAAGTTCGCCCACGCTGACGCTCGTCTATCTGCCGCATCTCGACTACAACCTGCAGCGCCTCGGGCCAAAGCATCCGCAAATCGCGCGCGATGTCGCGCAGGTCGATGCGGTATGCGGTGAACTGATTGATGCGGCGCGCAAGGCTGGCGCGCACGTGGTGGCCTTGTCCGAGTACGGCATCACTGAAGTTTCCCGGCCCGTGCATATCAATCGCGCATTGCGCGAAGCCGGCTGGCTCAAGGTGCGCGATGAACTCGGCACCGATCAGCTCGACGCCGGCGCGTCGGACGCATTCGCGGTAGCCGATCACCAGATTGCGCATGTCTATGTACGCCGCCCGGAATTGATCGACAAGGTTGCCGCGCTCCTGCAAAAACTGCCGGGAGTCGAACGCGTGCTGGACGAACAGGGCAAGCGCGAGTTTGGCCTGGACCATCCGCGCTCGGGCGAACTGGTGGTCATTTCCCGCGCTGATTCATGGTTTACGTACTATCATTTCCTGGACGAGTCGCGGGCGCCGGACTATGCGCGCACGGTCGATATCCATCGCAAACCCGGGTACGACCCGGTGGAACTGCTCCTCGATCCGGCGCAACCGCTCGTCAAGGCGCGCATCGCGTGGAAACTGGTGCAGAAAAAGCTCGGATTTCGTTACCTTATGGATGTCATATCGCTGGATGCAAACCTGGTGAAAGGTTCGCACGGCCGCGTTACGGACGACGCCGACGACGGGCCGTTGTTCATCACTTCGGCACCAGAACTGCTGGGTGACGGCGAAGTCGCTGCCACCGACGTGAAGCGCCTGCTGCTCGAACATGTGTTCGCGGCAGGAAGTGCCTTGCGCAGGGTGGCGTGATGACGCCGATTCAGTTGCTGCAGCAGTGGCTCGACGCGAGATTGCCCGCCGAGGGTCGCGCGTGGATGGCTGAAGCCGTGCACAAAGTCGCGGCGGGTGGCGATACCGAGCTGTATCGATCGGTCAGTTTCGTGACGCGCAAGATCGGCAAGGCCGATCTTGCGCTCTCGCCCGCAGAAATGGAGCAAGCGGGTGACGCACGCGCGGAGTGGGATCCGTCGGACTGGAGCCTCGACCAGGCAGCGCGCGTGTATCTGCTGCTGGCATCCGAATCGGACGGGGCGACCTTCCTCCGTCGCCTGGATCAATTGTGCGATACCGCTGATGTTGGCGAACTGGTCGCGTTCTACCGTGGGCTGCCGCTATATCCGGACCAGGCGCGCTATGTGTTGCGCGCCGCGGAAGGCGTGCGCACCAGCATGAAAGCGGTGTTCGAGGCCGTCGCGCATCGCAATCCGTATCCGGCCGAGCAATTCGCAGAGCCCGCGTGGAACCAGATGGTGCTGAAGACATTGTTCATCGGCACGACGCTTGACCCCGTCGTGGGGCTCGATCAGCGTGCCAATGCGGAACTGGCACGCATGCTCTGCGACTATGCGCACGAGCGCTGGTCGGCGGGGCGCCCGGTCAGTCCGGAATTGTGGCGTTGCGTGGGGCCCTTTGCGCGTGGCGACATGCTGCAAGATCTCGGGCGCGTGCTGGAGAAGGGCACCGAGCCGGAGCGCACCGCGGCGGCGCTGGCCCTCGCGGCGTCGCCGGATCCGGCGGCGACCGGCCTGCTATGGGCGTATCCTGACCTTTCCATCGCCGTAAACGAAAACAAGGTGAGCTGGCAGGCATTGGCTCACCCGGCCTGAACATCACCCCGATACCTGTCATCGAGAGCTGGAGGAAAGAATGAAATTCATCGATCCGCACATCCACATGAGCGCCCGTACGACGGACGACTATGAGCGCATGGCCGCGGCCGGCATCGTTGCCCTGATCGAGCCGGCGTTCTGGCTCGGGCAACCGCGCACCCAGGTTGGCAGCTACATCGACTACATGTCGAGCCTCGTGGGGTGGGAGCGTTTCCGCGCTGCGCAGTTCGGTATCCACCACTACTGCACGATCGGACTGAACAGCAAGGAAGCCAACAACGAAGCACTGGCCGAACAAGTGCTCGAAATACTTCCGCGCTATCTGGTGAAGGAGGGCGTCGTCGCCGTCGGTGAAATCGGTTACGACGACCAGACGCCGGCCGAGGACAAGTTCTACCGCGCGCAACTCGCACTCGCCAAGGAATTCGACATGCTGGTGCAGGTTCATACGCCGCATCGCGACAAGAAGAGCGGCACGATCAAGAGCATGGAAGTCGCGATCGAAATGGGCGTCAAGCCAGAACACTGCGTCATCGACCACAACAACGAAGAGACCGTGAAGGACGTACTCGACCGCGGTTTCTGGGCAGCCTTCACGATCTACCCGAATACTAAAATGGGCAATGAGCGCATGGTGGAAATCGCGCGCAAGTACGGTTCCAACCGCATCTTCGTCGACTCAAGCGCTGATTGGGGCGTTTCCGATCCGCTGGCTGTGCCAAAGACTGCGCGGCTCATGCTGGAACGCGGCATTGCGCAACAGGACGTCGAGGCGCTGTGCTACGGCAATGCGTTGAAGGCGTTCGGGCAGAGCGGGCAGATGAAGGAGGACGACTGGCTCAAGCCGGCGCCGGTGGACCAGCGCATGTTATTCGAAGGCAATTCTGTGCTGCGCGGCCAGACGCCGCGCGTCGGCGAAGCGCCGGCCGTCGTCGAGCATATGGATGCTGTGTACAAGTAATTTTTAGCGGTCCCGCCAACTGAAGCATGGGGAATGAAGATGGGCGTCGAACTGGTCAAAGCCGCGGCTGAACCGGACATGGGCGAAGCGATTTACACGCAGGAGTTCTCTGTCCGCTACGACTACCCGGTGCATTTCACCGAGCACCTGTTCGCGCGCGACAATCCCGTACTCGTGAAATCGATCGTGCGCCGCGAGCCGGCCAAGCGCCATCGCGTAGTCGTATTCGTCGACTCAAATGTTTCTGCAAGCTGGCCGACCCTGGTAAACGATATCGTCGCGTATGCCGAAGCGCATGCCGCATCGATCGAGCTGGCGGGCCGTCCCGAGATCGTCGCCGGCGGCGAGCACGTCAAGAACGATCCCGCACTGGTAACCAGCCTGCAGCAACGCCTGGTTGATCTAAAAATAGATCGCCACGCTTTTGTCGTCGGCGTCGGCGGCGGCGCATTCATGGACATGATCGGCTACGTTGCGGCGACCACGCACCGCGGCATTCGCCACATTCGCGTACCCACCACCGTGCTGGGCCAGAACGACTCCGGCGTCGGCGTTAAAAATGGCGTCAACGCCTTCGGCATGAAGAATCTGCTCGGTGTGTTCGCGCCGCCGTTCGCCGTGCTGAATGACTTCGTTTTCCTGCGGACCCTGCACCAGCGCGACAAGATTGCCGGCATCGCCGAAGCGGTGAAGGTTTCGCTGATTCGCGATGGCCAGTTTTTCGATTGGCTGGAAGCGAACGCAGAGGCGCTGCGCAACGTCGAGCCGGCTGCCATGGCGCACATGATCCGGCGTTGCGCGGAGTTGCACATGCGCCAGATCGCGCACGGCGGCGACCCGTTCGAAGCCGGCAGCGCACGGCCGCTGGATTACGGTCACTGGTCCGCGCACAAGCTCGAAGGTTTGACTTCACATGAAGTGCGCCACGGCGAAGCCGTTGCCATCGGCCTTGCGCTGGACACACGCTACTCCGTGCAGATCGGCATGCTCGCGGCCGGCGGCGAAGACCGCGTCTACAAGCTGCTCAAGAAGCTGGGGTTCTATTTGTGGCATCCGGCGATGGAAACGCGGGACGACCAGGGCCGGCTGACAATCCTGCGCGGCATCGAGGAATTCCGCGAACATCTGGGTGGCGAACTGACGATTACCATGCTGCGCGACATCGGTCGCGGCGAAGAGGTGCACAGCATGGACACCAGCGAAATCCTGCACGCCATGACGTGGCTGCGCAGGAAGGAAACCGGGCAATGAGGATAGGCGGGGAGGGCGTTCACCTGACCTATTGCAGCAACATCCATCCCGGTGAATCCTGGGCCGATGTGCGTACCAACATCGAGCGCTTTTTTCCGGCGGTGCGCGATCGCGTCGCACCGGGTGAAAAATTTGGCATCGGCCTGAGGCTGTCCGCGCGCGCGGCGCGCGAACTGGGCGACGGCGATGCGCTCGAGGATTTTCTGCGCTTCCTCGATGCGAAGAATCTTTACGTATTCACCATCAACGGTTTTCCGTACGGCACGTTCCACGGCACGCGCGTCAAGGAGGAAGTTTATCTTCCCGACTGGAGGGACGCGGAGAGACTGCGTTACACCGACGAGCTGGCGGACCTGATGGCGCGGCTGTTGCCGGACGGCATCGAGGGCAGCATCAGCACGGTGCCCGGTGCATTCAAGCCGGCCATGCGCAACGGCGCCGATGTCGATCTGATCGCCGATCACATGCTGCGACATGTCGCCAAGCTGGTCGACGTCAAGGAGAAAACCGGCAAGGTCATTGCGCTGGCAATCGAACCGGAACCGCATTGCTATCTCGAAACGATCGAGGAAAGCGTGCGATTTTTCCAGCAGCACCTGTTCAGTTCGCGCGCGGTACGCCGACTCGCGGAATTGACCGGATTGGGGCGCTCGCCAGCAGCGGCCGCGTTGCACCAGCATATCGGGCTGTGCCTCGATTTGTGCCACGCCGCCGTCGAATTCGAGGACCCGGCTGGTTGCATTCGCGATCTCGCGGACGCCGGTATTCGCGTGACCAAGCTGCAGATCAGCGCCGGATTGAGACTGCCGGAGCTCACGCTCGAGGCCGTCACTGCGTTGAAGCAGTTCGACGATCCCGTTTACTTGCACCAGGTCGTCGAAGACGGCCCGGACGGTATCAAGCGCTACGCCGATCTCCCCGAAGCGCTGGCCACCGCGAAAGGCGGTGCCGATGGGCGCGAATGGCGCGTGCACTGCCATGTGCCGATCTTCATGGACGACCTCGGTGCATTTTCCTCGACGCGCGAATTCATCAGCGAAGTGCTGGGCATTCATCGCCTGAAACCAATATCCGGGCACCTCGAAGTCGAAACCTATACCTGGAACGTCCTTCCCGAACACTTGCGCGCTGGCGGCATGGAGCTGGCAATTGCGCGAGAGCTGAACTGGGTCAAGGGTGAGTTGGCTGCTTAAGGTCGTGGTGCCATGAAGCTTTCCATCGCGCTCAAACTCGGGCGCGTATCCAACCTTCCCACCGTCTGGTCCAATGTGCTGACCGGCATGGCGCTGACTGGCGCCGCGGCGGTCGATGTGCGCCTGTTCATCCTCGTTGTTTCGTTGTCGCTGTTCTACGTCGGCGGCATGTTCCTGAACGACGCGTTCGACCACGGCTTCGACGCGAAGGCCCGGCCCGAGCGGCCGATTCCGTCGGGCCAGGTCAGCGCGACCCAGGTGCATGCATTCGGATTCAGCATGATGGCGGTCGGGCTCGTGTTGCTGGCGTGGCTCGGCTATGCGTTCGAACCGCTTACACAGTGGCGGCCGGTCGTCGCCGGCCTTGCGCTCGCCGCGGCCATCGTCTTCTACAATTGGCATCACAAAAATAATCCGCTCAGCCCCTTCGTCATGGGCCTGTGCCGCATGCTGGTCTACATCACCGCGGCGTTGGTGGTGACGGCTGTGGTTCCAGAGCCCGTCTGGGTGGCCGCGGTGGTGCTGCTCTGTTATCTCATCGGGCTGACGTTCGCGGCAAAGAAGGAACACCTCGGTACGCTGGAAAATTTCTGGCCGCTGTTGTTCCTCGGCGTGCCGCTGATTTACGGAGTGTGGCTGGGCAGGGCGCATCCGGCGGCGTATGTGCCGCTCGTGCTGCTGGCCGCGTGGATCGTCTACGCGGTGAGCTTGCTGCGCCGTCGCAAACCGGGCGACGTACCGCGCGCGGTAATCAGCCTGATCGCCGGCATATCACTGGTCGACGCGATCCTGATGGCGGGTAGCGGCCAGATCGTCTTTGCGTGGCTCGCGGCTGCCGCTTTCCTGGTTACGCTCGGTTTGCAGCGCTGGATCACCGGTACCTGAGTCCGCGGGCGGCAGTCCCTGCCCGGTCGGGAAAGCTTCCAATTCAGGTCGGGTGCGCGTCCCTGTAACGCGGCAAGCCGCTTCGATACGATGGACTTGTATTGTGATCCGCTTCAGTCGGTATCGAGCCTACCGGCGGCCCGCAATTCGTAACACCTCTCGAGTTCATGCCGGGCCTGATGGCCCGGCATTTTTTTGGTCAGCGGCAATCGGCCTGGCAGGGCTTGATTGCCACGTCGGGCCGCGGATCTTCCGTGAAACCATTCCGGTTCGGCATTTGCACTCGCGGCAATGACGACGCATCGAGTGTTGCGTCGGCAGTCAGAATTCCGTTGAGGTGCAACACGTACGCAACGACTGAATAGGTTTCCTCGTTCGACAGCGATTGCGGGGTGTTGAACGGCATGGCGCGTCGCACGTAGTCGAACAGCGTGCTCGCGTAAGGCCAGAAGCTGCCGATGGTCTTGACCGGCCCTGTCGTTGTGAGCGTGGCTTCGCCACCCGTGAGCTTATCCATCGGACCGCCCTGGCCTTTGCTGCCATGGCAGGCCGCGCATTTTTCAGCGTAGATCCGCTCGCCGGACGGGACGTCGCCATGGCCAAGCGGTAGGCCATGTCCGTCTGCACGCACGTCGATGTCCCACGCGCGAATCTCGGCGTCGGTGGCGGTGCGTCCCAACCCATAGGGCTCACCCGCGTGGACGAACGCGCAGAATGAAGCCGCAACGATTCCCGCGTAAAGGTTAAGCGTGGACATTGCGCACCTCGCCTGATGCCTCGACGCTCCAGCTCTGGATGGAATTGTTGTGATAGTAGGAATTCAGGCCACGCACGGCGATGAGTTGCTCGCGAGTGGGCTGCACATAGCCGGTGTCGTCGGTCGCCCGGCTTTGCACAATCGTTGGCTCGCCGTTCCATCGCCATGGCAAACGAAATCGCGTAAGCGATTTGGCCATCATCGGTGCCTGCAACACGGCTTCGCTCCAGTTGCGGCCGCCATCGATCGAGACGTCGACGCGACGGATCGTTCCCCGTCCCGACCATGCGATGCCTGAAATTTCGCGAAAGCCATGGCCGCGCACGGTCTGGCCGGCGGACGGAGAAGTGATCACCGATTTTGCTTCCATGTGAAACGTAAACTGGCGAGCTTTCCCTTCCGGCATCAGGTCGGTGTATTTCGCGGTCTCTTCGCGCGTCTCGAACGGTTGGTCGCCCACCTTCAGGCGTCGCAGCCATTTGACGCTCATGTTGCCTTCGAACCCCGGCAGGAACAGACGCAATGGGTAACCCTGCTCCGGACGCAGGCGCTCGCCGTTTTGCGCGTACACCAGCAGCGCGTCGTCCAGGGCTATTTCCATCGGGATGCTGCGCGTCATCGCGGCCGCATCGGCGCCTTCGGCAAGGATCCATTTTGCCCCGGCATTCACACCGGCTTCCTCAAGGACGGTAGACAGCAGCACGCCCGTCCATTCGCAACAGGACAGCAGCCCGTGGGTCTGCTGGATGCTTGCTCCCTTCGGGGCTTTCCATTCCGCGGAGCCATTACCCGAACATTCAAGGAAGTGAATGCGCGACACACATGGGAATCGCATCAGTTCTTCCATCGAGAACGTCAGCGGACGTTCGACCATCCCATGCAGCAGCAAACGATGGCGATCCGGATCGATGGCCGGTACGCCAGCGTGGTGACGCTCGAACACGAGCCCGTTCGGCGTGATGATGCCGTGCAGATCCTGCAGCGGCGTAAAACTCCACGACGAAAGCGTAGTGGGGGTGGTGCCGACGCCACGGCGCATGACGTTACTTTCGAACGCCGAGGGCTGCCCGTAAGCCGGGGTCAGGATGGGCTGTCCAGGCTCCTTCGTCCAGGGGTCGACGCCGGG
>JBDTTE010000154.1:0-9256 GCA_039930785.1 Betaproteobacteria bacterium | reverse complement strand
AACTGTTACCTATGTCCTTGAACTCAATTGTTACCGATGAGTGTGAGTCATACCGGCGGCCTTCTTTTGGCTACTTTTCTTGGCCGCGCAAGAAAAGTAGCTTGCCGCCGGGCAACCCCCGGCCTTTTTTCGCCTTGCGTCTATTCGCCTTGGATTAATTAACCCCAATCCAGCGACCCCACCGTTTATACGCGTGTCCCCACCTAAAAAAGGAGCACGCCATGAAACGCCTGTTGTATCTCTGCCTTACATTCCTGATCGCCAGCCCCGCGCTGGCAGCTGGTCGCATCGCCGATGTGGAAATCTACGATCGCGCGGCCGGGCGCAAATTGCCGGTCTACGAAAGCGGTGGCCACTGGTATGTGGCGGGCCGCCCGGGCAACGAATACCAGCTCACGATCCGCAACCGCGATCGCGGCGATCTGCTGGCGGTGGTGTCCGTGGACGGCGTTAACGTTGTATCGGGCGAAACTGCGGCGGCTTCGCAAGGCGGTTACGTCATCGAGCGCGGCCGGCCGTTGTCAATCGCGGGCTGGCGCAAGAGTCTGGAGAAAATCGCGGCTTTTTATTTCACCGACCTGGGCGATTCCTATGCCGCGCGCACCGGCCGGCCCGACAACGTCGGCGTCATCGGTGTGGCGCTGTTTCGCCGCAAGCCCGAGCCGCTGGCGGAGCTTGAACAACCTCTGCAGCGCGGGTTCGGCGGCGCAGCCAAAGACAGCGCGTCACGCGCTGCGCCCTCCGCCGCAGAGAACAAGGCGGACAAGAAAATCGGCACCGGCCACGGCCGCGACCAGAACGCGCCTGCGCGTTACGTTGCATTCGAGCGCGATTCGGACCAGCCCGAGGAAGTCATCGCGATCCACTACGACACCTATGCAAATCTCGTCTCGCGAGGCGTGATACGCGAGGAGCGCCGGCTGCCGACACCTTTCCCCGGGGGCTTCGTTGCGGACCCGCCGGAGCGCGGGTAGCGGTTCGCGACTTCCGGATTGCCGGGACGTGAATTTGCCCTCGCAAACGATGGCCGCGATTGAAGGCTGACCCTGATCATGCTTCGGGCTAGACTGGCAGGCGTGAGCGTCGATCCCATTGCCATGGCCGTTGGCGGCGAACAGGTTGCCGACGAACAGCTGATGCTGCGCTATCGCGATGGCGACGCGCAAGCATTCGAGACGTTATACGGACGCCATCGCGGCGGGGTGTTTCGCTACGTATTGCGTCAGGTCGGGTTGCGCTCCAGCGCGGAAGAGGTGTTCCAGGAAATCTGGATGAAGATCATTTCGTCGCGGGCGCGCTATCGGGTCGAGGCGCGCTTCGCGACGTTCCTGTATCACATCGCCCACAATTGCGTGGTCGACCACTTTCGTCGCAAGACGCCGCTGCACCTGATTTCGCTCGACGATGACGACGGCGAGGCGCTGGAAGTGGCCGGGCCCGCCGGCGAGCAGCCCGAGCGTGTCGTGGCGCTGCGCCAGTCGGCCGCCAGATTGTTGAATGCCCTTGCACTGCTGCCGCCCGAGCAACGCGAAGTCTTCCTGCTGCACGAGGAGGGCGGGTTGACCCTGGAGGAGATCGCCACCGTGACGTCCACGGGCCGGGAAACCGTCAAAAGCCGGCTGCGCTATGCGCTCGCCAGGTTGCGCGAAGGAATCGAGCATGAAACCGACACTGCCTGAAGATCGCGAGCCGGACGAACCCGGCGCCGACGTCTCGGAGCGCTACCGCGAGGTGGTGCGCGACGAACCGCCGTCGCGGCTCGATGCCCGCATCCTCGAAGCGGCCCGGCGCGAGGTGGCGCAACCACCGCGGCGCAACTGGTTGCGCATTCCCGTGCGGCGCGAATGGCAGGTTCCCGCGTCCATCGCGGCCGTACTCGTGCTGGCGGTTTCGCTCGGTCTGGTCGTCGGCGACAACGAGCCGCCGCTGGTGCCTGCGGATGGTTTCGGGGCAGGGCATCCGTCAGTCGAGGAGGCGAAGCTGGCGAAAGCCTCACCGCCGCAATTGGCGATGAAAGACAAGGCCCGATCGAACGTGGCAAGCGACCGCGAATCGAGGCCGTCGCGGGATCGCAGCGAACGGCCGGATCGCCAGTTGCTGGCGCGTGCGGCACCGTCGTCATCGCAATCCAGCAACGCTGCCGCGCCGGCGATCCAGGAGGTGCCAGCAACCCAGCCGGCGCAGGCGCTTCCGCCCGCAGCCGCCCCCGCCCCGTATGTCGCAGACGCCGCCGTTGCCGCAAAGTCACGGGAGCCAGAGCAGGCGCCGGCCGCGGAAGGCGCGGCGGAGCGTGAAAAGAAAAAGACGGAATCCTCCGATGCATTGACCGGGCGTATTGCCGCCGTGCAAGGCCTGCGCAAGCAGGACAACGCGAAGCAGATTGCCGACGCAAAGGACTGGGTACGAAGGCTCGAGGAGTTGCTGACCGCGGGCAAGCAGGCCGAGGCCAGGGATCAGTTGACGATCTTCCGTGCCCGGTATCCCGACTACCCGCTCCCCGAGCGATTGCAGGCGCTGCTGCCCCCGCAACGCTAAAGAATCCGCGCCCGTTTCCGATATGCGTCGAAGGGTGACAGGCGTCCGGTCGCCCCGCCGTTCCATCCCGTCCGTTCCATGCTGCAGATTGTCCGTTCGGAGATTTCATGCCAGTTTCCGAAGACCTGTTCAGGGAAATGAAAACCGGGGGGAACCTGCCTTCGCCATCCGGCGTGGCACTGCGCCTCATCGATCTGACCCGCCGCGAAGACGCAACGCTCGACGAAATCGCGCGCGCCATGCAGGCTGATCCCGCGCTGTGCGGTCGCCTGATCCGGTTCGCCAACATGGCCTTCAACGGCCCGCGCCGCCCGGTGGTTTCCATAGCCGAGGCGATTCGCCGCGTGGGGCTGAACCTCGTGCGGCAACTGGTGCTCGGCTTCTCGGTGCTGGGCCACAATCGCCTGGGCAAATGCCGCAGTTTCGATTACTCGCGCTTCTGGGCGCGCTCGCTGGCCACCGCGATCGCGGCTAATGTATTTTGCCTGCGCGTTCGAGCGGCTTCCGCGGAGGAGGCCTTCACCTGCGGTTTGTTTTCCGACATCGGCAGCCTCGCGTTCGCGACGCTGTTTCCGCGAGAGTACGCGGATTTTATCGATGCGAATCGCGATCTCCCGCCCGGCATGCGGGCCGAGCTCGAACGCACAACGTTCAAGACCGATCACATGGAACTCGCCGGCGCGATCCTCGAGGACTGGAAGCTGCCGCGATTCTTTGTCGATGCCGTGCAGTTCCACGAGATACCCGAATCCGCGCTCGTGGCCCAGGATTCGCGAGACTACCTGCTACTGCAGCTGATCTCGCTGGCGGCGGGTGTCGGCGAATATTGCGTGTCGAGCGAGGCGCAACGCAAGGAAATGGTGCCGACCCTCGTGCTGGCCGCCGCGAAAATCGGAGTGGATGCGGACGCACTGGACACGGGCATCAATCACATCTCGCGTGAATGGGCCGAGTGGGGAAAGATCCTCGAGGTGAAGACGCAAAATGTTTCTGCGTTCCAGCAGCACGCGAGCGCTGTCACCGAATCCTTTGCCAACCAGGCTGCGGCCGGCTCGCAACACGCTTCGATGTCCATGGATATCCTGATCGCGGATGACGATCCGACGATTCGCATCCTGCTGGAGCAGACGCTGCGCAATCTCGGGCACAAGATTGCCGTGGCGGTGGATGGCCGCGAAGCGCTGAAGCTGGCGATCGACCTGAATCCGCAACTGGTCATCTCCGACCTGGTCATGCCCGGGATCGACGGCGTGCAGCTGTGCCAGGCGCTGCGCGATACGGAAGAGGGCAGGAAGATGTATTTCATCCTGCTCACCGGCATGACCGAAGAGGCGGAGATGGTGGAAGGCTTCGCCGCCGGCGCTGACGACTATCTGACCAAGCCGTTCAATGCCCGTGTCCTGACGGCGCGGCTGCGCGCCGCCGAACGTGTCATCCACATGCAGGAGGAAGCCGAGCGCGACAGCTTGAACCTGCGCCGCTTCGCCACCGAGCTGGCGGTTTCAAACCGGCGTTTGCAGCAGGCCGCGCTGACCGATTCCCTGACCGGCCTGCCGAACCGCCGGCACCTGATGGAACGCATAGAACAGGAATGGGCGATTGCCTCGCGCACCGAGCGCCCGCTGTCGGTGATGATGATCGACATCGACGGTTTCAAGCAGGTCAACGACGTGCATGGACACGAAGCGGGCGACCAGGTGCTGACGAAGGTAGCCGCCCTGCTGCGCCAGACCGCGCGCGTCGAGGATGTCGTCGGTCGACTCGGTGGCGATGAGTTCGTCGTGATCTGCCCGGCCGCGAACGCGACGATGGGCGTGCGCCTGGCGGAACGGCTGCGCCAGGCCGTGGCGCAATGCACCCTGCACATCGGCGATATTTCGCGGCAGATCTCCATCAGCATCGGCGTCTCGCAGCGTGATCCGGCCATGGCGAGCGTCGATGAACTCCTGCAGCGTGCGGATGCGGCGCTTTATCGGGCCAAGCGTGACGGGCGCAACCGCGTCTCCGGTTTGTTGGAAGCCGACCCCACCGTGCAGACTGTCAAGCAGTGAATGGTGATCGATGTTCAAAAACAGTGAACGGTGAACTGCCTAAGTCAGTCTTTACCGTTTACCGTTTACCGATCACCGATTTTCAGCGCCAGCGTCAACCCGTCGCCAACCGGCAGCATCGAAAGGTGCACACGCGTGTCGGCCGCAAGCCTCGCGTTGAATTGCCTGATCGCCTGCGTGTCTTCGCCCTGGTTTTTGGGGTCGATGACGCTGCCGCCCCATAAGGTGTTATCGATCCCGATCAATCCGCCCTTGCGAACCAGTACCAGTGCCCGCTCGAAATACTGCGCGTAGTTCACCTTGTCGGCGTCGATGAAGGCCAGGTCGAAGAATCCGGATTTGCCCGACGCGATCAACTGGTCGAGCGTGGACAGCGCCGGTGCGATCCTGAGGTCCACGCGATCGAGCACGCCGGCTTCGCGCCAGTACTTCCGGGCAACGCCGGTCCATTCGGTGGAGACATCGCAGGCGACGATTTGCCCGTCCGCGGGCAGGGCCAGCGCGACCGCCAGGCTGCTGTAACCCGTAAAAACGCCAACCTCCAGATAATTTTTCGCGTTCATCAGCTTTACCAGCAGCTGCATGAACTGGCCCTGTTCGGGGCTGATCTGCATCCCCGACATGCGGTCTTTGGCGGTTTCCTCGCGCAGCCTGCGCAGGATGTCGGGCTCGCGCACCGAGTTCTCGATCAGGTAGGCGTGCAGCGCGGGGGTCAGTGACAGGGTTTTATCGGACATGGTGGCAGACAAAATGATGGACAGACGGTATGGTGCTTCCGATCGACATTCAATGGAAGAAGGCTGCGTAATCCGATGTGCGAATTGATGGGGATGAATTGCAACGTACCGACCGACATCTGTTTCTCTTTTCGAGGGTTTCACCAGCGCGGCGGGCGGACCGGGGACCACGCTGACGGTTTCGGTGTCGCCTTCTTCGAAGGCCCGGGCTGCCGCATGTTCGTGGATTCTCGCCCGGCGGTCGATTCCCCGGTGGCCGCACTGGTCGCCAGCTATCCGATTCGCAGCCAGAACGTCATTGCCCATATCCGCAAAGCCACGCGAGGGTCCGTGGCCCTGGTCAACACGCATCCATTCATGCGCGAATTGTGGGGTCGTTACTGGATTTTCGCGCACAACGGCACGCTGGAAAAATTTGCGCCGCCGCCTGGTGGCCGTTATCGACCGGTGGGTGCGACCGACAGCGAGCAGGCGTTCTGCTACTTGCTGGACACGCTGCGCGCACGCTATCCGGACGGCCAGCCTGCGCTGAAGGAATTATTCGAAGCGATCGCAGCCGTTTCGTCAGAAATCGCTGCCTGCGGGCGATTCAACTACATTCTCTCCAATGGCGACTTCCTGTTCGCGCATTGTTCCGACCGCCTCTCCTATGTTTTGCGGCACGCGCCATTCACCACGGCACACCTGAAAGACCAGGACATCGAAGTCGATTTCAGCCAGGTCACGACACCGGATGATCGCATCGCCGTGGTTGCAACCGAGCCACTGACGGACAATGAACGCTGGATCTCTTTTTTGCCCGGCCAATTGCTCGCGTTTCAGGACGGTTCGCCGCTGACATTCTGATCGCGCACTGCAATCGATGCGAGATCGGGCAGCCGCTCGCGGCGCCAGTTGTCGATTGCCCAGCCCCATAGCGCATCCAGACTGCCGCGATGCGCGCAGTCAGGCGGTGCATGGTTCAGAAATTCCAGCACCGCACCGAGCACGGTCGCCGCTTCGTCGGGATTGACGGCCTGAGCCAGCGTCTGCTTGGAAAGCTTGCGCCCGTCCGTGTGCGCGGCGACCGGCAGGTGCAGGTAGGCCGGCGTTGGTACGCCGAGCAGCTGCTGCATATAAATCTGTCGGGGCGTCGAATCGAGCAGGTCCGCGCCGCGTACCACGTGCGTGATGCCCTGTGCCGCGTCGTCCACTGCGCAGGCCAGGTGATAAGCGGCGATGCCGTCGGCGCGGAAAGCGACAAAGTCGCCAACTTCGTGTTCCAGATCCTGATGTATTTGGCCACGCAGCAGGTCGTCGAACCCGATGATCGCCGATGTGGTGCGTACTCGCCACGCGTGTGCGCGCCGCTCGTGCACGATGCCCGCGCGACAGGTACCCGGATAAACAGTCCCCGAGCCTGCGTCTTCGATTTCCTTGCGGCTGCAGACGCACGCGTAAACCAATCCGTCGTTGCGCAGCTTTGTCAGTGCGGTCCTGTAGGCGTCCGAACGTGCGCTTTGATGGACGACTTCGTCGTCCCATTGCATGCCGAACGCCTGCAGGCAGCCGAGGATCGAGTCGATGGAGCCGGGCGCAATCCGCGGCGGATCGAGGTCATCGATGCGCACGGCCCAGTTTCCCCCGTGCGCTTTGGCGTCGAGATAGCTGCCCACGGCCGCGACCATGGACCCGAAATGCAGCGGGCCGGAGGGTGAAGGCGCGAATCGGCCGCGGTAGGGTTTCACGACGTCCGGTGGGGTCGACCCGATGACCGTGCGTAGGTAACGGCGGCGGCGAAAAAAATCAGCGACAGCAGGATTTCGCCCACTGCGGCGGCGCGCGATAAGTCATGTTCGCTCCAAGCGCGAACCACGCCCTCGGCGAAGTAGGCGAGGATCAGCATCGACGACCACTGGTAGGTATAGCGGCGCCCGCGCAGAATGCCCGGGAGGGCGAACATCAGGGGCACTATTTTCAGCGCGAGCGCGGAGCCGCCCGGTCGTAGCGGCGCCAGCCACATTTCCCAATCCATGCACAGGAAGACCAGCGCAACCAGGCTTGCGCTCGCGGCGGCTTGGGCGATACGCGTCATGCGCGGCTCGCCTGCGCAAGCCGGATTAGTTCTGTCCGTGCCTGCGCCGCATCCGTAACGTCTGCTTCGAAATCGAAGCGCAGCACCTCGCCGTCCGCGCGCACGTCGAATCCGTCGCAATCGATGCCGATCATCTGCGCGCTCTCCGGGTTGCGATCATGCACATGCCGGCAATAGGCGACCAGGTTGTGCGCGTGATCGATGTTCATGTGCACAATGATGTCGGCTTCCGCTTCGGCGAGTGCGTCGGGCAGCGCCAGATAATTCTCCGGCGAGAGGGTATGGATGCTGCCGAATCCCGCGATATAACGCAGCGAGCGCGGTTCGAGGCGGAAAAAGCGGAAGCCGCCGATCTGCAGGTACTGCTCCGCTTCTGGAAAGTGCCGCAGGTAACGCGACGTCACCAGGGGATCGTCGACAGGCGCGATGTCGCCCACGATGCTGACGCGCGCCCGTTCCTGCAGGTCGGGTCCGAGCGGAGAAACCAGGAATCCGGCCTTGCCGTCCTCGTCCGCGTTACGGGTGTGCTCGGCGAGGTGACTGATCAGTACGACGATGCGCCCGCGCTGGTCCGTGCAGAACGGCAGCGCGGATGCATACGGATAGCCGGGATCCTTGAGGGATTGCGTGGCCAGTACGCCGGCGGCAAACCTGCGCACGAGCTTGCGTGCGTCGGTGCCGTGGCTCATGCAGGCCTTTGCATCAGCGCGCCAGCTTGCGCGCGGCCTCTGCCAGGCGCGTGCCGAGCGCCTGGCAGAGGCGCTTCTCGTCTTCGCTGATCGGCAGGTCGGCGTTGGCGCCGGCCAGGTGGCTGGCGCCGTATGGCGTGCCACCGGTGCGCGTATTCATGAGTTCCGGCTCGGAATAGGGTACGCCGACGACCAGCATGCCGTGGTGGAGCAAAGGCAGCATCATCGACAGCAGGGTCGATTCCTGTCCGCCATGCATCGAGGCCGTGGATGTGAAGACCGCGGCCGGTTTACCGCTCATTGCCCCCTTCAGCCAGAGGGCGCCCGTGCCGTCAATGAAGTACTTGAGCGGCGCCGCCATGTTGCCGAAGCGTGTCGGGCTGCCCAGGGCGAGCCCGGCACATTGTTCGAGGTCGGCATATTCGACGTAAGGTGCGCCGGTGTCGGGTACTTCGGGCTCGGTGGCCTCGGTCACCGTGGAGACTTTGGGTACCGTGCGCAGGCGCGCACCGCTTTGCGGCACTTTCTCGATACCGCGCGCGATGAGCTGCGCCATCTGCTTCACCGCGCCGGTCTGGCTGTAATAAAGAACCAGTATTTCCTGCATCGCTGCACCACTGTCCGTGCTGTCTTACCACCGGGGAAGACCGTATTATATCGGCAGCCCCTTAAGAAAGATCCCGAGGCGAAATTGGCGTCCGAAAAATCCCAACTGCGTTCGCTCAAGGACATACCCCGCCAGTTCCGCCTGCTGGGCCATTTCGTCGTGCTGGTCTATCGACGATTCAAGGAGGAGCGCTGCTTCCAACTCTGCGGCAGCCTCACGTTCACCACCATGCTTGCGCTGGTGCCGCTGGTGACGATCATGGCTACCGTCATGACTGCGTTCCCGGTGTTCGACAACGTGGTCGAAACCCTGCGCACCTATGTCGCGGCCAATCTCGTCCCTAACGGTTCTTCGCGTCTGGTTACGGTCTACATGCAGCAGTTCGCGGACAACGCTGCCCGCCTCACCGCGCTCGGCATAGTCCTGCTCGGCATCACGGCGATCATGCTGATGCTCACCATCGATCGCGCGTTCAATACCATCTGGCGGGTGAAGCGGCCGCGTGCCCTGATCCAGCGCGTGCTGATCTACTGGTCTGTATTGACCATCGGTCCGATCCTGAT
>JBDTTE010000153.1:0-9299 GCA_039930785.1 Betaproteobacteria bacterium | reverse complement strand
CCGCCGGGTACGTATTGTTCGCCAGGATTCCACCGACCTTTGCCGCCGCCAGGAACACGTATTCCGGCTTCTCCTGCGCGAAGAATTTCTGCACCGCCGGCCTATCCATCAGGTCGAGCTCGGCATGCGTCCTGGTAACGATCGCACGGTGGCCCGCCACTTTTAGCGAACGCACGATTGCCGATCCAACCAGCCCGCGATGGCCGGCAACGAAGACCTTGCTGTCGGGTTGCATGCTCATTCGTGATGATCGTAGGGGCGATGACCGTGGCGCTTGACCAGTTCGTCGCGCTCCGCGGCCTTGAGGTCTTCGGCAACCATTTCCTCGACGAGCTGTTCGAACGTGACTTTCGCAGACCATCCGAGCTTGGCCTTTGCCTTGGACGGGTCGCCCAGCAGGGTTTCGACTTCGGCCGGACGAAAATAGCGCGGGTCGACCGCCACGATCGCTTTCCCCTTCTGATCGACTGCTTTCTCGTCCGCGCCTTTGCCGGACCACTTGATCGACAGTCCGAGCTTGCGGGCGGCGACTTCGACGAATTCGCGCACGCTGTGCTGCTCACCGGTGGCAATGACGAAATCTTCCGGCTGCGATTGCTGGAGCATCAACCACTGCGCTTCGACGTAGTCGCGCGCATGACCCCAGTCGCGCAGCGAATCCATGTTGCCCAGATAAAGGCAATCCTGCAGCCCGAGCTTGATGCGCGCCAGCGCGCGCGTGATCTTGCGGGTGACGAACGTCTCGCCGCGAATAGGCGACTCGTGGTTGAACAGGATGCCGTTGCACGCGAACATGTTGTAGGACTCGCGATAATTCACGGTGATCCAGTACGCGTAGAGCTTGGCGACGCCGTAAGGCGAACGCGGATAAAAAGGCGTGGTCTCTTTCTGCGGAATTTCCTGCACCTTGCCGTAAAGCTCGGAAGTGGAGGCCTGGTAGAAGCGCGTCTTTTCACTCAAGCCAAGGATGCGAATCGCCTCCAGGACACGCAAGGTACCGAGCGCATCGGAATTTGCCGTGTATTCGGGTTCTTCGAACGAAACGGCGACATGGCTTTGCGCGGCGAGGTTGTAGATCTCGTCCGGTTGGGTTTTCTGGATGATGCGGACAAGGCTGCTTGAATCCGTCATGTCCCCGTAATGGAGAATGAAATTGCGGTTCGAGACATGCGGATCCTGGTAGAGATGATCGATCCGGTCCGTGTTGAACAGCGATGTCCGCCGCTTGATGCCGTGAACGAT
This sequence comes from Betaproteobacteria bacterium, assembly GCA_039930785.1. Taxonomy (GTDB): domain Bacteria; phylum Pseudomonadota; class Gammaproteobacteria; order Burkholderiales; family JACQAP01; genus JACQAP01. The sequence continues at coordinate 8,057 of JBDTTE010000153.1, read as the reverse complement.
GTAGCCTTTTTTCAGCAGGAATTCGGCCAGGTAGGCCCCGTCCTGGCCGGTGATACCGGTAATCAGTGCAACTTTGCTCATGGGTGCAATCTAGGAAGAGGACGGTTCTGTATACTCCGCGAACGGCTGGTCGACTGCGGCAGCGGCGCGAAGATGGATTGTTCATTACCAGCAATTCGTCGCCCGCAGACGACGCGAAGCTCGATGGGAAAGCAGATTGTCATGTGTTTTGATTCTAGGCGATTTGAATACCTTCGAACAGAAAAGTCCGCCGACGTTCACACACAATCCAGGGTATAGGCATGATTTTTCCGGTGGTACTTTCCGGCGGCAGCGGCAGCAGGCTGTGGCCATTGTCGCGCACTATGCTGCCCAAGCAATTCCTGCCGTTGGTCAGCGACAAAACGATGCTGCAGGAAACGCTGCTGCGCCTGGCCGGGGTCACCGGCCTGCAGGAACCCGTCATCGTCTGCAGCGATGATCATCGATTTCTCGCGGCAGAGCAGTTGCGCGAGATAAAGGTCAAAACCACGGCTCAGATTCTCGAACCGGTAGGCCGGAACACCGCGCCCGCCGTTGCCGTCGCCGCCCTCAGCATCCTGGAAAAAAATCCGGCGGGCACCATGCTGGTGCTACCGGCCGATCATTTGATCCGGAATGTGGCGCGCTTCCATGAAGTCATTGCCACCGCGGTGGCCACGGCATCAACCGGCCGACTCGTCACCTTTGGCATCGTCGGCAGGGAGCCGGAAACCGGCTATGGCTATATAGAACGCGGCGAACCCCTAAACAAAGGCGCGGCCTGCTACAACGTGGCCCGATTCGTCGAAAAACCAGACGAAGCCCGCGCGAAGGAATTCATCGCGTCCGGCCGCTTCTACTGGAATAGCGGCATGTTCGTGTTCACCGCCGCGCGCTATCTGGAGGAGTTGGGCAAGTATCGCAAGGACATCCTGGACGCTGCAGAAGCGGCATGGAAAGCCAGCACACGCGACCTCGATTTTGTGCGTCTGGACAAAGCGGCCTTCACGGCGTCGCCATCGGAATCCATCGATTACGCCGTCATGGAGAAGACCACCGACGCGGTGGTGGTCGAGGCCGATATCGGCTGGAGCGACATCGGTTCCTGGACGGCACTATGGCAAGCCGGCACCCCCGACAAGGCGGGAAACGTCACAGTTGGCGACACGCATATTGACGACATCCAGAACTGCTACGTGCGCGCGGAACACCGGCTCGTCACGGCGGTGGGCGTTAAAGATCTGGTGATCGTCGAAACGTCCGATGCCGTGCTGGTCACCCATAAGGACCGTTCGCAGGACGTGAAGAAAGTCGTCGACGCGCTGAAGGCCAAGCAACGCGACGAATACCTGGTGCACAAACGCGTCTACCGCCCCTGGGGCTACTACGAGGGCCTCGATGCTGGCGAGCGTTTTCAGGTCAAGCGCATCATGGTCAAGCCGGGCTCGAAACTATCGCTGCAGCTGCATCACCACCGCGCCGAGCACTGGATCGTGGTGTCAGGCACCGCGAGGGTCATCCGCGGAGACGATTCGCTGTTGCTTTCCGAAAACCAGTCCACCTATATTCCGCTGGGCGCCCGACACCGCCTGGAGAATGTCGGGAAAGTGCCGCTGCACATGATCGAGGTGCAATCCGGTAGCTATCTCGGTGAAGACGACATCGTGCGCATCGAGGACGACTACAAGAGGCAGTGACGGGGGCTCGAAGGAATGCGCAGGCCGGCTTCAGCTGGCCTGCATTTCTTCCAGGCACAGTTCCAACCCGGTTTTCCAGTCGGGCAGACGGAAGCCGAACTGTCGCCGCAACTTTTCATTATCGAGCACGGAATTCTGCGGGCGTGGCGCGGGCGTCGGATACGCCGTCGCGGGAATCGGCAGGACTTTCGCGCTGTCGCGCCGACCCGCAAGGATAGCTTGCGCGAATTCGTACCAGCTTGCGCGGCCAGCGGCAGTGAGGTGATAGACGCCGCCTGCGTCCCGGAATCGGTCCATATCCGGCTTCCCGTCGGCCAGCAGCTGACAAACTACGTTGGCCGTGGCTTGGGCCACCAGGCGCGCGGAAGTCGGTGCGCCAAACTGATCATCCACGACCTTGAGCTCTTTCCTTTCGCTGCCCAGCTTCAGCATCGTCAGCAAAAAATTCCGGCCGCGCGGCGCGTAGATCCAGCTCGTGCGAAAAACCAGATGGACCGCGCCGGACGCCGCGACGCCCTGTTCGCCGGCCAGCTTCGATCTGCCGTAGACATTCGCGGGCTCCGTAGCATCGTCTTCGCGATACGGTTCTGACTTGCGCCCATCGAAAACGTAGTCGGTCGAGTAATGGATCAGCGCGATATTCCGGCGGGCGGCCTCCTCCGCGAAAATGCGCGGTGCGTCGCCGTTGATCTTCATGGCCAGCTCCGGTTCCGATTCCGCCTTGTCCACCGCCGTGTAGGCAGCGGCATTGACGATCAGGTCGGGGTTGACCGCGCGCAGGCAGGATACGATCGAATCCGCAGACGCAAGGTCGAGTACATCGCGTGCCGGCGCAATGACATCGCCAAACGCCGCGAGCGTGCGGCGGAGTTCCCATCCCACCTGCCCCGCGCCGCCGGTCACCAGGATGCGCATCAGGAAAACAGCTCCGCGGCTTTCAGCGCAAGGCCACGCAAATCCTTCGCCGACAGGTTTGGTTCACCGATGAGAGGCCACTCGATGCCGATGTCCGGATCGCTCCACAACACACAGCGCTCATGCTCCGGTGCGTAGTAGTCGGTGGTCTTGTAGAGCACTTCCGTGGAATCCGCGAGCGTCAGGAATCCGTGCGCGAATCCCGGCGGGACCCACAGCATCTTTTTGTTGTCCGCCGACAATCGCCGCCCCATCCAGCGCCCGAAGCGCGGTGAGGAACGTCTCACATCAACCGCGACGTCGAATATCTCCCCGGATATGACCCTGACAAGCTTTCCCTGCGCCTGCTGTAATTGATAATGCAATCCGCGCAAGACGTTCCTGGCTGAGCGCGAATGGTTGTCCTGCACGAACTCGACATCGAGGCCGGTGGCTTCGCGAAACACCCGGCGGTTGAAGCTCTCGAAAAAAAATCCCCGGTCGTCACCGAACACGCGCGGTTCGAACTCGAGGATCTCCGGTAATTCACCCGCCGTGACCTTCATCGTTCGGCCTGGTCCTGCGCAACATCCAGCAGATACTGGCCGTACGCGCTATTTCGCATCGGCTGGGCGAGTTCCCTGAGTTGTTCCCTGGTGATGAATTTCGACAAGTAGGCGATTTCTTCCGGGCACGCAATCTTCAAACCCTGCCTGCGTTCGATGGTGGAGATGAATTGGGAAGCATCGAGGAGGCTTTCGTGCGTGCCTGTATCGAGCCACGCATCGCCACGACCGAGGATCTCCACCTGCAAGCGATTGCGCTCTAGATAGTGGCGGTTGACGTCGGTGATCTCGAGCTCGCCTCGAGCGGACGGCTTGAGGGCTGCCGCGATATCGAGAACGGAATTGTCGTAAAAGTACAACCCGGTTACCGCATAGCGCGACTTCGGCTGGGCAGGTTTCTCCTCGATGCTGACGGCTTTTCCCGACGAATCGAACGCCACCACGCCATAACGTTGCGGATCGGTAACCTGATAGGCGAACACGGTCGCACCCGACGTGTTCTTCGTCGCTTTTTTCAAACGTACAGACAGGTCATGCCCGTAGAAGATGTTGTCGCCGAGCACGAGCGCGCAGGGATCCTGGCCCACGAATTCACGCCCGATGATGAAAGCCTGAGCGAGGCCGTCCGGCGATGGCTGCACTTTGTAGGAGAGTTTGAGCCCCCACTTTTTCCCGTCGCCGAGCAATTGTTCGAAGCGCGGCGTGTCCTGCGGCGTCGATATGATCAGGATGTCGCGAATGCCGGCGAGCATCAACGTCGACAACGGGTAGTACACCATCGGTTTGTCATACACCGGCAGCAGTTGCTTCGACACGACCTGCGTGACTGGATGCAACCGCGAACCCGATCCGCCCGCGAGCAGAATTCCTTTCATGCTTGGGCAATGGGTGATGAGGAATGAGTGATGGGCAATTGGCGGTGGATCATGGGTCACTCCTTGACGCTTTTGTGCAATCCCGTCAGCAGGCGGGATACCTTATCGACGCGCGAGAAAATATCATGAGATCCATCAATGTAACCGAGTTCCACGGCAATAATCAGTTGAGTCTCCAATTCACTTAAGGATCCTCTCGCGACATTGAGAAATTGGGCGAATTCCCTACTGCCAGTTCGCGCGGCCCCTTCCGCAATATTGCTCGGAACTGAAACCGCCGCCCTTCGCATTTGCGAAGCCAGGCCATAGGTTTCCTCTTTGGGAAAATTCTTCGTGGCCTCGTAGACCGCTTTTACCAGCGTAATGGACTCCTTCCAGGTCTCGAGCTTGTAATGCGGCCTGATCTCGTCACTCATCGCACATTACTCATTGCCCATTGCCCATCGCTCATTGCTCATTTCCCATTACTCATTGCCGCGCCGTGTAATTCGTTTCCATCCACTTGCGATACTCGCCGCTCAGCACACCGTCGATCCAGGCGGTGTTGTCCAGATACCAGCGCACCGTCTTGCGGATGCCGGATTCGAAAGACTCGAGCGCCTTCCAGCCGAGTTCGGACCTGCTTTTTGTCGCATCGATCGCATAGCGGCGATCGTGGCCGGGCCGGTCGCCGACAAATTTGATCAGCGACTCGTACGGCTTGCCGTTGCCGGCGGGCTTCAGCTCATCGAGTATCCGGCAAATCGTGCGCACGACCTCGATGTTGGTGCGCTCATTCTTCCCGCCGATGTTATAGGTCTCACCCGCGCGTCCCGATCGCAGCGCGAGGCGAATCGCGGTGCAATGGTCTCCGACATAAAGCCAGTCCCGCACATTCAGGCCATCGCCGTAAACCGGCAGCGCCTTGCCGGCGAGCGCGTTCAGGATGACCAGTGGAATCAACTTCTCCGGAAATTGATACGGACCATAGTTATTGGAGCAATTCGTGGTGACCGTCGGCAGCCCGTAGGTGTGGTGATAGGCCCGCACCAGATGGTCCGACCCCGCTTTCGACGCGGAATAGGGACTGTTTGGCGCGTAGGGGGTTTCTTCCGTAAACGCGGGGTCGTCGGCCTGCAGCGATCCGTACACCTCGTCCGTCGACACATGCAGAAAGCGGAACTGCGAGCGCTCTTCCGCGGCGAGCTGCGTCCAATAGCCGCGCACGGCTTCGAGCAGCCTGAAGGTGCCGACCATGTTGGTTTGCACGAATTCTTCGGGACCATGAATCGACCGGTCCACGTGACTCTCAGCGGCAAAGTTCACGACCGCGACAGGCCGCCAGCGCACCAGCACTTCGGCAACCACAGCGAAGTCGCCGATGTCAGCGTGCTCGAATGCGTATTTGGGATTCGATGCGACGGGCTGCAGGCTCGCGAGATTGCCGGCGTAAGTCAGCTTGTCGAGATTCACGACGGCAGCCGGCTCGGCCGCAATCCATTGCTGGATGAAGTTGGCGCCGATGAACCCTGCGCCTCCCGTAACGAGGATGCTCGTCTTCGTCATGCCGCTCTGGCGAGTGCATCTGTCTAAAGGCCGCTATTCTAGGGATAATCCCCTATCCAGTCGAACCGGAACAGGACACCAGCGCTTGCAGAGAATACTTCTGGTCAAAACGTCCTCGCTCGGCGATGTCGTCCACAATCTTCCGGTGGTCGGCGATTTGCGAGCGGCGCTGGGCGATGTTCGCATCGACTGGGTGGTCGAAAGCGGATTCAGCGCCATTCCGGCAATGCATCCCGACGTCGAAGGCGTGATCCCGGTTTCGCTGCGCCGCTGGCGCAAGCGTCCGTTCTCTACCGACACCCGCATGGAGGTCCGCGCCTTGCGCACGCGCCTGCGCGAGACGCACTATGACGCAGTGATCGATACCCAGGGACTGCTCAAGAGCGCCCTGATCGTCTCGATGGCGAATGGCTACAGCCACGGTCGGGACTGGCGCAGCTCGCGTGAGCCGCTTGCGTTGTTCTACGACAAGGTTCATTCCATTCCGTGGTCGCTGCATGCCGTCGAGCGCAATCGGCTTCTGGCTTCACTGGCGCTTGGTTATCCGCTGTCCGGGCCACCGGTCTACGGCATCCAGGCACCGGCAGCACGCACTGCCGCGCATGGCGCTGTTTTTTCCGATGCAAATCCGCGCGCCTATGCCGTGCTGCTCCATGCAACCAGCGCGGCGAAGAAGGAATGGCCGGAGGAAAACTGGATCGGCCTCGGTAACGTTCTCGCCGCGCGCGGCGTATGCAGCGTGCTTCCTTTCGGCAGCGCGAAGGAACAGCAACGTAGCGAGCGATTGGCCGCCCGCATTCCCGATGCGGTAGTACCGCCGCCGCTTGACCTGGATTCGATGGCGACGCTCCTCGCGAATGCCCGCATCGTCTTCGGAGTCGACACGGGGCTTTCGCATCTTGCCGTGGCGCTGGGCGCGCCGACCGTCGGCCTTTTCTGTGCGACCGATCCCCAGGCTACCGGCCTGTTCGGTACGTCGAGGCTTCGCAACCTCGGCGGCGTTGGTGCCTCGCCGTCGATCAACGAAGCCGTTGCGGCAATGGAATGGCTGCTCAAGAAAAAATGAGGCGCGCGCTCTACTCCGTGGTCCTTTATTTACTGCTGCCGTGGGCGCTGCTGCACCTCGTCTGGCGGGCGCGAAGACAACCCGCCTATCTGCAGCACGTCGGAGAGCGCTTCAGTTTTTTCGGGAACGAAGCGCAACCCGGCGTCATCTGGATCCATGCGGTATCGGTGGGCGAAACGCGGGCGGCGGAACCGATCGTAGCCGCCATGCAGAAGCGCCATCCCGGTGTGCGCATCCTGCTGACTCACGGCACGCCGACCGGACGACAGACCAGCATCGATCTGTACGCAGGCCGTGTGGAGCGATGCTACCTCCCCTACGATTTCAGGTGGGCCGTGCGCCGGTTCATCCAGCACTATCGGCCGGTCATCGGCATTTTCGTGGAAACCGAAATCTGGCCAAACCTGATCCGGGCGGGCAATAGCGCGGGCGTGCCGATGTATCTCGTCAATGCGAGGATGTCGGAGAAATCTGCGCGCGGCTATCGGCGCGTGGCCGGATTGACGCGAGACGCGCTGGCCGGCTTCGCTGGAATTGGCGCGCAGACGGATCGCGACGCAAATCGTTTGTCGGATCTCGGGGCGGCAAGAGTCTTTGTTACCGGCAATATCAAATTCGATCGTGTTGCGCCCGACGACATGCTCGCGCTCGGCGTGGATTTGCGCGCTACGTTTGGCGCGCAGCGCCCGATATTTCTCGCCGCCAGTACTCGCGATGGCGAAGAGGCCCTGCTTCTGGACGGGCTCGATAACGCGGTCCTGCCGCCCGACCTGTTGACTGTGATCGTTCCCCGCCATCCGCAGCGCTTCAACGAAGTAGCGGCGTTGGCGAGACAGCGTGGGTTCAATGTCCAGCGTCGCAGCGAGAACCTCCCCGTGGACGCGCAAACGCGCGTCGTCATCGGCGATTCCATGGGAGAAATGTTCGCGTACTACGCCGCGAGCGATGTCGCCTTTATCGGCGGCAGCTTGCTGCCGCTTGGTGGGCAAAACCTGCTTGAAGCCTGCGCGGTCGGCCGACCCGTGATCATCGGGCCGCACACGTTCAATTTCGAAGACGCCACGCGCGGAGCGATCGAAGCCGGTGCCGCGATCCGCATCGCGAACACCGCGGAGCTGGCCCAAGCCGTTGCAGGTTTATTTGCCGATCCGGATCGACGCCTGGCGATGGGCTCCGCAGGGGAACATTTTTCCGAAGCGCATCGCGGCGCGACGGAAAAAACAATGCGACTGCTGGAACAGCGGGGGAATCGTCCCTAGGGAATCTCTGAAAAACCCTTTTCACCACATAGGCGCAGAGGAAAGCCGAGCACGCAGTCTCGCTTCTCGCGGATTGCTCTGATTTCGAGGTAAAACCTCAAACGTAAATCTCATCACGAAGACACAAAGAACAC
>JBDTTE010000152.1:0-9347 GCA_039930785.1 Betaproteobacteria bacterium | reverse complement strand
ATGATTTTCACCGGCGAGCTGACCGGCGATTTCCTGGCGATGAATGCACGCACGGGCGACGTCGTCTATCGCTACCCGGGCGGCGGCACCATCATCGGCGGCGTGATCAGTTACGCCGTCGACGGCAAGCAATACATCGCCGTGGTGTCCGGCATGGCGGGCGGGTTCTGGCTCGGGCCACAGGGTTCGATGACGGTCACGGTATTCGCGCTCCCGTAGGGCGGAAACAACAACAGCAGCCGGAAACGGCGGCACAAAAAAGCGATTGGCGCCCTGCGCGGCACCGCTTCAGAAGCGATGGCGATCTACGAAGCCTTTATCGAGTTGGTCTGCGTTAATTGCGGCGCGGTATTCCGGCCGCCCATCGGTACCACGCAGAAAACCTTTCCAGCGGTGATCGAACGCGAGTCGACGCATTGCGCGCAGGTGATCGAACTCGTGTCGCGCGAGCGGGCGCTGCGGGTGAGAATACAAGCCGGGTTTGCGGATCTGGACCGCGACATGGATACGGCCGACTTGTTCGCGCACCGGCTGGCGCTGGCGCGATTGGAAGTCGCCATCAACAGGGAAAAAGTCGCATTGCTGGCGTCGATGCGCCACGCACCGCCCGGTGCGCGCTAGTCCGGTTGAAACAAGGGCCGGCGTTTATCGGTCCAGGACGAAGCGGCGCGCGATCTCCGGCCACTGCGTTTCATTGCGGCCGTATTCGATGATCATGCAGGCACTCACGAAGTGACGTGCGTAGGCGGGCTCGCGCACGGCCGGCCTTTGGATATCCGCCGGCAGCAGGTCGTCGGCCGCATATTGGGAGTCGTGCAGCGATAGCACGACACGGCCGTCGGTCAGGTGAAGTGTGGCGCCATTCAAAAAGTCCCCGGATGGGTTCATCGCGATGCCTCCCGTGGGTGAGTGCGAAGCCAGTCGAGTCGCAAGTTTCGCTCCCGTCTGTTTCGGCAGCGTGACACAACGCTTTCCGTCGCGATGCCAAATCGGACTCATCCTGCGTCGCGAATTTCTGTAGGGATTTGTCCTACGCCCGGCGGCTGTGTGGCAGTACGGGCGGTTTTGCGCGACGCGAGGCCTAGCGTTCGCTGCTAGCGGGATCGGTGCGACGACCGCCAAAAATTACGCCCACGATAAAGGCGATGAGTCCGCCGAGCGGTCCGAAGAAAAAAACACTGGTCATGCCCGCTTCGACGGAGCGGTCGTGACCGTTCGAGGACAATACTTCTATCAGGAAGTAACCCGCCACTGCGGCCAGCAGATAGCCACCGATGCCGCAAAGTACGCCGATACCGAATCGCCTCATTAAATACCGCCTGTCCTTTGAGTGGGTGCCGTGAATTGAATGCCGCATTGCGAAAATGCGAGTCCGTCATCAGCCAAACAAGCCTCGCCTCGCTGCTATTTCAGTAGTTTCATACAGAATTATGTTAGCGGCCCAAGATGTCGATCGCTTATTTCCAGACGCCAGCTTATCGAATTCACGGGAATTCTTCCGAATGAGAGTTTTCCGAAATACAAGCAGCACTCGAAGGCCGTTTTATTTTTATCGCTTTGACACTTCATCCGGTCGCGCGTATGTTTCGTCCGGGTAAACGATGACATTTGGGTAGAGAAAATACGATGACAAGAAAATTTTCCCGTTTCGGCCCCGCGGCACTACCACTCCTGGCCTCCCTGCTCGTTACCGGCTGCGCTACAGAGTCGCACGAGGCGCTGGAAACGTACAAGCCGGTATCGGCCGGAACCCAATACAACGGCCCCAGGAGCACGCTCACGGTCGGCCGCTTCGACAATCGTTCGAGTTACACACGCGGCCTTTTTTCCGATGGAGTGGATCGTCTTGGGAGCCAGGCCAAAACGATTCTGGTCGGGCACCTGCAGGAAACGGGGCGATTCAATATTGTGGATCGCGAGAACCTCGAGGAGATCGCGCTTGAGGCGAAGCTCAAGGGGAAGGAACAGACGCTCAAGGGCGCGGATTTCGCAGTCACCGGTGACGTGGTCGAGTTCGGGCGCAAGGAAACCGGCGATCGCCAGCTGTTCGGAATCCTCGGCCGCGGCAAGAAGCAGATTGCCTATTCAAAGGTCACCCTGAACGTAGTTAACGTCCTGACTTCGGAAGTCGTCTATTCGGTGCAGGGCGCGGGTGAATACGCGTTGAGCAATCGCGAAGTGATTGGTTTTGGCGGCACTGCGGGTTACGACTCGACACTCAATGGCAAGGTGCTCGACCTGTCAATCCGCGAGTCCATCAATCGCCTGGTGGAAGGGCTGGAACAAGGCAAGTGGAATCCCGGTCAGGAGGGTAAATGAGGCATATCTGGACGTCGTTGATCCTGTCCCTGCTGCTGACCGGGTGCGCCGCGCATCGTGAACCGCTCTATACGTGGGGTCATTACGAGGAGCAGATTTATACGAGCTATTCCGAGCCGGGCAAGCTGACCCCCGAACAGCAGATCGAGGAACTCGAGCAGGATTATCAGAAGGCGCGCTCCACGAACAAGCGGATGCATCCTGGATTCCATGCGCAATTGGGGTATCTGTATGTCCAGGTCGGCAAGTTCGATCAGGCGCGACAGGAGTTCGCCACCGAAAAGGCCGATTTTCCCGAGTCCACGGTTTTGATGGATCGACTGACAGCCAATCTCGCCAAAAAATGAACACATCCAGGCTCTTTTCGTTGATTGGCGTCGCGGCCGCCTCGCTGGTAATGGCGGGGTGTGCAACCAAGCCCTACAACTACACAAACTTTCGCGAACATCCGCCCCGCTCGATCCTGGTTCTGCCACCCTTGAACGAGAGTACGGAATTGCTGGGCTCGTACAGCTACCTGTCTGCGGTCACGCAGCCGCTGGCGGAACAGGGCTACTACGTTTTTCCGGTGGCCATCGTCGACCAGTTCATGAAGGAAAACGGCATGCCCACCGCGGGCGAAATGCATCAGGTGCCATTGAAGAAGATTTACGAGATCCTCGGTGCGGACTCGGTGATGTATGTCACAGTGCTGGAATATGGCACGAAGTTCCAGATCCTGAAAAGCGTGCCGACGGTCAAGGCAGCCGCAAGGCTTGTGGATACGCGCACCGGTATCCTGCTTTGGGAAGGCAATGTGACGGTCGTCCAGAACTCGAATAATTCCGGGGGTGGTCTGATCGGCGCACTCATCGTTGCCGTCGTCGAGCAGGCCATCAACACCACGACCGATCGGGCACATGCGCTGTGCGGGCAGGCAAATGTAATTCTGTTCACGTCGAAGGACACCGGCTTGCTTTACGGCCCGTATCGTCCCGAGGAAGTTTCCCGCGCCAACTAGGCGGCGCCTGGATCCTGGCGCCGTCGCTACCGCTTGATCCGCGTTCCCGGTATCTGCGATCGCACGCTGCGCAGTTCCGCTTCCAGCTTGTGGATGCGCTCCACGAGGTTCAGCGCAACCGACAAGGCATTCGCGTCGAGTTCAAAATCCTCGCGCAGTCGGCTCACGGTGCGCACCGCTACCACGCACTCCACGGTGAATCGCCATTGCGTGTCGGCGGCGTTCACCGGCGTCAATGCGCCGTATTCGACCAGCTCACGAAGAATTCCGGCTGGCATGCCGGATACGTGCGCCAGGTCCTCGATCGAAATTTCAGCCTGCTCGTGCAACCACTGTGCATTTGTGAGTTCGGTTCTCATGCCGTACCTCCGGTGGCGAATGCCGCGCGCGGATTGAACTGCGAATCCTTGGCGAGTTCCTCGAACAATGCCTTCTCGCGCTCGCTGGGCGCAGGCGGCACGACGATCTGTACGACGGCATACAGGTCGCCCGCGCCTTCCTTGCGCATCGGCAGCCCGCGGCCACCCAGCCGCAACTGTTTGCCGCTGCCCGTGCCCGCCGGTATCTTGAGATTCACCGAGCCCCCCAGAGTCGGGACTTCCACGCTTGCGCCGAGCGCGGCCTCCCACGGAGCGATAGGTAGATCGATGTACAGGTTGTGACCGGTCGCGCGGTAGAGCGCGTGCGGCCGCATTTCGATATTCAGGTACAGGTTGCCGTTCGCGCCGCCATTCAGGCCCTTGCCGCCCTTGCCGGGCAGGCGCAACCGTTCCCCATCCGCTACACCTTTGGGAATGCGCGCCTTGAACGCGAGTGGCACGCGGCGCATGCGACCCTGCTCGTCGTACTCCGGCACGCTGAGATTCAGATCGAGCTCGGTGCCGCTATAGGCCTCCTCGATGGTGATCGGCGCCGCAACTTCGTAATCCTGCCCGGGGATCGGCATGTTCCCACCGCGCGGTCCGCCCGCGCGAAATCCGCCGCGCCCGCCGCCCAGGCCCGCGAACAGGTCGGACAAATCGATATCGTCGAACGAGAAATTCCCCGCGCCGGGGCCGCCGCCACCGCCGCCGAACTGCTGGCCCCAATCGGGCGGGGGCTGGAAGTCCTCGCCGGGCTGGTGGCTGCCAAGCCTGTCGTAAGCCGCGCGCGCCTCCGGGTCCTTCAGCGTCTTGTAGGCTTCGGAGACGTCCTTGAATTTTTCCTCGCCCTTGGGATCCTTCGAAACGTCCGGATGGTATTTGTGGGCGAGCTTGCGGTACGCCTTCTTGATGGCGTCCGCGTTGGCGTCCCGCGGCACGCCGAGGATTTCGTAGTAGTCCTTGTATTTCATTGGCCTGTCCAAGCGCGGCGACTCCGCCGCATAGTCGAAGATTATGTCTCATTGACCTGGATTCAAGGCCGAATATCCAAAGCAGCACTCACCGCAGAGGACGCGGAGGCAAACCGGAGGAAAACCACTATCGAAAATGATCATTGACCGACAATTCGAATTGCAGGCAGTCGATATTTCACCGCTGCAACCGCTTAACCCGGGCACATCTTTGCCTCTCCTCGTCCTTGTTCTACCTCAGCGTCCTCCGCGTCCTCTGCGGTGAGAGCTGTTTTAGTGGCATTTGGCTTTCCGTTTTTCTATCCTTGCAGCTCCACAAAATCAAAGAGGAGAGCCGCATGCCCGCCTACATCATTGTCGACCTCGAAGTGCACGACACCGCCGTCTATGACGAGTACCGCAAGCTCGTCGGCGCCACGCTGCAGAAGTACGGCGGCAAATTCATCGTCCGCGGTGGCAAGGTCGAGGCGCTCGAAGGCAGCTGGAATCCGAAGCGCGTCGTCATCGTCGAGTTTGAGAGCGCGGCCCGCGCGAAGCAGTGGTACGACTCGGAAGAGTACAAGGTGCCCAAGGAGATGCGCATGAAGGCGGCCAAAGGCAACCTGCTGCTGGTCGAGGGCGTTTAGGGAGAGACCGCACCCGGTGTGAACTTCCCGTTTTCGCGATGCCCTAAGCTTCGGGCAATTCGCGGAGGCGGCGCATGAATCTGAGATCCCTGTACGGTCTGACGAAGACGGCGCTGCGTAACTGGTCGGCGGACTTCGCGCCCAGCATGGGCGCGGCATTGGCGTACTACACCGTTTTTTCGGTCGCGCCTTTGTTCGTCATTGCGATTGCGATCGCCGCGCTGGTTTTCGGGCAGGACGCGGCGCACGCCGCGATCCTGGACCAGGCGCGCGGCCTGATCGGGGACAACGCCACGAAGGCCATCGAGGGCATGCTGGTCAGCGCGCAGAAGCCGAAGGAGGGCGCACTCGCGAGCGTGCTTGGCATCGGCGCCCTGCTGGTCGGTGCCACTTCGGTTTTCGCGGAACTCGAATCCAACCTGAACCGCATCTGGAAAGTCGAGCCGAACAAAACGTCGGGCATCCGGTATTTCATCCGCACGCGATTTCTGTCGTTCGGCCTGGTCCTGACGATCGGCTTCCTGCTGATCATCTCGCTCGTCGTCAGCGCCGCGATCGCCGCCTGGGGAACGTACTGGGCCGGATGGTTCGGCTCCATGGAGGCATTGCTGCACGCGGCGAACTTCGTTGTCTCCGTCGGCGTTGTAACGGTGCTGTTCGCGATCATCTACAAATTCATGCCGCAGGTTTCCATCCACTGGCGCGACGTCTGGATCGGCGCGCTGGTGACGTCGCTGCTGTTTTCGCTGGGCAAGTTCCTGATCGGGCTTTACATCGGCAAGGCGGGCGTGGAATCCAGCTATGGCGCGGCCGGCGCGCTGGTGGTCCTGCTGGTCTGGGTTTACTACTCCGCGCAGATTTTCCTGATGGGCGCGGAGTTCACCAAGGCGTATGCCGAGAGCCACGGCTCGCGCCAAAACGACAAGCCCCGGAAAGCACGTCGCTCCACAAAGCCCGCGCGCGCCTGACTGCGCGGGATTGCACTCGGAAACATAGCCGATGCCGTGAAAGAGCGCCCTACCGGGCCGGCGGGCCTTTTTTGATCGCGGTCGCTTGCGGAGCGGCTCTCGTTGCGCCGGGTTTTGGGACGGCCTTCCCGGGAACTGGTGGCGAAACGGGTTTCTTCGCAGGGGGCAGACCGGGTTTCCTGGCACCGACCTGCGGGCCCGCCTTTCGCCCTTTGGATTGCGAGAACATCATCATCGCGATCGACAACAAAAAGCCGCAGATCACGGCTGGCATCCAGACCCAGAGTAATTCCGACGTAAGCACCCTCAGGCCTCGCATGGAGAACAGCGGCGTAATGCCGATCGGCGAAACCTCGATCATCCGGTAAGGCGCAAAGAATCGTTCGTCCGAGAAGGGCCAAAGGAAAGCAATGGGGCTGCCGCCATTGGTGAAGCTGTCCAGCACGCCATGCGAGAGGACGGCGGCAAAGATGAACAGGAACGCGGATGTCGCGGTGGCTTTAAGGTGGCGTGCCGCGAAGGCGGCAAGGATCGCGATGGATAGCGCAACTTCGATCGAGTGCGTGAAACCGCGATGGCTGTACACGCTGGTATACGGAATCCCGAACTGATACGCCAACACATCCAGATCCGGCAGGATGGATGCGACCACGCCGGCAACGAGCAGGCGCCTCGGAATGATCTTGCCGCCAAGGCCCAGGCCTAGGGCGAGCGGGACGGCGGGGTGGGTGAGTATGGTTGGCATCGAATGTGGGTTCTCGCTAGGGTAGATCCATTATCGGCAGGCGAGCGCGTTGCACTGAGGGTGCAATGCGCCTGATTTTACGTGGTCGCGGACCAAACCCGGCACGGCAACCGATCGGAGCGCCAGCAGTCAGACGGGGTGGCAGGGAAGGGCGCCGCATTGGGCATCTCGTGTTCTCCCGAGGATTCGCTGCATCGCCAACTGCGTAATATAGCGCGGCTGGTCGTTTCGTTGTTGATGGGGCGACGCGGGCGAATGCCCGGGTTATCCTGCACGGTCTTGATTTTCTCTTCGCCAGGAGGGGACAAAATGCTTTGGCATTCATCGCGAATTTTGTTCGCCGCATTTATCGCACTGCATTTCTGTGCCGCGTGGTCCGCCGAGCCGCTCAAAGTTGCCTTCATCAATACGCTGAGCGGCGCGTTTGCGTTGCAGGGCGAAGAAACGCTGAAGAACGTGCAGACCGCCGTCGACATCGTCAACGCGAGGGGCGGGGTGCTGGGCGGCAGGCAGATCGAGATCGTCGCATTCGACAACAAGGGCAATCCGCAGGAAACGCTGATCGTATTGAAGCAGGCGATCGACCAGGACATTCGCTACGTTATTTCCGGCGTATCCAATATCGCCCATGCCATCACCGATGCGGTCAGCAAGCACAACGCACGCAATCCGGAAAGCGCGGTGCTATTCCTCGATTACGGCGCCCTCGATCCCGCGCTGACGGAAGCGAAATGCGACTTCTGGCATTTCCGCTTTGAGTCCCACGCGGACATGCAGGTAGGCGTGCTGACGGATTACATGGCGAAGCAGCCCGCAGTGCGCAAGGTTTACCTGATCAACCAGGACTACGCGTTCGGCCAGGCCACCAGCAAAGCGGCCAGGGAGATGCTGCAGGCCAAGCGCCCCGACATCCAGATCGTCGGCGATGAGTTGGTGCCGCTGGGCAAGGTGAAGGACTTCGCGCCGTACGTCGCGAAGATTCGGGCCGCCGGCGCGGATAGCGTCCTGACAGGCAACTGGGGGAATGATCTTTCGCTGCTGATCAAAGCCAGCAACGAAGCCGGCCTGAAGGCGACTTACTACACGCTGCTCGGGGCTTTCTTTGGTACCCCGGGCGCCATCGGCGCCGCCGGCGCGGATCGTGTCAAGACGTTATATGCTTATAACATTAACGCTGCAGATCCAGCGCGGCAGAAGGTCTTGCTCGGGTACAAGGAAAAGTACAACGCATTGACCAACATGACCTACCTTCCAGCCCATCGCACGGTGGAAATGCTGGCGGCGGCGTTGGCGAAGGCGCAGAGTGCCGAGCCCCTGAAAGTCGCCTATGCGCTGGAAGACCTGAAATACGCCGGGCCAAGCGGGGATTCCTGGATGCGCGCTGACGACCACCAGATCATCGCGCCCATCTATCTGCTCAGTTTTGCGAAGGTGGGCCAGCCGGGCGTGACGGTAGAGGAAGAGAAAACCGGCTATGGCTGGAAGACCGAGGCGCTGGTCGAAGCCCGGGATACGGCGACCCCGGTGAAGTGCCAGATGCAGCGCCCGGCCCGGTAGAGGGGGCGAAAAAATCCGGCCGAAAACCCCTTGAAACGGCCCCGCAGGCCGAATCGTGCAAAAATCTTTTGACCTTGCCAAAATTGCGGCGTATAAGGAACGCGCGAGAATAATCTAGACGCATATCTGGCTGGTCCGTCGTAGCCCCGTTCCAACGGTACTCCTCTGATCCCTGTACTTGTCCTCTTGATATTTCCGCTCTCGGGCGAAAAGGCCCAATATTCAACCAAAGGAAGTTTTCAACATGGCAACAGGTACCGTTAAGTGGTTCAACGACGCTAAAGGCTTCGGCTTCATTACCCCGGACGACGGCGGCAAGGATCTCTTTGCTCACTTCTCCGCAATTCAGGGCAATGGCTTCAAGTCCCTCCAGGAAAACCAGAAAGTAACCTTCGACAAGACCACCGGTCCGAAGGGCGATCAGGCTTCCAACATCCAGCCCGCGTAAGCAGGGCAGATGGAGGATCCGGGGCCAGGTAACTGGCGCCGGACAGGAAAAAGCCCGGGAAACCGGGCTTTTTCCATTTTGCGGGGCGGTAGGGAAATGCCTACTTCACACCCCAAACATTTCCTTCTCATCACGAAGACACGAAGAAACACGAAAAAAAACGGAAGAATCGAGGATTGATCGTCAGTAGGGTTTTGCGGACGTTTGAATTCGTCGATTACTCAAATCGGGCATCTAATCCCGACCAATCCTTTTTATCCCCTGCCCTTCTTCGTGTTTCTTCGTGTTCTTCGTGTCTTCGTGATGAGATTTATTCGCCCGACGCCCTACGTAACCACGATCACCCCGTTC
>JBDTTE010000151.1:0-9406 GCA_039930785.1 Betaproteobacteria bacterium | reverse complement strand
GGATTGCGCATGCCGCTCGACCTGAACGTCGATTCCCAGGTATCGCGGGGCACCGGTTGCGCGTGCACGTCACGTTTCAGCAGGCGCGCGAGGCATGCCGCAATCTCGTTGGGGGTAATGCGCGCCGGCCCTTCGAGCTCGACAATGCGCTTGCCCTGCCAATCCTGCTGCTGCAATTCCGCCGCGACGCGCGCGACGTCGACTGTTGCAACCATTGGCACCGGCTTGTCGGCAGGCTGCAGATAAGTCGGCATTACACCCGTGCTGCGTGCCGGCTCGATGTCCCATTTGCTGTTTTCGATGAACCAGCCGGCGCGCAGGAATGCGACGGGGGTGGAAAGCGTACCCAGGCGTTTCTCCAGCAGGCCGAGCTGGTTCAGAAGATTGGGTTGCGTGGCCTGTGCGCCAACGGTGGACAGGCACACGACCTTGCCGGGCTTCGCTGCACTGAGTGCCGAGTAAAACGCGTCGATCGCACGATGCGATTCGCGAAAGTCCGGACTCGGATCGAAGTGCGGTGGCAACAGGACAAATACGCCTGCGACATTCTCGAACGCCGCACGTAGCGCAGATGCGTCGGTAACGTCTGCGAGCGCGATCTCGCATCCCTTCGCGGCCCATGGCCTTCCTTTCGCGGGGTCCCGCACGACCGCGCGAACCTGTTGCCCGCCTTCGAGCAACGCTTGCGCCACCTGACCGCCAACCTGCCCTGTAATTCCGGTCACTGCATACATCGGATTCTCCCTCTGTGGTTGCGGCGAAAAGCCGTTGGAGAGAATTCTGGGCGCGGGCCGTGAAGAACGCGATAGCATGGGTGTCATATCATTAATGACAGTTAAGCATCTATGCAGAACTTCGATGAACGCATCCTGAACGGCATTAGCGTCCTATCGGCCATCGTCGACAGCGGTACATTCGCTGCGGCGGGCGACATATTGAACATGTCGCAATCAGGGGTCAGCCGCTCGATCGCAAGACTCGAAGCGCGACTTGGCATTCGATTGCTGGAGCGAACGACCCGTTCGGTCGGGCTGACCGACGAAGGCCGGCGCTTCTACGAACAGGTGATGCCCCTGCTGGCGGGGCTGGAAGAGGCGGCGGCATCGGCCGCCCAGGGCACGACTGCGATCCGCGGCCGCCTGCGCGTCAATATCGATCCTTACTTCTCGCGATTGATCCTCGGTCCGCGGCTCGGCGCGTTTCTCGACCGCTATCCGCAGCTAAGCCTGGAACTGATCACCCGCGATCAGGCGGGCGATCTTGTGGCCGAGGGCTTCGACCTCGCGATCCGCTTCGGCCATCCGCGCGCGTCGACCCTCATTGCGCGCAAGCTACTCGATTCGCGCATGTTGACGGTGGCAGCGCCCGCGTACCTGAAGCGGCACGGCCGCCCGAAAGACCCGCGCGAACTCGAGGACGGACGTCACGTCTGCATCCAGTTCCGCGATTCCGAGACGGGTCGGCCGTTTCCGTGGGAGTTTCATCGACGCCGCAAAAAACTGGTCCTGGAGACGGGCGGACAGTTGACGGTCAATGACGCCGGGACGTTGTATAGCGCGTGCCTGGCCGGTTACGGAATGGCCCAAGTCATGGACCTGGGAGTCGGGCCGATGCTCGCTGACGGTCGCCTCGTGGACGTGTTCCCGGACTGGCCCGACGAGCGTTTCCCGCTCTACGCGCTGCATCCGTCACGTCATCATCTGCCGGCCAAGACGCGTGCCTTCCTGGACTTCATCGTGACGCTGCTGAAGTAGGGAGACGGACCCGCGCCAGCACTCAGGTTTTTAGCCGGTAACCCGTCCGGAAAATCCACACTACACCGCCCAGGCACAGCGCAAAGAAACCGAGTGTGGCGGCGACGCTGACCATGACATCGACGTCGCCCGACTCGTAGAAGCTCCAGCGAAAGCCGCTGATCAGATAGACGATCGGGTTGAACAGGCTCACGGTGCGCCAGGCTGGCGGCAGCATGTCGATCGAGTAGAAAGCGCCGCCGAGGAAAGTGAGCGGCGTGATGATCAGCATCGGGATGAACTGCAACTGCTCGAATCCCTTGGCCCACACGCCGATCATGAAACCAAACAAGCAGAACGTGGCCGCAGTCATGACCAGGAAGGCGATCATCCAGACCGGGTGCACGATGTGGATCGGCACGAACAGGGACGCCGTGCCGAGAATGACCAGGCCGAGGATCATCGACTTCGTCGCTGCCGCGCCGACATAGGCCAGTACGATTTCCAGCGCGGAAACCGGCGCGGACAAGACTTCGTAGATTGTTCCGGTAAATCGGGGCAGATAAATGCCGAACGAGGCGTTGTTCAGGCTTTCCGTGAAGAGCGACAGCATGATCAGCCCGGGCACGATGAAAGCAGCGTACTTGACGCCACCGACCTGGTTCAACTGCGAGCCGATCGCTGCGCCAAAAACGACGAAATACAGCGATGTCGTGATGACCGGCGTCACCAGGCTCTGCCAGAGCGTGCGGCGAAAACGCGCCAGCTCGAAGCGGTAAATCGCCAGCACGCCGTGGCGATTGAACAATGCGGGGCGGGCCAAGGTACTCATAGGGGCCTGGTGCTCATGTGTGTTTGGGATCCGTTCCGATGAGGCTCACGAAAATATCCTCGAGCGAACTCTGGCGTGTCTGCAGGTCCTTGAAGCCGACGCCCAGCTCGGCAAGCCGGCGTAGCAGCGCCGGAATGCCGGTGCCTTCTTCGTGTGCGTCGAAGTTGTATTCGAGCTCGTTGCCCTTGTCCTTCAGCGCCAGCTTCCATTCGGCCAGCGCGGCCGGAATCTCCGTCATCGGCTCCGTCAGGTGCAGGGTCATCTGCTTTTTGCCGAGCTTCTGCATGAGCGCGGTTTTTTCCTCGACCAGGATCAGTTCGCCCTTGCTGATGACGCCGATGCGATCGGCCATCTCCTCGGCTTCCTCGATGTAGTGCGTGGTCAGGATGATCGTCACGCCGTGATCGCGCAGGCGCCGCACCAGCGCCCACATGTCACGACGCAGTTCGACATCGACGCCGGCGGTGGGCTCGTCGAGAAAAAGCACATCGGGCTCGTGCGCCAGCGCCTTGGCGATCAGCACGCGGCGCTTCATCCCGCCGGACAAGGTCATGATCTTGTCGTTGCGCTTGTCCCACAGCGACAGGTCGCGCAGGACTTTTTCCAGGTGCGCGGGATTGCGCGGCTTGCCGAACAGGCCGCGACTGAAGCCGATCGTGTTCCACACCGTCTCGAACATGTCGGTATGCAGTTCCTGCGGTACGAGGCCGATCAGCGCGCGCGAGGCGCGATAGTCGCGCACGATGTCGTGGCCATCCACGGTCACGGTGCCGCTGGACGGCGTGACGATGCCGCAGATGATGCTGATCAGCGTGGTTTTGCCGGCCCCATTGGGGCCCAGCAGGGCGAAGATTTCGCCTTTGCCGATTTCGAGGTTGGTGCTCTTGAGGGCTTGCAGGCCTGAAGCGTAAGTCTTGGTCAGGCCGGAGATGGAAATGATCGGGGGCATGGGTGCGAGTTTATCTTTAATGCGGACAGGAAACCCCGCCAACGCAGGACTTTGAGTTATTCCGGCCACTTTTCAATGCGCGTCGGTTGGAACACGCCGCAGCATGATGCCGACCATTGACGCGGTGGCGACCAGGATCACGATGCTGACGAGCGCGTTGATCTGGAAGCCGGAGGTGAAAGCGGCGCGCGCGGAATCGAGCACTAGCGTGCCAAGCGGCGCGGAAAGGTCATTGGCGGCAGCCACCGCGCCACCGAGGGTATCGCGCATGGCAGCCGCGACGCCGGCATCGACGTCGAGAGGCAACGTCGTATCGATCCTGCTGCGATAGACCGCCGTGCCGATGCTTCCGAATACTGCTATGCCGAGGGCGCCGCCGAATTCAGAACTGGTTTCGGAGAGCGACGCCGCGGCGCCCGCTCGCTCTGGAGGCGCGGCGCCGACCACAAGATCGGTCGTCAGCGTGACGACCGGGGTCATACCCAGCGACATGACGACTGCGCCCGTGGTGATGGTCGCGAGCGACGCCGAGCCATCCACCTGCGTCAGGATGGCGAATCCGATTGCGCCCATGATGAGCCCCACCATCATCAGATTCGCGGGTCGAATCCGTCGCACCAGTGCCGGCGTGAGTAGCGAGCCCACGATGAACGCGAATGCGGATGGCAGGGACCACAGGCCAGCGACGATCGGTGACAGGCCAAGCACCAGCTGCAGGTACTGGGCGATGTACAGGAAGCTCGAGAACATCACGAGGAAGGAAAGGATGTTGGTCGCGAGTGCCGCGCTGAACGCGCGCGCACGGAACAGCCGCAAGTCGATGAGCGGATCGAGAAGGCCTTTTTGCCTGCGCACGAATGTGACACCTACGCCAACGCCGGCGACGATGATGGCGAACGACGTCCAGGCCGCGCCGTTCTGCGCGATCGACTTGAGCCCATAGATCACCGCGAGCACCGAGACCAGCGACAACAGCGCACTGGTGAGGTCGATGCGTCCGGCGCCCGGATCCTTGAATTCCGGTAACAGGATGGGGGCGAGTACCAGCAACAACACCATCACCGGCACGGGAACCAGGAACACCGAACCCCATCCGTAGTATTCCAGCAGCACGCCACCGACGAGCGGGCCGATCGCCGCACCGGCGGAGAAACTCATGATCCATACCGAGATCGCGATCGTGCGTTGCCGGGCATCCAGGAACATGTTGCGGATGAGCGAAAGCGTCGACGGCGCGAGGGTCGCGGCGGCAATGCCGAGCAGCGCGCGCGTTGCTATCAGCATTTCGGCGCTGGTCGAGAACGCCGCGAGGACCGATGTCGCGCCGAACGCGGTGGCGCCCATCATGAGCAGCTTGCGCCGACCAATGCGATCGCCGAGCGTGCCCATCGTGATCAGGAAGCCGGCGACCAGGAACCCATAGATGTCCACGATCCAGAGCAATTGCGCCGCGCTGGGCCTGAGCGCGGCACTCAGCTTCGGTACCGCGAGGTTCAGCACCGTGAGGTCCATCGAGTAGAGCATGCAGGGTAGGGCGATGACGGCCAGCCCGATCCATTCCCTGCGCCCCGCGCGCGGCGGCGTGGTTGTTTCCATGAGTACCGGCTAGGCCGGCAATATCTCGATGCCGTCGACGCGATTCGGATAGAACGCGAGATATTCGCGGATAACCGCGACTTCGTCGTAGGGCTGCTCGTAGCTCCACACTGCGTTTTCCTCGACACGACCCTCAACCGCCAGCGAAAAGTAGGCGGCCTGTCCTTTGTAGGGACAGTAAGTGTGATGGGTGGTGCGGGACAGCCGGGACATGGTCACATCCTTGCGCGGGATGTAGAACACGGGCGGGTAGCTCGCTTCTTCGAGACGAATGGCGTCTTTCGTATCGGCGATGATCTCGCCCTGGAAGGTCACGCGGATGCGCGCGCCCGCGGGCGCGGTTTGCACGCGATGCGCCGGATTTTTGGCATAGCCTGGGCCGCTGTTTGCACTCATGTTGCGTCTTTCCTCCTCATGCTTCTCAGTGCGCCGGCTGGCTGCTTGCATGCGCCGACTGCGTCTGGCCTGAACGCATAAAGATCGCGCCGATGAGCGCCGCGAGCGCCGCGGACGCCGCGCCGACCAGAAAGGCGACATGATAGCCGCCGATCAGCGCCGTCTGCGCATCGGCGCCGGCCGCCAGCAAGTTTTGCGCACGCGCTTCCGCGAGGCTCGCCAGCACGGCAAGGCCGAGCGCGCCGCCCATCATGAAAGAGGTATTCACGACACCGGAGGCAAGGCCCGCTTCCTCTGGCTTGACGTCGCTCATCGCCGCGAGCAGCACGGGATTGAAGGCAATGCCGGCGCCGAGGCCGAGCAGGACCATGCCGGGCAGCACACCCAGCGCGAAGTCCGCACCCATTGGCGCCCGCGCGAACAACAGAAGTCCCGCAGCGGCGAGCAGCAGGCCGGCGACCAGGGG
The DNA here is from genome assembly GCA_039930785.1 of Betaproteobacteria bacterium. Classification (GTDB taxonomy): domain Bacteria; phylum Pseudomonadota; class Gammaproteobacteria; order Burkholderiales; family JACQAP01; genus JACQAP01. The sequence continues at coordinate 3,434 of JBDTTE010000151.1, read as the reverse complement.
TATTTTCAAGCCAAAGCGCATGACGAGTTTTGCGGACAGGCCGAGCGAGAACACGGCCATGATCAGGTTGGCCGGCAGGAAGCCGAGGCCGACTTGCATTGGGGTATAGCCCAGCACAAGTTGCATGTAGAGCGCGGAAATGAAGAACCATGCAAACATCGCGGCCGCCCACAGGACGCCGACCACATTGGCTGTTGCGACGTTGCGCAACCGGAACAGGCCCAACGGCATCAGCGGTGCGCGGACGCGCGCTTCGATGACGAGGAAGATCGCGGCGAGCACGACTGCGCCGCCGAGCATCACGACCGACTGCATCGACGACCAGCCGACCTGGTTGCCGTTCACAATGGCGTACACCGCGAGCATCAACGACGTCGTGACCGTTGCGGCGCCGGCGACATCAAGGCTGCCGCCGCTCTGGCCGCGTCCTGCAGGAAGGAGCATGACGCAAAGCGCGTACACCGCCACGCCGATGGGCAGGTTCACCAGAAAGATCCAGTGCCAGCTCAGCGCGCTGGTCAGTACGCCGCCGAGCAACACGCCGATGCTGCCGCCACCCGCGCAGACGAATCCATAAATGCCCATCGCTTTCGCGCGTTCGCCAGGCTCCGTGAACAGGTTCATGATCAACGATAGCGCCACCGCGGAAACCACCGCGCCGCCCAGTCCCTGGATCGCGCGTGCGGTGATCAGCAGGGCTTGCGAGTTCGCGAAGCCGCACGCCAGCGATGCGATGGTGAATAAAACAATGCCGCCCAGGAACAACCGGCGGTGGCCGAACAGATCGCCCAGCCGGCCGCCCAGCAGCAGGAAGCCGCCGAAGGTCAGCATGTAGGCGTTCACGACCCAAACCAGCGAGGTCTCCGAAAACTGCAGATCGTTCCGGATCGAAGGCAGCGCGACGTTCACGATGGTCGTGTCGAGCACGATCATCAGCACGCCGAGACACAGAACGTAAAGTGCAAGCCAGCGCTTGCCGCCGTTAACTTCGCTCATGCGGTAGAAACCTCGTATATCAAAATCAATTTTATGCAGCCTGTTGTTCGACGAAATCGCCGAAACGCAATATGGCGCTGGTCCAGCCGATGTTGTGGGCGTCGCGCGCGGCCACGGAATCGAAATTCGCCTGGCGCAGGGTCAGCAGGGTTTTCTTCTTTCCCTGTTCGGCGAACGTCACCGTCACGATCGTTTCGTGTTCGGGATCGCTGTTGGGATCGTCGGACAGGTAGGTGAACGCAATTCGCCTGGGCGGCGAGACTTCAAGATAGATGCCGTGCCGCCAGTATTCCTTGCCCTCGGGGGAGCGCATGCATTTTTTCCAGGCGCCACCCGGCCGCAGATCCATTTCCAGGAACGAGACGGTAAAACCTTTCGGGGCATACCATTGTGCCAACTGCTTGGGATCGGTCCATGCACGGAAAACGATCTCTCGCGACGCATCGAACACGCGCGTGATCAGCAGCTCGCGATCCTTCTCGTCGTCGGAAATTGCTTCGTCTTCCGGGAGCGCTACGAAGGCGCGCGAGCGCGCTGTCGGCGGATTTTTGGTGGCCATGATGTGGAATTTCGCCCAGTCAGTTTTGCGCCTGGTTAGTTCTGAGAATAGGCCCGTTCGAGCCCGGCGATGTCGAGTTTCACCATCTGCAGCATGGCTTTCATGACGTTCGCCGATTTTTTGGCGTCCTGGTCCTGCAGGTATTTGCCCAACACGCTCGGCACGATCTGCCACGACAAGCCGAACTTGTCCTGCAGCCAGCCGCACTGGTTAACGCGCCCGCCCGCTGAAAGCTTCTCCCAGAAATCGTCGACCTCGGCCTGCGTTTCGCAGTTCACGAAGAAGGATACCGCCGGCGTGAATGAATAGTGCGGACCGCCATTCAGCGCGATGAACGCCTGGCCGTCCAGCTCGAACTCGGCGGATAGCACCGTGCCGCCTTTGCCGGGGCCAGCCTCGCCGTAGCGCCTGATCTGTCCCTTCTTTGAATTTCTGAAAATGGCGGTGTAGAAATTCATGGCTTCTTCCGCCTGGTCATTGAACCAGAGGAAAGGCGTGATTTTTTGCATGCGGGTTCTCCTTGTCGGCCGGGCTCCATGCGCGGCTATCGCTCCGGTTCAGCGGCGGGACGCGCAGCGGACCATCCGCTGCAACCGGTTCTTAAGCCGCCCTCACTGACGCACATAGCGCAAATGCGTAGCAGCTGGACCATCAGTAATCTTGTCAATCCGAAGCTTCTGCCCAGGCTCGTCCAAGTTTTCGAAGAGGCGTCGCCCACCGCAGAACAACACTGGTGCCAAGGCAATTTCCAATTCGTCAATGGCACGCATGTTCAAGTATTGCTGGATCACATTCGCTCCACCCGCAATCCGAATATCGCGATTGCTCGCAGACTGCCGAGCCAGGTCGAGAGCGCGCTCGGGCCCTTCGTCAATGAAGTAGAAAGTCGTCCCACCGGGGCGAACCCACGGTTCGCGTTTCTCATGGGTGAGGACGTACACCGGTGTGTGAAACGGAGCCTCCGCTGGCCAAGAGCGCTCGCCCTGATCGAACATTCGCTTGCCCATAATGTTGGCACCGATGCGCTCATTGGTGTTGCGAAGCAAGTCGTTGATCGGGCCGGTTTCACCTCCCGTTGCAAGCATGAGGTTCTCGCGGAAATACTGCAGGTTTCGTATCCAGCCCATCATCGCGCCCCACTTGGCGCCCCAGTTCTTGTACTCCGGCGTATCCCAGTTCTCCATGGTCATGCCTTCCGGTGCCATGTAGCCATCAAGGCTAAGTCCAATGTTTACAAATACGATGCTCATAATTTTCGTCTCGCGACCTTAATTTTCAGCCTAACGATTCGATCAGCCCTTGAGCGCCTCGACCTGGATGCGCACGCGCACCTTGCCGGCATCACCCTTGCCGTACTCGCCGCAGTTAATCTCGGCGTCGGCGCCGCAGAATTTGAGCGTCATGGAGTCCTCACCATTCATTTGGCGCCGGCTTCGGCGGTGGCCTTCATGTCGGCCAGGCCCTTCTCGAATTGGCCGCCGACCATCTTGTCCATGTTCATCACAAGACCCATTACCTTCGAAATGAAGCTTTTATTCCCGAACATGCTCCACGTGACCACGGTTCCATTGCCTTCGGGCTTGAAAGTGAATTCCGCAGTATTGGTGGCGGTGAAAGGTTTCAGGAATTCGAGCTTGAGCCGGACCAGATCGGAAGGCCGGCTCTCGATGATGCCCAGGCGGCCTTCGCCTACCTCCTTGTTGCCGAACCACTCGTAACCTGCACCCACGCCGGCCGGCGGTCCGGTAAACGTCACCTTCATGGCTGGGTACCTGGCCATCATCGGTGTTCCGCCCTTCGCCGGATTCTTCTCGAAGGACAAGATCATCGAGGCCGCTTTGGGTCAGAACATGTGGCTCGGACTTCTCGCCGCCATCGG
>JBDTTE010000150.1:0-9424 GCA_039930785.1 Betaproteobacteria bacterium | reverse complement strand
GAGCGCGCAGTTTATCGCACCTTCCTGGACGCTCCTGCGCCCCTCACCCCTCACACCTCACTCCTCACTCTCTCGTAACTTGCATTATGATAGTTACTACGCCACAATGCGGCGCATGAAACATAAAAGCTTCAACAAAATGCAGTGCCCGGTCGCACGCGGCCTGGAACGCGTTGGCGAATGGTGGAGCATCCTGATCCTGCGCGACGCCTTCCATGGACTGACGCGCTTCGACCAGTTCGAGGAAAGCCTCGGGATCGCGCCGAACATGCTGACGCGGCGCCTGGCCTCGCTGGTGAAGGCCGGCGTGCTGGAGAAGCGTCGCTACAGCGAACGCCCGCCGCGCTACGAATATGTCCTGACGGAGCGCGGGCGTGACTTTCAGCCGGTCATCGTGGCCATGCAGGCGTGGGGCAACAAGCACTTCGCGCCTGAGGGCGCGAGTGTGAACCTCGTCCATGCGAAGACGGGCGCCATTGCGGAACCCGTCATGGTCGATCGCAAGACGGGCCGCTCGCTGATCAGCCCCGAATACGTCATTGCGCCCGGCCCTGCCGCCGGTGAAGCGACTCGTCGCAAGCTCGAATCGAGCACCTGGGGACAAGCGCACGCAGCGAGTCACTCCACTTCGCCGTTCGATCGTCGTCGCATCCGCAAACCCCGGGCCGACCAGTGAACGCGCCCGTTACAGCAACCATGGGCGTCGATCTGCAGCGCGCGAGCATGAATGCGCGCACGCGCATGCTGCTGGAAGGCAGCATCGTGCCGACCCTGCTGCGCATGGCCTGGCCAAATATTCTGGTGATGGTCGCGCAAGCGGCGACGGGCTTGATCGAAACCTGGTTCGTCTCCCGGCTCGGCACCGACGCGCTAGCGGGCATGGCGCTCGTGTTCCCTGGCTTCATGCTGATGCAAATGCTCTCCGCCGGCGCGATGGGCGGTGGCATCTCGTCAGCCGTCGCGCGTGCGCTCGGCGCCGGCCGGAAAGAAGACGCGGATGCGTTCGTGATGCACGCGATCATCATCAATGTCGCGCTCGGCCTGTTCTTCTCCGCACTGTTCATCGCCTTCGGTTCCCAGCTCTACAGTGCGATGGGTGGCGAGGCCGGATCGTTGCAGGCTGCGCTCAAGTATTCGGACGTGGTCTTCGCCGGTGCCGCGCTGGTGTGGTTCATGAACGCCCTGGCGAGCGTGCTGCGCGGGACGGGCAACATGCTGGTGCCGTCGCTGGCGGTGTGCGGCGGCGTGATGCTGCTGGTTCCGCTTTCACCGATCCTCATTTTTGGCTTCGGCCCGGTGCCCGCGCTCGGCATCGCCGGCGGCGCGATTGCGGTGCTGTTGACCACAGCGCTGACCACTGCCGCCCTGGCGTGGTACCTGTGGTCCGGCCGTTCCGTCGTGCGTCCGGTGTGGCCAAGACTGCGCAAGGTGCTGTTCATGGACATCCTGCGCGTTGGCGCCATCGGCTCCATCAACACCTTCCAGACCACGCTCGTCTTCGGGCTGGCGACAGCGCTTGTCGGCCTCGCAGGCGGGCCAAACGCTGTCGCAGGTTATGGAACGGGCGCGCGGCTGGAATATCTGCTGATCCCGCTGGTCTTCGGACTCGGCGCGCCGATGGTCGCCTTGGTCGGCACCAACATCGGTGCCGGCCAGCCGGAACGCGCCCTGCGCATAGCCCTCACCGGTGGCGCGATCGCGTTTGCCCTGACCGAAACGATCGGTCTCGTGGTGGCGATCTGGCCTCACGCATGGTTGAGCCTGTTCGGCTCCGACCCGGTGATGCTGGAAACCGGTGAAGCGTATCTGCGCATCGTCGGCCCGACTTACGGATTCTTCGGACTGGGACTGTCGCTATATTTTGCTTCTCAAGGGGCAGGCCGGCTGAAGTGGCCGCTGATCGGTAGCGCGCTGCGCCTCCTCATCGGCATCGGCGGCGGTTGGATCGTGCTGCGCATGACGGGTTCGCTCAGTGCGCTGTTCGCCGCGTTGACAGTAGCGCTAATCGTCTACGGCGTCGTGGTTGCGGCTCCAATCGCATCCGGTGCTTGGTACAAGAAATCGTCGGCGAGTGGGGTGAAACGCAATGGGTAAGCCTGTCTCTATCGTAGTCGGCGTGGGCGCCGAACGTGGGCTTGGCGCGGCGCTATGCCGTCGCTTTTCTGAAGGCGGGCACCATGTTTTTGTGGCGGGCCGCAGCGCCGATAAGATCGACCTGGTCGTAAAGAGCGTCACATCGGCAGGCGGCAGCGCCGAATCCGTCGTCACCGACACCACGCGCGAAGAGGATGTCATTCGCCTGTTCGATCGCGCGATGGCGCCAGCGGCGGGACATGACGCGCTCGATCTGGTCGCGTACAACGCGGGTAACAATCGCAAGATGGATTTCCGCGAACTCTCAGTGGAGACGTTCGAGGAATTCTGGCGCGTAGGCTGCCTCGGCGGATTCCTGGTGGGACGCGAAGCGGCGCGACGACTCGCGCCGCTCGGCCGCGGCACGGTGCTCTTCACCGGCGCGTCAGGCAGCCTGCGCGGCAAACCCGGTTTCGCGCATTTCGCCGCCGCGAAAGCCGGCCTGCGCATGATTACGCAGAGCATGGCGCGGGAGTTTGGCCCGCTCGGCATTCATGTAGCGCATGTCGTCATTGATGGCGGCATCGACGGCGACCGGTTGCGCAACAGCCGCCCGGAGATCGTGCGGGAACGTGGCGAAGACGGTCTTCTTGGCGTCGACGCCATTGCCGAGACGTTCTGGCACCTGCATCGCCAGCCACGCTCCGCGTGGACGCAGGAAATCGATCTGCGGCCGTATAAGGAAAACTTCTAAAGCGATTAAATCTCACCACGGAGACACGGAGAACACCAAGAAACACGGAGAAGTGCAAGAGCTGGATCGAACTGTGGAAATGCGATGCCCCGGTGAATCTGCCCGCACTCGGATCTCTTACATCGTGTGGGATCACTGTATTCTGTTATCTCTAGGTGCACCCTCACTTCGAAATTTCTTTTCTCCGTGTTTCTTGGTGTCCTCCGTGTCTCCGTGGTGAGAACTGGGCGTTACGTAATCGCAACGCGATCCGTCGTCGCTAGCCTGTCGCGCACCTGCGAGATCAACTCGATCGAACGCAAGCGCGCCGCCTGATCGAAGATGTGCGCCGTGACCATGAGCTCGTCCGGTTGAAAATCCCCCAGGAATTCCGTCAGCTCGCGCGTAACCGTGTCCACCGATCCGACGAAAGACACCGCCAGCGAACGCGAGACCATGACCTTTTCGTCCGACGACCAGTACGTTTCGATATCGTCGATCGGCGGCGGCACCTGGCCGGGCATTCCGCGCCGCAAATTCAGGAAGGATTGCTGCTGCGAAGTGAACTGGCGGCGCGCTTCGGCATCCGTATCCGCCACCAGCACGTTCGCACCCAGCATTGCATATGGCTTCGCGAGTTGTTCCGACGCTTCGAAGCGGCTGCGATAGATTTCGAGCGCCTGCCGCATCAGGTCGGGCGCGAAGTGCGAGGCAAACGCGAACGGTAGTCCAAGCATTGCCGCGAGCTGCGCGCTGAACAGGCTCGAACCCAGCAACCAGATCGGAACGTGCAGGCTCGCACCCGGCACTGCGCGAATCGCCTGCCCGGGCTGCGGATCGGAAAAGTAGTGCTGCAGCTCCTGCACGTCGCGCGGAAACGCCTCGGCGTTGTCCAGCATGTCGCGACGCAGGGCGCGCGCGGTCAGCATGTCCGTGCCCGGCGCGCGTCCGAGGCCGAGGTCGATCCGGTCCGGATGCAGCGAGGCCAGCGTGCCGAATTGTTCGGCGATGACCAGCGGCGAATGGTTCGGCAGCATGATGCCGCCCGAGCCGACCCGTATCGTCTTCGTGCCGGTGGCGACATGGTTGATGACGATGGACGTCGCCGCGCTGGCGATGCCCGGCATGTTGTGATGCTCCGCCAGCCAGTAACGCTTGTAACCCAGCACGTCCGCGCGCTGCGCGAGCTCGAGCGTGTTGCGCAGAGCCACCGCCGCGCTTGCGCCCTTCGGAATCGGGGAGAGGTCGAGAATCGAAAACGGAATCATGTCTGCTGGAATGCTGCGTGGTTCGTGAACCCGGTATTGTGCGCGACATTGCCGACGCTTGCCGCCGGGCGCGCATTCCAGTCCGGGTCCATGCTTGGGGCTCGCGCTCCATCTTCAGGTTCACCCTGCCGGCGCATGGCTGAATCCGGGATAAAGGCGCTTCCCGCCCCCCTCTCCCCGGCCCTCTGCTGCGCTTCAAGTGTGCCCTTGTCCCTCGAGGGGAGAGGGAGCGTTAGGGATCTTCTAGTACGAATCGCTGATCGCTTTAGTCACCTGGACTCCCTCTCCCCTGGCGAGAGAGGGCCGGGAAGAGGGGGCCTCCTCGCCGGCGCGTACGGGGATCGCCCTCTCGGCGCAAAGATTCCAGGCCTGGTTGATGCCGCCGTTATCGGATTCGATGCCCAGGCAGCCCAGGATCGAATCGAAGAGGAATTCATGCGACGCCAGACTGCCTTCCCCCACATCGAGGCGGGCGAAACGTCGTGCGTGCGCATCCTGCGACAGCAGTGGTTTCGACGCCCAGAACATCAACGGCACCATGCGCTGTTCCGGCGGGGCCATGTGCTTGGGCGTGCCGTGCAGGTGCGCGGCCTCCTCGATCGACTCTCCATGATCCGAAGTGTAAATCACCATCGCTTTCCTGCTTTCCATTTGCCGGATGATCCGACTCAGGAAGTAATCGGTATAGGCGATGCTGTTGTCGTAGGAGTTCAGCAACGCCTGCTGCTCACAAGGCGATTCCACGCTCAGGCACTCCGGCGTGTACCAGGCATAGGCGCGCGGATAGCGCTGCGTATAAGAGAAATGGGAACCCTTGGTGTGCAGCACGACGAGGTGCTTGCCGCGAGGATGGCTGGCGATCGATTCTTCAAGCTCGCGCAAGAGCAGGAGGTCATCGACCGGCTTGCCGATGTTTTCCTCCCGGGCATAGATGATCTCGCGATGCTTGTAGTAGTCCGGATTGACGCTGTTGTAGAACCAGACCTCGCCTTGCATCGCAAAGAGTTCGCTGGTGAATCCGAGTTTCTTCAGCACGGTGAAGACCATCTCCTCGCTGACGGTCTGTCTGCCCGACGCGCCCCCGTCGTCGACCGCCCCGGGCCTGACAAACATGCATTGCAGGGACAATCTGGTGGACGTATTGCACGATGTAGCGCGCATCGCCGCGAGGTTATCGGTTTTGGCCATCTCCGGCGTGTTTGGGCGCGAGTGACCGAGGACGCCCATGCGGTCATAGCGGGCGGATTCGCCGATGACGATCACAAGGAATGTGTCGTCGAGGTTGGTGCCCATGCGGTAGGCGAAGCGCTGTGCGGGATCCGTCAATTGCTCACGCCTGACCACGCTTTCGAACTTGCTCAACGCCGACATGGCCACGCCCGTGATCCAGTTGCTGGGCACGTACGAATGGACCACCACGCCAAGCGGACTGGCCGATTTCTCGCGAACATTTCCGGCTGGATCCCGGGTAACGAGCGGATAGGTGTGGATCACGAGCCAGCATAGCGCGCAGGCTGCCACCGACATGGCCAGGCGACTGCGCCGCGCACCCGGGGCAAGCGTGGTCGTGGCGACTGCGATTGCCGGCACAACGCCGAGCAACAGCACAAAAACGAGAACGCCCGCGCCGATCGCTTCCTTCGAGAGGTCCACGTCGGTCGTCAATGTGGCCTGGACGATGCCATACCCGATGACGACATGAAAAAACGCCATGTAGTAAACGGACACCGCGGAAAAGATGAGGACGAGCGCGACGACGCTCTTGAATGCCACGCGTCCGAACAGGCTGGCAATGTAGAAAAGCGCCGCGGTGCCGGACAGTGCCAGCAGCAATTCGAGGCCGGTGGCGCTCCATGCGTACCCGCCGTTCGACTGCTGCGCCGAGAACCGGCGGAATGCTTCGACGGCGTTGAACAGGAGCGCGACGTAGATTGAGCACGCGCCAATCAGGAAATGCCAGGCTTGCACTGGTATGCGCATTCTTTCGTTGATCCCTTTCGCTCAGACCGAACGCCGGCTGGCCGGCATCACCCCTGATACCCGTCTGTGCTGCATCAGCCTGGTAGTGCTTCTTCCGATGACCGGCTGACATCGCGGGATCCCCGCGTGTACTTATGCCTCGCATTGTCGCAGCATTATGCAGGCACCGCGCGCTTTCGAATGCATCTTGAGGCCAGTCCCGACACCAGGCGGCGCGGGCGTAGCCGTGTATTCTGTCGCCCTTGCCAGACAGGCATGCACCGCGCGCAACTTCGGAGGAAGAATAACCATGAAAGTCAAAACCATCGAAACACTGTCCTGCGATGCAGGCTGGCGAAATTATCATTTCGTAAAAATCACGACCGACAATGGCATCATCGGCTGGAGCGAATACGATGAAGGATTCGGCGCGGCGGGCGTGACGACCGCCATCGAGCGCATGGGCACACGCGTGGTCGGCCATGAAGTCGGCGAACACGAAAAGATCTACGCTGAACTGACAAGCGCCACCCGCCCTGCTTCCGGCGGCATCATTGCGCTGGCACTCGGTGCAATCGAGAACGCCCTGCTCGACGCCAAGGCCAAAGGCCTCGGCGTACCGGTTTACGAACTGCTCGGCGGCAAAATCCGCGACCGCATTCGCGTCTACTGGTCGCATTGCGCGACCTGGCGCATCAACCATCCGACGCACTACAAGCCCGCGATCACCGACCTCGACGGCGTCAAGGCGATCGGCCGCGAAGTTCGCGAAAAGGGCTTCACCGCGATGAAGACGAATATTTTCAGCTACGACGCGAACGGCAAAAATGCCACGGGCTGGCGGCCAGGCTTTGGCGTGCCCTTCGAGCCGGGCCTGAACGTGGACCGCGACGTGATACGCAATCTGGTCATGCACCTCGAAGCGTTACGGGATGGTGCCGGACCGAACATTGACTTGCTGCTGGACCTGAACTTCAACGCCAAGACCGAGGGCTACCTCAAGATCCTGCGCGCGATTGCCCACCTGGACATGTTCTGGATCGAGATCGATAGCTTCGTGCCCGAGGCGCTGGGCTACATCCGCCGACAGAGCCCGCACCCGATCAGTTCCTGCGAGACGTTGCTCGGCCTGCGCGAATTCATGCCCTACTTTCGCGAGCAGGCCATGGACGTCGCCATCATCGACACGCCGTGGAACGGCACGTGGCAGTCCATGAAAATCGCTGCGGCCGCCGAAGCGCACGAAATCAACGTTGCGCCGCATAACTTCTACGGACACCTTTGCACGATGATGAGCGCGCACTTCTGCGCGGCAGTGCCGAACCTGCGCATCATGGAGACCGATATCGATCGCATTCCCGTGGACAGCGAACTGTACGATCGTGTGCCGGAATTCGTCGATGGCCATCTGCTGGTCCCGGACCGCCCGGGCTGGGGCATCGAGCCCAACGAAGAAGCGATCCGCGCGCGGCCGGCGAAGGGGCCGCAGGGGTTGCTGAATTACGGTCGTAAGACCTGATCACTGACTACACCCAACGCAGAGGCGCAGAGAAAAACAGCAGGGACGGAAGCCCGGCGCCACTGACAGACTGTCGGCGGCGTAAATGGGGGGGCAGATGGAACGACGGCCCGCTTAAGCGGGCCGTCCGGTCAATCAGCCTCTGGTGGCCTTTTTCATGCGCTTGGCTTCTTTCTTTTCCTTCGGCGTCTTGGCAGCCGCTTTCTTGACGTTCTTTTTCTGGTCGTGGTTCTTGCTCATGGTTCACTCCTTCTCTGGCGGTGGATTGTGCTGCACTGACCGCCGCATGGTATCGAAGCCGCAATAGACTGGGAAGCCCCTCGGGCGCGCCCGGGGCGGAGCGCTGGACCTGCTATTGCCGAAAGGGTATGTTTCCCTGCAGCCCCCCGCCCACAGCCCAACCCCGAGGACGCATGAACACCCCCGCTTCCCATACGCTCGCCGTACCGGTAAACAAGACCGACCACTCGATCGGCAGCCATTCGGCGAAAGTCGTGCTCGTGCAGTACGGAGACTTCGAATGCCCGACCTGCGGGCAGGCCTACCCCGCCGTAAAGATGCTGCTGAAGAAGTTCGGCCACCAGATGTGCTTCGTCTTCCGGCATTTTCCGCTTACCGGGCCGCATCCGAACGCCGAACCCGCCGCCGAGGCGGCCGAAGCCGCCGGTGCGCAGCACAAGTTCTGGCAAATGCACGACCTGCTGTACGAAAACCAGACGCACCTTAAGCCCAAGAACCTGCGCCATTACGCCGAACAGATCGAGCTCGACCTCGAGCGCTACGATTACGAAATCAAGGACCAGGTGTACCGGCAGCGCGTGAACGAACACGTCGATTCTGGCAAGCGCAGCGGCGTGCGCAGCATGCCGGCTTTCTTCCTGAACGGCACGATTGTCGATGTATCGTTCGGGCTGGACCGCCTGCATGACGCGGTCCACGCGGCGCTGAAGACCTGACATTGGAGATAAGCCCCGGATGCACTATCCGGGTCGCGTTCGCTCAATAAAAAGGTTCGGCCGAACCTCGCATTCACGGCCTATTTGTTGGCTACTGCTACATGCGCAAACATCGGGAAGGCAATCGAACCCGCTCGAAGATGCGCTGCCATGACGTCGCCAAGGTCGGCCGCCACCGCTGCGATGAGTCCCGCTCTTTCTGAAGGTTCGAGCGCCGCGAACGCCGGAATTGCGGCGGCCGAGCTCAGTACCGATCGAGGTACGAAGCGGGGCGGTTCCGGAAAGCGGGCTTCGATCGTCTCCTGGAAGTGCGTTACCTCTTTGAAGCCGGCTGAAATGAAGTGAGTCTTCAGCGTTTCCCAATTACTCAATGAGAAGGGCGTCATGACGGCGGAAAGCGGTATCGCGAGATGGCGGGCCACCGACTCCATCAGCGCCTTGAAAACGGGGTGTCTGTCGAGACCCTGAAGTACCATCGCAACGGCACGCCCGTCTTGCGCAAGCACACGATGCATCTCCCGGATTGAGCGGGCCAGATCCGGAAAGAACTGCATGCCGTGCTGGCACAGGACGACGTCAAAGGACTCTGCGTCGAACGGCAACGACATGGCGTTACCCTCCTGCCACACAATCTCGGCGCCGGCAGGACGGGCAAGCGAGCGAGCCACTGAAAGCATCGCAGCATTCATGTCCAGCCCGACTACTCGCCCGCCCTCGCCGACCAGTGGCGCGGCCTGCCTCGACACAATGCCGGTGCCGCAAGCAACATCAAGGACCCGCTCATTCGGTTTCAATCCGGCCCGGCGAAGCAAGGCCGCCGCCCAAGGCTGAAACATTGCTGGAACAAAATACTGCTCGTAAGTGGTGAAAGGGCTTTCGGGTGAGGAGGCGTTCAATTGCATTCCGATGAGGTCAA
>JBDTTE010000149.1:0-9487 GCA_039930785.1 Betaproteobacteria bacterium | reverse complement strand
GAGCGTGAAGCCTTCCAGGAAATGGACTATCGCCGTATGTTCGGGCAGATGGCGAAGTGGGTCGCGCAGATCGATCGCGCGGACCGGATTCCCGAACTCATCAGTCATGCATTCCACGTCGCCGTCTCGGGGCGTCCCGGCCCGGTGGTGTTGTCCTTGCCGGAAGATATGCTAGTCAGCCAGGCGGTGGCCGCCGATGCGCGACCCTATGCGCGTGTAAAAGCACATGCCGGCGCGGCGGATCTCGACAAGATGCGCGACCTGCTCGCGCAGGCGCAAAAGCCGCTCGTCATCCTGGGTGGCGGTGACTGGACCGCCACGGCTTGCGACGACATCCGTGCGTTTATTGAAGCGAACAATCTTCCCGCCACTTGCAGTTTCCGCAGGCAGGATCTGCTCGACAATCGGCACCCGAACTACTGCGGCGACGTCGGCATCGGCATCAACCCGCCGCTAGGCGAGCGCGTGCGCGGCGCCGACTTGATCCTGACCATCGGCGCGCGACTGGGAGAAATGACCAGTGGCGGTTACAACCTGTTCTCCATTCCGCGTCCCGTGCAACGCATGGTGCACGTGCATCCCTCGGCCGACGAGTTGGGCCGCGTCTACCAGGCCGAGTTGATGATCAACTCAGGCATGGCTGAATTCGCGAAAGCCGCTGCGGCCTTGCCGCCGGTGGATTCGTCGCGCTGGCGCGACTGGACGCATCGTGCGCGCGAAGACTACGAGAAAAACCTGAAGCACGGCGCGATGCCCGGCGCGCTCGATCTTGGCGAGGTCATGGCCTTCCTGCGCAAGCGGCTGCCGGCGAATTCGATTCTCACCAACGGTGCCGGAAATTATTCGGGCTGGGTACAGCGCTTTTACCAATACACCGGGTTCCGCACGCAGCTCGCGCCGACCAATGGCGCGATGGGTTACGGGTTGCCCGCCGCGATCGCCGCCAAGGTCGTGCATCCCGATCGCGTGGTGATCAGTTTCTCGGGCGATGGGTGTTTCATGATGAACGGCCAGGAACTCGCGACCGCCGCGCAATACGACCTCCCGGTGTTGTTCATCGTCATCAACAACGGCATGTACGGCACCATCCGCATGCATCAGGAGCGCGAATATCCGGCGCGCGAATATGCGACCGCACTGAAGAATCCGGACTTCGCTGCACTCGCGAAAGCGTACGGGTTGCACGGCGAGACGCTGACGAAAACGGCGGAATTCGAACCGGCTTTCGAACGCGCATTGGCATCCGGCAAACCGGCGTTGCTCGAACTGCGCATCGACCCGGAAGCCATCACGACCCGCACGAGCCTGACCGCCGTGCGTGAGAATGCGATCAAGGCCGGGCGCTGACGGGACAGGTCACAACAATTTTCAACGCAAAGGACGCGAAGGGACGCAAAGGAAAGCGCAAGAGAGGTTGATACACTCGCTATTCGAGTCGATCGAGGCGGGCGTCAGCGATGCAGCATCGAAGACAGTTCAAGACCCAGCGACGTAAGGTGAGCATCCGTCGCTTCTGTAACTTTCGCTTTCCTTTGCGTCCCTTCGCGTCCTTTGCGTTGAAAATTTTCTTTAGCTGAGATTAATCAACACGCGCGCCTGACTCGCGAATAATTTTCTCCCACTTGGGCGCTTCGATGCGGCGGAACTCCGCTAGTTGCTCGGCCGTCCCGCCGGCGGGTTCGATGCCCTGGGCTATCCACTGCTGGCGCAGATCCTGCGACGCGATGGCTTTGGCTGCTTCCTTGTTCAATCTCGCCAGGATTTTCGTGGGCGTGCCAGCGGGTGCGTAAAGCGCGAACCACGACGTAATCGAAAATCCGGTGAGGCCCGATTCCGCCAGCGTGGGCAGGTCGGGCAGGGCTGGCGAGCGTCGCGGGCTGGTGACCGCCAGTGCTCGTAACTTCCCGGCCTTCACCTGCGGCAACGAACTCGGTAGGTTGTCGAACATCAGCTGCACCTGCCCGCCGATGAGATCGAGTACCGCAGGCGCGCTGCCTTTATACGGAACGTGGATCATGTCCACGCCCGTCATTTTCTTGAACAACTCGCCCGATAGATGCTGGGACGTTCCGTTGCCCGCGGAGCCGAACGCCAGTTCACCCGGCCTGGACCTGGCCAGCGCGATCAGTTCCTTGACGTTGCGGGCGGGCACTGAGGGATTCACAACAAGCACGTTTGGCAGGGTACCCAGCAGCACGATCGGCGCGAAATCCTTCTCCGGGTTAAAGGGCATGTTCGGATACAGGAATCCATTTATCGCGTGGGTGGCAACGGTGCCCATCACCAGCGTGTAACCGTCGGGTGCGGCTTTCGCAGCGATGTCGGCGCCGATGTTCCCGCCGGCCCCGGGCCGGTTGTCCACGATGATCTGCTGGCCGAGACTCTCAGTCAGTTTCTGCCCGAGCGTGCGCGCGAGCATGTCCGCCGTGCCGCCCGGCGTGTACGGAATGATGAGGCGAATCGGCTTTTCCGGATAGTCCGCTGCGTGTAGTGCAGGAAGCGCCAGGAAAAGCAGCGCACAGAGGAAATGTCTTGCTATGTGCATTGGGCCGATCACGGGTTAATTAGAATCCCACTGCCTGGCCATCGCGTCTAGGTTCGGACGCGGCGACGTAGGCATCGTCAAGCTTGTAGATCAACTGCGCGGCACCAAACTCCGTGCTGCCGGGCGGCGCACGCATGACGCGATGGCCGAGTGCGGCGAGGCCATTCGCGACATCCTCGCCCGCAGCGTGCTCCAGCAACAACGCGCCGTCTAGCATGATTTTCCAGCGCGGCGCGTCCGCGGCCGTCTGTGGGTTCTGTCCGTGATCGATGACGCGCATCGCCATCTGCAGGTGGCCCTGCGGTTGCATGTCTGCGCCCATCACGCCGAAGCTCATGAGCGCCTTGCCCTCGCGCGTCATGAAGGCGGGAATGATCGTATGGAAGGGGCGCTTGCCGCCCGCAACCAGGTTCGGGTGACCCGCTACGAGAGAAAAGCCGTAGCCGCGATTCTGCATGCTGATGCCTGTGCCCGGTACCACCACGCCGGAGCCGAAGCCCATGTAGTTCGACTGGATGTACGAGACCATCATGCCGTTCGCGTCGGCGGTGGTCAGATAAACGGTGCCCGATGGCGGCGTACCGGCCACTGGGGTGCTGGCGCGATCGCGCTGGATCAACTGCGCACGCGACTTCAGATACGCCGGATTGAGCAAGCTGTGGCCGCCGATCTTCATCGCCGCGACATCGGCGACGTGATGATACGTATCCACGAACGCCAGCTTCATCGCTTCCACTTGCAGATGCAGGCTAGCCACGGAATCGACAGGGATGCTGGACATGTCGAAGTGCTCCAGCATGCCCAGCGCCATGAGCGCGGCAATGCCCTGGCCGTTCGGTGGAATCTCGTGTACGTGATGGCCGCGGTAGGCTTGCGAGATGGGTTCGACCCAGTCGGCGCGGTGTGCGGCCATGTCTTCCGCGTTCAGCACGCCGCCGCAGTAGGTGCTGAAATCCGCGATGCGCTTCGCCAGCGCGCCGCGGTAAAACGATTCGCCACGCGTACGCGCGATCTCTTCCAGCGTCGCCGCCTGCTCGGGAAAGCGGAATGTCTCGCCGACGCGCGGGGCGCGGCCGTCGCGCAGGAAAGCCTGTGCGAAGCCGGGCTGGTCCTTCAATCGCGGGACCTGCGCTTCCCACTGCATCGCGACGACAGGTGAGACGGGGAAACCGTTGCGCGCGTATTCGATCGCCGGCAGGAACAGCGTCTCGAACGGCAGCTTGCCGAACTTCGCCGACAGTTCCGCCCACGCCGACACCACCCCGGGCACCGTCACGCTGTGCCAGCCTTCCGTCGGCATACGCGCCAGTCCGGCGTAGCGTTCCGGTGTCCAGGCGCTCGGCGCGCGGCCCGATGCATTCAATCCGTGCAGCTTTTTGCCGTCCCATACCAGCGCGAACGCATCGGACCCGATGCCGTTCATGACCGGTTCGACCACCGTGAGTGTCACGGCGGTTGCGATCGCTGCGTCGACCGCGTTGCCACCGAGTAGAAGCATGCGCAGCCCGGCTTGTGCGCCCAGCGGCTGCGAGGTCGCGACAACGTTGCGCGCCAGCACCGGCATGCGTCGTGATGCGTACGGAAACTCCCAGGGGAATGTTTGAGCGAAACTGGTCATCGATTACTCCACGAATGCTTCTTCACGTTTCTTCCTCACCACGGGAAGTACGACAAGGATGAGCAGCGCCAGGGCCACCAGCAACAGGGCGGCGCTGAGCGGGCGGGTGACGAACACGGACGCATGGCCGCGCGACAACAGCATGGCGCGGCGCAGGTTGTCTTCCATCATTGGCCCCAGCACGAAGCCCAGCAGCAGCGGCGCGGGTTCGCAATCGAGCTTGATGAAAAGGTAACCGAGCAGGCCGAAGAACACCGCGAGACCCACGTCGACGGCGCTATTGTTGAGGCTGTACACGCCGATGCAGCAGAACAGCAGGATGGCTGGGTAGAGAATGCGATAGGGCACCGACAGCAATTTGACCCAGATGCCGATTAGCGGCAGGTTCAGGACGACGAGCATGAGATTACCGATCCACATGCTGGCGATCATTCCCCAGAACAGTTCCGGGCGTTCTGTCATGACCTGCGGGCCGGGAACGATGCCGTGGATCGTCATCGCGCCGATCATCAGCGCCATGACTGCATTCGAGGGAATGCCGAGTGTCAGCAGCGGAATGAATGATGTTTGCGCACCCGCATTGTTGGCCGCTTCCGGCGCGGCAACGCCTTCGATGGCGCCCTTGCCGAAGCGCGACGGATCCTTCGCGATCTTTTTCTCGAGCGTGTATGCAGCGAACGAGCCGAGCACGGCCCCGCCGCCGGGTAGTATTCCCAGAAGCGCGCCGATGCCGGTCCCGCGCAGCACGGCTTTCCAGGAGTCGGCGAAATCCTTCCGGCTTGGCATCAACCGGTCGATCTTCGCCATGACGATTTCGCGCGTCGCACGTTGCTCGAGGTTGGCGATGATCTCGGAAAATCCGAACAAGCCCATGGCGACCACGACGAATCCGATTCCGTCATTGAGTTCAGGCAGGCCGAATGTATAGCGGAACAGCAACGTGTTGGTGTCGGGGCCGACAAGCCCGAGCAGCAGGCCCAGCACGATCATGGCGATGGCTTTAAGCAGCGAACCGCGCGCCAACACGATCGCGGCAATCAGCCCGAGCACCATCAGTGAAAAATATTCGGCGGGGCCGAACTGGAAAGCGATCTCTGCCAACGGCGGCGCGAACAGCGCGAGCACGATGGTACTGACGGTTCCGGCGAAGAAGGACCCGAGCGCCGCCACGGCGAGCGCGGGGCCGGCGCGGCCCTGGCGCGCCATGGCATAACCATCCAGACAGGTCACTACCGAAGATGATTCGCCGGGAATGTTGACCAGTATCGCGGTAGTCGAGCCACCATATTGCGCGCCATAGTAAATGCCGGCGAGCATGATCAGGGCGGAAACGGGAGGCAGGGTGAACGTCGCCGGCAGCAACATCGCGATTGTCGCGACGGGGCCAATGCCTGGCAGTACGCCGATCAACGTGCCGAGCAATACCCCGACGAAGCAATACATCAGGTTTGAAAACGTCAGCGCGACGCCGAAACCAAGATGCAGATTGGCGAGGATATCCATTTAAAACGGCAGCAGCTTGAAAGGCAGGCCGAGGCCGTACGCGAACACGCCGACCGAAAGCCCCAGTAGCACGCCGGTGAGTACGATGACTTCGATCCAGCGGCTTTCCGGGCTGCCGGCGGCACCGATGATCGTCATGAGTATGGTGGCGGCGACCAGGCCGATGGAATCCACAGTCGCGGCGAATGCACCGATCGCGCCCAATACCAGCAGCAAGGGGCGCAGGTGGATGGCATCGAGCTTTGGACCCGTGACGACGAGGCTTCGGATGCAAACGGCCGCACCGAGCAGAACCAGCAGCAAGCCGAGCACGAACGGGAAGTAACCGGCGCCCATGCGCACGGCCGTGCCCATCGGGTAGTTGCGACCCACGACAAGGGCGCACAACCCGAACAGCACAAATATCGCTCCCGCACACAAGTCGCGAGGACTGCGAACGCGAATGCTCAACCTTCCCCCGTGCTTTGTCTTATTGTTGGAAGCGAATCAGGACGGGCTATTCTCACATGACTTCTGCAATTCGCAAACCTGTGAGGTACCTGAGGGCAACATCTCGACGCAAAGGCGCAAAGTACGCTAAGGCCGCGAAGAGGATATGGGAGGCAACGCGACAGCGATGTCATTCCCGCGCAGGCGGGAATCCAGGAGACGCGGTTCTTTCAGAAAATCGGATCGTGTGGGATGGCATCATTGGATTCCCGCCTGCGCGGGAATGACAACATCCGCGCAACTGCGAGGGTCGTCCCGCCAACATTATTGACTTCGATCTTGCCTTTCCTTCGCGCTCCTTGCGTACTTTGCGCCTTGGCGTCGAGGTGTAGCCAATAAGCAGTAGACGTCCGCCGCCGTCACTTCACACACAGCGGTGCGCTCATCGCCTGCAGGACGTCTCCGGTGCGGGTGTTTTCCACGAACGCCGTCAGAAACAGATCGGCGGCTTTCCACTCGGGCCGGATGGGGGCGTCGGTCTGCCAATGCAGATGCCCGCTCTTGTCGACCGGAAACGGACCCGCAAGGTCCCGGACGACAAAATCATGGTGCAGCAACTTGCCCTCGTTTTCGCCAGCCTTGATGGCACTGTCCAGCCGATTCTCAGTGATGGCGAGGTAAACCTGCGCGTCGGACTGCATGGCTGTTTTCGCGACTTGTACGTCGAGGTCGACCTTGACGCCGGTCGACAGCCGATTTTGCCGCAGCGCAACGTCGGCCAGGGCAGGTTCGCGGTTCAGTTTTTTCAGTCGATCGTCAATGCCGGCATCGTTCGCCGCCCTAAAGTCGGCGCCATTCAGCAGCAGTTGCGGGGTGTACACCACGCGGGCCTGATTGCGGTCGGCCTGTGCCCGCTGACGAGCGCTGTATTGCGCCTTGGCCATGCGGTCGGGCCAGCCCAGTTGATCCCAGTAGTCGACATGAAAGGCCAGGGCAACCATGCGATCGGACGTAAAGCCCTTGGCGGGCAGTGAGCTGACCCAGCGATCCGCAGGGGGGCAACTATTGCACCCCTCCGACGTGTATAGCTCCAGAATGCCGACGCGGGTGGGCAAACTGTGGTTTTCGCAGGTCGCGGGTGCGGCGAACGCCTCCTGAACCAGCACGGCGAGGGCCAGCACAGCCAGCGCGCGCGGGAGGCGAAATGTATTGGATAGTGCCGTTTTGTTATGATGCATATTCTCCCTCGTCAGACAGACCTTCCTGTTGAGTATCGATTTGCACACCCACTCCACGTATTCCGATGGAGTGCTCACGCCTGCGGAACTGGTGCGCAGGGCTGCCACACGGGGCGTACACATGCTCGCCCTGACGGATCACGACGAAACCGGCGGAATCGCCGAAGCACAACTGGCCGCTGCCGAGGCGGGCATTCGACTGGTCGCCGGTGTGGAAATTTCAGCCACATGGAACGACCTGACGCTTCATGTCCTCGGGTTGGACATCGATCCGCAGTCCCCGCACCTCGTCGAGGGGCTCGCCACGATCCGGGCCCTCCGCGACACGCGGGCGGTGCGCATTGCGGCGCAACTCGACGCGCTCGGCATGGGCGGCAGCCTGGCGGGCGCGCAGCGCCATGCGCGTGGCCCGGGTGCACTGGGTCGCAATCATTTCGCGCGATTTCTCGTCGAACAAAAATACGTGCGCAATACCAACGATGCATTTCGCCTCTACCTGGGCAGCGGCCGGCAGGCGTATGTGCCGCCGGTCTGGCCCGAGTTGAACGCCGTGGTAGAAATGATCCATCGCGCCCAAGGCCTCGCGGTACTCGCGCATCCCGACCGCTATAGCCTTTCGCCGCGCATGATGCAGTCGCTGTTCGAGGCTTTCGATCAGGCCGACGGCGATGCCGTCGAGGTCAATGCCGAAGGGCGCTTCGGTTCCTCCACACAAGTACGCCTCGCGCGCCAGTTCGGATTCGCGTTGTCGTCGGGATCGGATTTCCACGCGCCGGGCAAGGGCGTGCCCGATGTGGGCGACGCGGTCGAGATTCCCGGCGCATTGCCGGCCATCTGGCAGCAGCTGAGAGCCGCGGCATGACCATCGGGCCATGGCCGAATACCTCTCAGTGCATCCGGACAATCCCCAGCCGCGGCTCATTCGCCGCGCGGTGGACATCGTGCGCGATGGCGGGCTCATCGTTTATCCGACCGATTCCTGTTACGCGCTGGGCTGCCACATCGGCGACAAAACGGCCATGGAGCGCATACGGCGCATTCGCCAGGTGGACGCACGCCACCACTTCACGCTGGTCTGCCGCGACCTGTCGGAGCTCGGGCAATATGCCATCGTCGACAACATACAATACCGGTCGCTGCGCGCGTCCACGCCGGGCAGCTATACCTTCATCCTCAAGGCGACCAGGGAAGTGCCAAAAAGGCTGCTGAATCCGAAGCGCCACACGATCGGCGTGCGCGTGCCCGACCATGGTGTCGTGCGCGCGCTGCTGGAGGAAATGGGCGAACCGATCCTGAGCTCCACGCTGATCCTGCCAGGCGACGAAATGCCGTTGAACGACATGGATGAGATCCGCGAAAAACTCGACCATGACGTCGACGTCATTCTCGATGGGGGGCCATGCGGCATCGACATGACCACGGTGGTGGATTTGACCGGCGACACGCCGATCGTCGTCAGGCGCGGCAAGGGTAGCATCGTGCCGTTCGGCGTTGCGGCATGATGGCGGCTTAGAATTTTCAGACAGGGATTCACAAAGAGGATGGCAATGTTTGTCGATCGCGTACTTTCCGGAATGCGCCCCACTGGCAGCCTGCACCTGGGCCACTATCACGGCGTGTTGAAGAACTGGGTCAGGCTGCAGCATGAGTTTCCCTGTTTGTTCTTCGTCGCCGATTGGCACGCATTAACCACGCACTACGACGCGCCGGAGATCATCGAGCAAAGCGTGTGGGACATGCTGGTGGACTGGCTGGCCGCGGGCGTCGACCCGTCCCAGGCCACGTTGTTCATCCAGTCGCGCGTGCCGCAACACGCGGAACTGCATCTGCTGCTGTCGATGATCACGCCTCTCGGTTGGCTCGAACGTGTGCCTACCTATAAAGACCAGCAGGAAAAACTCACGGACAAGGATTTATCGACGTACGGATTCCTTGGTTACCCGCTATTGCAGAGCGCCGATATTCTGATCTATCGCGCGAACCGCGTGCCGGTCGGCGAGGATCAGGTGCCGCATATCGAATTCACGCGCGAGATCGCGCGGCGCTTCAACCATGTATACGGCCGAGAAACCGGCTTCGAGCAAAAGGCCGAAGCGGCCGTCAAGAAAATGGGTGTGAAGCGCGGCAAGCTCTATCGCGAACTGCGCACGCGCT